>NZ_CP023747.1:5816083-6142167 GCF_008704995.1 Streptomyces nodosus
ATGTGCGCATACGGGTGTACCCCCCAGGGTGTGGTGACCGATGCATCTTGGACGCGGGGCCGGGCCGGAACGTTGGCGCTATCCCGGTCCCGATGCGGTCACGGTCGGGACTCGGCAGGGACAACCGGCCCATGCGGGAGGGGCCGGACGGTCTGAGAGCCTGGAGAGCATGAACGCATGGGAGAACCGCACCGGCGCGGGGCACGTGGTGGTCGTCGGAGGCGGGATCGCGGGGCTCGCCGCCGCACACCGGCTGCTGGACCGGGGAGCGCGCGTGACGGTCCTGGAGGCCTCGGAACGGGTGGGCGGCAAGCTGCTGCCCGGTGAGATCGCCGGAGTGCGCGTCGACCTCGGTGCCGAGTCGATGCTGGCGCGCCGGCCCGAGGCGGCGGTGCTCGCCCGCGAGGTCGGTCTCACCGACGACCTCCGGGCCCCGGCCACGACCACCGCCTCGATCTGGACCCGCGGTGCGCTGCGGCCGATGCCCAAGGGACATGTCATGGGGGTGCCGGGCACCGCCTCCGCCCTGTCCGGTCTGCTCACCGACGAGGGGCTGGCCCGTATCGAGCGCGACGCGGAGCTGCCGCGCACCGAGGTCGGCGACGATGTGGCGGTGGGGGAGTACGTGGCGGCCCGCCTCGGCCGTGAGGTGGTGGACCGTCTGGTGGAACCGCTGCTCGGCGGGGTGTACGCGGGGGACGCGTACCGCATCTCGATGCGCTCGGCGGTCCCGCAGCTGTTCTCGGCGGCCCGTGCGCACGACTCGCTGACCGAGGCGGTCCGCGAGATCCAGGCGGCCTCGGCCGCGAACCCGCAGCAGGGCCCGGTGTTCCTGGGCGTCCGGGGCGGCGTCGGCCGGCTCCCGCTTGCCGTGGCGGAGTCGGTGCGGGCGCGGGGAGGGGAGATCCTCCTGAAGACCGCGGCGGAGGGGCTGGACCGTACGACTGAGGGCTGGCGGGTCCGCCTCGGCGACCGGGTCCTCGAGGCCGACGCGGTGGTCCTCGCGGCCCCCGCCCCGGAGGCCGCCCGGCTGCTGCGCACCGCCTCCCCGGGGGCCGCCGCCGAACTGGGCGCCGTGGAGTACGCCTCCATGGCCCTGATCACCCTCGCCTTCCACCGCGCCGACCTGACCCTGCCCGAGGGCAGCGGCTTCCTGGTGCCCCCGGTCGACGGACGCACGATCAAGGCGTCGACGTTCGCCTCCCACAAGTGGGGCTGGATCGCCGACGAGGACCCGGACGTGGTCGTCGTACGGACCTCGGTCGGCCGGTACGGCGAGAGCGAGATACTCCAGCGCGAGGACCGCGACCTGGTGGCCGTCTCCCGGCACGACCTGCGCGAGGCCACCGGCCTGGACGCGGTGCCGCTGGAGGCCCGGGTCACCCGCTGGAACGGCGGCCTGCCCCAGTACCCCGTCGGCCACCATGCGCGGGTGGACCGCGTCCGTGAGCACCTCGCCGCACTGCCGGGCCTCGCGGTGTGCGGCGCGGCCTACGACGGCGTCGGCATCCCGGCGTGCATCGCGAGCGCCTACGCCGCCGTGGACCGGCTCGGCGTGACCCCCGCGACGACCGCCGCGGCGCACGGCGCGTCCGCCGAGACCGCACGACCGGGGGACACGCACGACCACACCGCACACCCGGTGCAGAACCCTGATGACGGAGCGGGAGAATAACCCCATGAGTGACGACGCCCCCACCACCGAGGCCGGCAGGATCCCGAACAAGGGCAAGCTGGCCAAGGACCTCAACGAGGTCATCCGCTACACCCTGTGGTCCGTCTTCAAGCTGAAGGACGTGCTGCCCGAGGACCGCGCCGGGTACGCCGACGAGGTCCAGGAGCTGTTCGACCAGCTCGGCGCCAAGGATGTGACCGTCCGCGGCACCTATGACCTGTCGGGGCTGCGCGCCGACGCCGACCTCATGATCTGGTGGCACGCGGAGTCCAGCGACCAGCTGCAGGAGGCCTACAACCTCTTCCGCCGCACCAGGCTGGGCCGCGCCCTGGAGCCGGTCTGGTCGAACATGGCGCTGCACCGCCCCGCCGAGTTCAACCGCTCGCACATCCCGGCGTTCCTGGCCGACGAGACCCCGCGCAACTATGTCAGCGTCTACCCGTTCGTGCGCTCGTACGACTGGTATCTGCTGCCCGACGAGGACCGCCGCCGGATGCTCGCGGACCACGGCAAGATGGCCCGCGGCTACCCGGACGTGCGGGCCAACACGGTCGCCTCCTTCTCCCTCGGCGACTACGAGTGGGTCCTCGCCTTCGAGGCCGACGAGCTGCACCGCATCGTCGACCTGATGCGCCATCTGCGCGGTTCGGAGGCCCGGATGCACGTCCGCGAGGAGGTGCCGTTCTTCACGGGCCGCCGCAAGTCGGTCGCGGACCTGGTCGCCGACCTCGCCTGACGCTCCACCGGGACATGTCCCGCGCCCTGCCGGGGTGCGGGACATATCTATGTGCGCGGCCCTACCGAGCGGGCGCGTGCCCTGGTGCCGATCGGCGTCCACGACGATCACCGAGAGCTCGGAGACCGGGATGTGCCGGTTCAGCGCCGGGACAGGATCCGGCGTGCGGTCCTGGCCAGCCGGACCGCGGGGCGGCGGGAGGGCGGTGTCGGTCCCGAGCGCTCCCGCCACCAGGTGCGCAGCCGACGCCGCGCCCGGGTGTCCTCGGGCCGTCCGGCGCGCAGCAGATGCTCGGCGAAGTCGAGGGCGTCGCGCCGGTGGCCGCCGGTCATCGGGCGGTCCTGGGCGTAGGCGAGGAAGGCGGGCCGGTACTCCTCCCCGAGGATCCGGGGCAGTTCGGGCGCGACCTTCGCCACCACACCGGCCCGCTTGGCGGCCAGAGCGTCCGCCTGCACCCCGAGCCGCACCCGGTCGAAGCCCTCGGGCGGGGCAGCGTCGGCGACCAGGGAGGAGAGCAGCGCGGTCTGCGCCAGCGCGAGCCGCCGACGGGCGGGGTCGGTACCGCCGCGACCGGGATCACCGGGATCCTCGCACGCCGGATCCACGGGTACGGGGACTCCGGCCCGCCGGGGTGTCTCTCTCATGGCACTGGACCTCACGGGTGAGCCGCCCCGATCCGCCGTCGCGGGATCGGTCGGGCCGCCCGCTGCCGTCCGCCCGCCGGCCCTCTGCCCGCCCGCCGCCGTCCGCGCGCGCACCGTCTCCCGGATCGCCGTCAGTTCCCGCTCCAGCTCGGCCTGCTCGGGGAAGTCGTCGTCGCGTTCCAGCAGCACCCCGGGCGGGGTGATGCGGGACGCCAGGTCCGCCAGGATGTCCAGGACCGGCTCGGGGACCGGATGAGCATGGCTGTCGTGCCAGACGCCGTCCCGTTCGTGACCGCCCGCGACATGGACGTAGGCGATGGCCTCCACGGGCAGTTCGTCGAGCGCCCCGGCCGGGTCCTCGCCCCGGTTGACGTGGTTGGTGTGGAGGTTGGCGACATCGATCAGCAGCCGTACCCCGGTGCGGTCCACCAGCTCGTACAGGAACTGCCCCTCGGTCATCTCCTCGCCCGGCCAGGAGAACAGGGCCGCGATGTTCTCCACCGCGAGCGGTACCGGCAGGGACTCCTGGGCGATGCGGACGTTCTCGCACAGCACGTCCAGCGCGTCGCGGCTGCGCGGGACCGGCAGCAGATGACCAGCCTCCAGCGGGGGAGAGCCGGTCGGCGGCCCGCCCGCCCGTACGAACGCGATGTGCTCGGTGACCAGTGGCGAGCCCAGCGCCAGGGCACGCTCGGCGAGTCCGGCCAGCCGGGCCTCCTCGGGAGGGTGCGCGCCGCCCAGGCCGAGGGAGACACCGTGCGGGACGACGGTGACACCGCGGTCACGCAGCCGCAGCAGCGACTCGGGGAGATGCCCCGGGCACACGTTCTCCGCCACGGTCTCGACCCAGTCGACGCCCTGCATGCGCTCCACCGCGTCGGCGATCTCCGGCCGCCAGCCGATGCCCGTCCCCAGTCGCTCCATCGTCCCCCTCCTCCGGCGAGGATCTCCCCGGGCCCTGCGGTCGAACAGCCGTGCGGCCGGTGCGGTCACCGCCCACACCGGCCGCACGACTGTTCTTTCCCGTAGACGCGTCTCCCCAGACGGCGTTGAGGGAGTCATGACCCCGGCCCCGGGGGTCGAACCCCCACCGGGGGGCGTTCAGAGGAACATTTGAGGTTCCCCCGGGCCTCGCCCCTCGTCAGGCCCGGCGGAGCGCGGGATGGTCCGCGACCACCGTGCAGCTGCCCGGGGCGATCTCCGTGAAACCCGCGTCCCGCACCAACGGAAGCCCGGACATGGTGAGTTCGGGCCAGCGGGACGGGGACGCGGTGCGGACGGCGAGCGGGAAGCCCGCCTCCCGCCAGGCGGTGCGCGCCTCGTCCGGCAGGGCCCACCAGGCGAGTTGGGCGCCGTGCCCGGCCTGGGCCATGGCCTTGCCGGCCGACATCTCCAGCTCCGGGTTGAGCCACAGCACCGGCACCGCGGGGTCGGGCCGCGCAGGCTGCTCCGGTTCGTCGAGGTCCGTGCCGGAGACCTGGAGCTTGGCCAGCTCCTTCGGCCAGCCGTCCAGGGGGACGGGCGGGAAGACACGTACCTGCGCCGCGGCGCCCGTGACCGTGATGCCCGGCAGCGCCTCGGCCCGCCGCCACTCCGCGCCGCGCGCCCGCCGCACCACCTTGCGGATCCGGGCGTCCTGCCAGTCCCGCATCGCCGCCGCCCACTCGCCCTCGCCGAGCGAGCGTTCGTCGTCGAGGATCAGGAGCACGGCACGGGCCGCCGTCTCCAGTGCGTCGGTACGCGCCGGGGGAGCGGCCCGCTCGATACGTACGACGAGCGGAAGCACGTACTGCGGTGCCTCGTCGCGCACGGAGCGCTCGGAGCGGAACGGACTGTCCTCCCGGGCGTCTCCGCCGTCCGTACGCTCCTGGCTCCGGTCCTGGGTCAATGCCGCGGGGCTGTGGTCACTGCTCACGGCCCCCAGTCTGCCAGGCGCGGGACAGGAGGATTCCCGGGGCGGAGGACGGCCGCGCCCGGCTCCTACGACCGTCGGCGCGACACCTCGATCATCTCGGAGACCTTGACGAACCGGTAGCCCTGTTCCCGGAGCCGGGGCACCACGGTCCGGATCACCTGCTCGGTCACCGGTGCCGCGCTGCGGGTGCAGTGCAGGACGACCACGGAACCGGGCCGGACCCCGTCCAGCACCTGCTGCACCACGGCGTTCGCGTCCTTGGCGAACGCGTCCCCGCTGACGACGTCCCACTGGACCGCCGTCACACCCAGCGAACTGATCGCGCGCAGCGCCTTGTTGTCGTAGCAGCCGCCCGGGAAGCGGAAGTAGGGCATCGGACGGGGCACGCCCGCCGCGCGGAGCGAGGTGAAGGCGCGTTCCACATCGGAGCGCATCCGTTCCTCGGGCAGGACCGGCAGTCCGTAGCAGCTGCCGGTGAAGGAGTGGTGGCTGTAGGAGTGGTTGGCGACCTCGAAGAGCGGGTCACGGCCGATGGCCCGGGCCTGGCGGGGGTACTGCTCGGCCCAGCGGCCGGTCATGAACACGGTCGACGGCACCTTCAACTGCCGGAGCGCGTCGATCAGTCCGGGATTGTCGAAGTGTTCGCCCGCCTTCGCCCGGGGGCCCTGGTCCGCGGTCATGTCCGCGTCGAAGGTGAGGGCGACGACCTTCTCGTGCGTCGCGGCGTTCTTGAAGACGGGGGTCAGCCCCCGGGGCCCGGTCGCGAGCGTGGGCGGCCCCGATGTGGCCGGCCGGGACGGCGTCGGATGCGAGACCGAGGGCGAGGCCGGCAGCGATGCCGAGGGCCGCGCGGAGAGGTGCGAAGTGGTGGGGGTGGAGGGGGCTCCGCAGGCGGCGAGCGCGGTGCCGAGGACGCCGAGGGCCACGAGACGTCGTACAAGAGGGATCACCGTACGAACGTAGCGGTCTCCATGATCGGGAAACCCTACTGGGTGGGTGTGCCGGACCGGGAGGGCCGCGGAAGTCACCCGGCCGGACCGAGGGCGGCTCGGTCGTCAGGCCGGCCTCGGTCGTCCGGGCTGACCTCGGTCGTCAGGGCTGAGGGGAACGGGGCTGGTCCTCGTGGTCCTGGAGGAAGGCGGAGCGACACGCGGAGGGCGTGGCGGGTGACGCGTCCGGGGCCGCGTCCGAGTCCGGGTCTGCGTCGGAGGCCGGGTCCGCGGGTTCCGGCCCGGGTTCGCACGGAGTGGCGGTCTCGGGGGACGGCATGGGCTCGTCCGCACCGGAGGGCTCGGGAGACGACGGTCCGGGAACCACCTCGTCCGGCGGTCCCGGGGCCTCCTCGGGCTCCGGCACGCCCTCGGAGGGTGTCCTTCCTGGCAGTCGGGCAGCCTGCCCGTCGTGGCCCCGGTCCGCCTCCGCCGGTGCCGCCCGCTCCAGGAACCGCAGCAACTCCACCGGGAACGGCAGTACCAGTGTGGAGTTCTTCTCGGCCGCCACCGCCACCACGGTCTGCAGCAGCCGCAGCTGGAGCGCGGCGGGCTGCTCGGACATCACCCCGGCGGCCTCCGCCAGCTTCTTCGAGGCCTGGAGCTCCGCGTCCGCGTTGATGATGCGCGCCCGGCGCTCCCGGTCGGCCTCCGCCTGGCGGGCCATCGAACGCTTCATCGTGTCGGGCAGCGACACATCCTTGATCTCGACGCGGTCGATCTGGACACCCCAACCCACCGCCGGGCTGTCGATCATCAGTTCCAGCCCCTGGTTGAGCTTCTCCCGGTTGGAGAGCAGATCGTCCAGATCGCTCTTGCCGATGATCGAGCGCAGCGAGGTCTGCGCCATCTGGGAGACCGCGAACCGGTAGTCCTCGACCTTGATCAGCGCGTTCGCCGCGTCCATCACCTTGAAGTAGACGACGGCGTCCACGCGTACGGTCACATTGTCCCGGGTGATGCCCTCCTGGGCGGGGATGGGCAGTGTCACGATCTGCAGATTGACCTTGTACAGCCGGTCGACCACCGGAAGGATCATGGTGAATCCCGGGGGCCGGGGCGCCCCGATGAGCTGCCCGAAGCGGAAGACCACACCGCGTTCGTACTGCTTGATGATCCGTGCCGCCGCGGCCAGATACACGAGTCCCACGGCACCCGCCCCCACCAAGGCGCCCACCAGCTCCTGGATCATGACGACCCCCTCGACGAGAGGCCCGGATCATGAGAGGTCCGGAATTATCTGCACTTGCCACGATAATTCCGATGTGGCCCTCGGGGCGAGACCGGTACCGCCGTCCGGTGGGCCCCGGACGGGTGTCAGTCCCCGACGAGGCCCTGGGCGTCGCGGGCGAGGGCGGTGAGACGGGAGATCGCCCGGAAGTACTTCTTGCGGTAGCCGCCCTTCAGCATCTCCTCGCTGAACAGCTGATCGAACGGCAGTCCGGAGGCGAGCACCGGCACCTCACGGTCGTAGAGACGGTCCGCCAGCACCACCAGGCGCAGCGCCGTCGACTGGTCCGGCACCGGCCGCACATCGGTCAGGCACACCGCCCTGAGCCCGTCCGTCAGCGCGCCGTAGCGGCTGGGGTGGACGCGTGCGAGGTGGTCCAGCAGATGCGGGAAGTCGTCGAGCGAGGCGCCCTCGGTGGCGTACGCCGCCTTGGTCACCTGGTCGTCGCTGTAGGGCTCCGGGGCCTTCGGAAGTCCGCGGTGGCGGTAGTCCTCGCCGTCGATGCGCAGGGCGCGGAAGTGGGCGGACAGGCCCTGGATCTCGCGCAGGAAGTCGGCGGCCGCGAAACGTCCCTCGCCGAGCTTGCCCGGCAGGGTGTTGGAGGTGGCGGCGAGCGCCACGCCCGCGTCGACGAGCTTGCCGAGCAGCGTGGAGACGAGGACGGTGTCGCCGGGGTCGTCGAGTTCGAACTCGTCGATGCACAGGAGGCGGTGCCCGGAGAGCGTCCGGACCGTCTGCTGGAAGCCGAGCGCGCCCACCAGATTGGTCAGCTCCACAAAGGTGCCGAAGGCCTTGAGCGCGGGCTCGGCCGGGGTGGCGTGCCACAGCGAGGCCAGGAGGTGGGTCTTGCCGACGCCGTAACCACCGTCCAGATAGACGCCCCGGGGGCCGGCCGGGACCTTGGGCGTCCTGGCCTTGCCGAAGCCGAAGAACGAGCGCCTGGCGGACACGGCGTGCGCACCGCCGAGCCCCCCGGCGAAGCCGTCGAGGACGCCCACGGCCTCGCGCTGGCTGGGCTGGTCGGGGTCCGGGAGGTAGGTGGCGAACCGGACCGAGTCGAAGCGCGGCGGCGGCACCATCTCGGCGACCAGTCGGTCGGCGGGGACATGCGGCTCGCGCGAGCACAGGGACAGCGGGCCCGTTTCGGTTATCGGATCGATCCCGGAAGCGGCGGTGAAGGACGGCACGGTTCACCACTCTAAAGGCCGTGCCAGACTGCACGGCATGCGACGCCTGTTCCCTGTGACCGACGAGACAGCGGCCCGGCCCGGTGAGAGCGGCCCGGTGCCCCCGCCCGGCGACCGTGAGTGGACGCTGGAGGAGCTGGCCGGGGCGTACGCCTACCCCGAGCCCGCCGCCGGCCGCCGGGAGCCCTGGCTGCGCGCCAACATGGTCTCCACGCTCGACGGGGCCGCCCAGCACGACGGGCGTTCCCAGCCCATCTCCGGGGCCGCCGACATGCGGATCTTCGGCACCCTGCGGGGGCTCGCGGACGTCGTGATCGTCGGTGCGGAAACGGTACGGCAGGAGGGGTACCGCCCGGCCCGCGAGCGGGAGGCCTTCGCGGCGGCGCGGAAGGCGGCGGGGCAGGCCCCGGCGACCGCGATCGCCGTGGTGAGCGCGAGCCTCCGGCTGGACTTCTCCTGGCCGCTGTTCACCTCGCCCCGGGTGCCGACCCTGGTGCTGACCGGGGCGGCGGCACCGCCGGAGCAGAAGGCCGCCGCCGAGAAGGCGGGGGCCCGGGTGGTGATCGCCGGGGACGGCACGGCCGTGGACCCGGCGCGAGCCGTCCGCGCCCTCGCGGACCTCGGCATGACCCGGCAGCTCACCGAGGGCGGGCCCCGGCTGCTGGGCCAGATGATCGCGGCCGGGGTGCTGGACGAACTGTGTCTCACGGTCTCCCCGATGCTCACGGCGGGCGACGGGCAGCGGATCGCCGACGGCCCCGCGCTGACGGTCCCCCGGCGGTTCGCGCTGGCGTCGCTGCTGGAGGAGGACGGGTTCCTGTTCAGCCGGTACCGCCGCACCTGAGGCGGCACCACGGCGCGGCGCCGCGGGGGTGACTCGCCGCGACCGACTGCGGACGGGCACACCGAATCTCGCAGAACCTAGAGGTCGCGCGGATAGGTGGGGTGGAGGAAGGAGCGGGGCCGGGTGCGTGCAGCTGCAAGGCGGAGGATTGAGGCATGGCGGAGCCATGGTGATTGACGACAACGCCGCAGATGTGCGTGCCCGGCCCCGCGACGCCGCCCCACCTATCCGCGCGACCTCCTATGCGATCACAGGGCAGGATGGTTTCCGCAGGGTCTGTACGGCCCGCGGAGGAGAAGAGGCCCCTCGGGGGCCCTCGAAGGCTCGGAGAAGAAGGGGCGCCCGTCGTGTTCACGAGCGTACTGATGATCGAGAAGGCCCTCACATCCGCCGACGTGGAGTTCGTCACCACCTTGCACGGTGACGAGCAGGTGTTCTTCCACGTCCTGTTGCAGCCCCGCGGCGACCAGGCGGACCGGTTGCTGCGGGCGATCGACGACATCGCCCTGGGCGAGCTGGACGAGGCGGCACACGAAAGGGCCACCCCGGAGGGCAAGGACGCGGCGGCACTCGGGCAGCAGGCCCTGGAGGTCTCCCTGACCGCACTGCGCGCGGCGGGCCGCGAGGCCGAGGGCCGGCTGATCGAGGACCACCCGCTGGACGCGCTCAGGGCGCTGGTCGGCGAGGTCGGCGCGGACGAGGTGATCGTGCTGACCGATCCCCACTATGTGGAGGAGTTCTTCCACCGCGACTGGGCGTCCAGGGCCCGGCACAAGGTGGGAGTGCCGGTGCTGAAGCTGTTCTCGCACAGCAAGGCGTCCTGACCGGGCGGTCTCACGGGATCCGTCCGTCCGACCGGTCGGTGCCGCGTGATCCGGTGTTACGTGATCGGGGGCGCCACGGCATAGGCTGGTCCGCCGAAAGCCCGCCGTACCAGCACCTCAGGAGACACGCATGGCACCCGGCCTCCCCACCGCCATGGACCGACCCCATTTCATCGGCATCGGCGGCGCCGGAATGTCGGGCATCGCGAAGATCCTCGCCCAGCGCGGCGCCGAGGTGGCCGGCAGCGACGCCAAGGAGTCGCCGACCGTCGAGGCGCTGCGCGCACTGGGTGCGACGGTGCACCTCGGCCACGCGGCCGGGCACCTCGCCGCCGACGCCACCTGTGTGGTGGTCTCCTCCGCGATCCGGGCCGACAACCCGGAGCTGGCGCGCGCGGCGGAGCTGGGCATCCCCGTGGTGCACCGGTCGGACGCCCTCGCCCGGCTGATGGACGGCCTGCGTCCGCTCGCGGTCGCCGGCACGCACGGCAAGACGACCACCACATCGATGCTGGCGGTGTCCCTGACCGAGCTGGGCCTCGCCCCGTCCTACGCGATCGGCGGCGACCTGGACGCCCCCGGCTCCAACGCCGTGCACGGCGAGGGCGAGATCTTCGTCGCCGAGGCCGACGAAAGCGACCGCAGCTTCCACAAGTACGCGCCCGAGGTCGCCGTCGTCCTCAACGTCGAGCTCGACCACCATGCGAACTATGCGTCCATCGAGGAGATCTACGCCTCCTTCGGGACCTTCGTGGACCGGATCGTCCCCGGCGGCACCCTGGTGATCGCGGCGGACCACGAGGGCGCCCGCGAGCTGACCCGGCGGCTGGACGGATCGGTGCGGACGGTGACGTACGGAGAGTCGGAGGACGCCGACGTCCGCATCCTGTCCGTCGTCCCGCAGGGCCTGAAGAGCCGGGTGACGGTGCTCATGGACGGCGCGGAGCTGGCCTTCACGGTCTCCGTCCCCGGCCGGCACTACGCGCACAACGCGGTGGCGGCGCTGGCTGCGGGCGCGGCCCTCGGCGTACCGGCGGCCGAGCTGGCCCCCGCCCTCGCGGCGTACACCGGCGTCAAGCGCCGCCTCCAGCTGATGGGCGAGGCGGCCGGTGTGCAGGTCGTCGACTCCTATGCCCACCACCCGACCGAGATGACGGCCGACCTGGAGGCGATGCGGGCGGCGGCCGGGGACTCCCGCATCCTGGTGGTCTTCCAGCCCCACCTCTTCTCCCGCACCCAGGAGCTGGGCAAGGAGATGGGCCAGGCGCTCGCCCTGGCGGACGCCTCGGCCGTCCTGGACATCTACCCGGCCCGCGAGGACCCGATCCCCGGCATCACCAGCGAGCTGATCATCGAGGCGGCCCGGGCGGCGGGCGCCGAGGTGCAGGCCGTCCACGACAAGGCGGAGATTCCCGAGGTCGTGGCGGGAATGGCGAAGCCCGGTGATCTCGTTCTTACCATGGGCGCGGGCGATGTCACCGACCTCGGCCCGCGGATCCTGGACCGTCTCGCACAGCAGTAAGGGGTTGGCCTTCATGTCGTACGACGTAGAGAAGCCGGACGAGCAGTGGCGCGCGGAGCTGACCCCCGCCGAGTACGCGGTGCTGCGCCAGGCGGGCACGGAGCCCGCCTTCCGGGGTGAGTACACGAACACCAAGGCCAAGGGCGTCTACTCCTGCCGCGCCTGCGGTGCCGAACTCTTCACCTCGGACACGAAGTTCGAGTCCCACTGCGGCTGGCCGTCCTTCTTCGACCCGAAGGACACCGACGCGGTGGAACTCCTGGAGGACCGCTCCCACGGCATGCTCCGCACCGAGGTCCGCTGCGCCCGCTGCGGCTCCCACCTGGGCCATGTCTTCGAGGGTGAGGGCTACGCGACACCCACGGACCAGCGGTACTGCATCAACTCGATCTCGCTGCGGATGACGCCGGACGCGGAGTGACGCGGTAGTTCCTCTGTTTACGTGTTTACGGCCCTGACCCGGGAGTTCACCCGGCTCAGGGCCGTAGCCGACGTAGGCTCACGCGTCGGGTGAGGGCTACGCGACACTGGTGTCACCCGGGCGAGTGGCTCAGCGCACCGGGAACCCGAAGGAGTAGCCCTGCTCCTTGAGTCGGGGGAGGATCCGGCGCAGGGCCTCGACGGTCTGGGAGCGGTCGCCGCCCGCGTCGTGGAAGAGGAGCGTCGGCCCGTTGGGCAGTTCCCGCTCGACGGTGGCGACGATGGCGTCGGTGCCCGGCAGCTCGAAGTCCTTGGTGTCCACGTTCCAGCCCAGCGGGCGCATACCCCGGGAGGCCGCCAGCTTGCGGCTGTAGGGGGTGAAGGCCCCGCCGGGCGCCCGGTAGTACATCGGCCGTATGCCCCCGGACGCCTCGGTGATCATGCGTTCGGCGTCGAGAATCTGCTGCTTCTGGTAGGCCTCGGACTTGGTGTCCATGGTGGTGTCGTGCGACACCGTGTGGTCGCACAGCCGGTGCCCGGCCGCGACCACCTGCTTCACGAGGTCCGGATGCGCCTGCGCCTGCGTTCCCACCATGCAGAAGGTGGCCTTCACCCCGTACTCCCGCAGCAGCTCGAGCACCTGAGGGGTCCACACGGGGTCGGGGCCGTCGTCGATGGTGATGTTGACGCCGTGCTCCCCCTTGTCCGAGGCATGCACGATGGTCACGTCCACCGGCTTGATGTCACTGCCCGGCGTTGCCGACGCGGTCGCCCGCGGCGTCGGGCCGCCCAGGACACCGGCCTGCGCGGTCCACAGCGACGCACCCGCAGCCAGCACCGTCACCCCGAGCGCCGCCCCGGCCACCTTGACGTGCCAACCCCGCCCACCGCCGTGCCGTGCCATGTCCGCCCCACTTTCCCGCAGTTCCTCGCCGATCCTCGGTCGCCTTCCGACCACTTGCCAGGACGAGGGTCGACGGCCACGGGATGCGGCAGTTACCGATCGCGGACACTTCCGGGGGAGTTCGCGGACAACCAGGCAGTTTCGTTCGAATCAATCAATCAATCGGTCGTTCGTCCGCGCCGGCGCCTCCAGGGCCCGGCGGTCGGCATACGAGCACGCCTCACGCAGCTCGCGGGTGAGGTCGAAGCCGATCTCCTGGAAGACCCAGTCCGCGATCGTGACGGCGTCCGCCACGATCGCCGGGTCGGCGGCGATCTCCGGCCCGAGCAGGGACAGCCCGCCGTCGTTGGCCCCGTGGACCAGCGAGAGCGCGACCAGCCCCCAACGGGCCGCGCTGTCCTCCGGGTTCCGTGCCAAACGCTCTTTGACGTACCTGTACAGGTCAAGGACGGTGGGCGCGTCGTCACGAGGCAGTGCCTGGAGATCCGCCACGACGGCCTCCAGGGCATGGGCCATGCGTGCGGCGAACTCGGGGTGCCCGGTGTCCTCCCCGCACTGCCGCAGCCGATCGGCGAGTTCTTCGATCATCGGGCCATTCTGGATGGGCAGCGGTATCCGTCGCACCCGAAAATGCACCGATGGTGAGAGCCCTGCCGTCCGGCGGGGGCGGCAGGGCTCTTACGGGCGTGCGGGGTGCGTCAGGCGCGCTGTTCCGATGAGGTCAGCTGGACGAATCCCGTCCACGCCTTGCGGGAGACCGTGACGATCGGGCCGGTGATGGCCTTGGAGTCGCGGATGTGTACGGATGCCGCGGCGGTGGCGACCTCTACGCATTCGCCGCCTTCGGCTCCGCTGTAGCTGCTCTTGAACCAGGCGAGGCCGGACGCGGCGGTCGAGGACTCAGCGTTGTTCATAGCGATCCCAGCAACCCTTCGATGAGCTCCAGAGACTCTCGCGGACTGAGAGCCTGTGATCGGATAATCCCATAGCGAGCGCCGGCGAGAGCTGTTTGTTCCGGGTCGGTCTGGAGGGCGCTGGTTCCTTGCGCCTCCGCATACACGAACTTCTTGCCGTCCTTGCGTGTGACGATCGTGAACGGACCGTCTACGCCTGCGTTGTCTTCACAGTCGAGTGGCATCACCTGAATCACAACATTCCGCTTTTGGCCGATGAGGAGCAGATGCTCCAACTGCCCCCGTAGCACGTCCCTTCCTCCATATCGGTGTCTCAGCACCGCCTCCCCGATCACGAAGCTGAGGAGCGGGGCCGGTCGGCCGTCGAGGATGACCTGGCGGGCCAGCCGTGCTGCGACGCGTTGCTCGATGGTCTCCTCGTCCAGGATCGGGCACCGCATGGCCAACACGGCTCGCATGTACTCCTCGGTCTGCACCAGGCCGTTGAACACGAGTGTGCTGTACGAGACCAACTCCATGGCCTCTTTCTCCAGGGTCGCCATCCCCTGGAAGAACACCGGATACTGTGCCCGCTCCAACTGCTCCTTCCACAGGCACAGCAAGCCGTCCGCCCCGAGTTCGTCGTCGGCCCGCTCGATCGTCCGGGGCGTGGGGATCCGCCGTCCCTGCTCGAACGAGGCGATCGTGGAGGCCGAGTAGCCGAGACGTCTTCCGAACTCCTCGCGTTCCAGGCCCTGTCGCAGTCGCAGCGTCTTCATGGTCTGCCCGAACGCGACGACGATCCCTCGCCCGGTGTCGTCCTCAGGTCGCGGCCCGGCCGCCCCGTCGTCGTTCTCCCAGCTGTCCCCGAGACTCACGACCGCCCCCGCGCCGCCGTGACCGCGTTCCCCGGTCTCCGCCATGTGCATCACCGCCTCCTTGCCCCAACGCCCCCGCAAGGGACGCCGTCACGGCGCGCAGCGCCTACCGGTGCGGACGGTGCACGTACAACCGTCCCTGTCGCTGCGTCACCTCTGGTCACGCTACGCGACGGGCGGGACCGTGGTCGGTGTGTCGACGAAACCCAACAAACTCATCGGTATCGCCCAACCGGCCAGTCCCTGCGCTCCCGTTCCGTCGCCGGACCGCACCTTCGAGATGCGCTTCACCTCCACGCCCCGTGGGGCCCGCCTCGCCCGTCGTCTGGCGGCCGTTCGGCTGGACGCGTGGGGAATGCCGTACGGCACCGACGCGCATGACGCGATCGTGCTGATCGTCGCCGAGCTCACCGCGAACGCCGTGCAGCACGGTCATGTCGCCGGCCGGGACTTCCACTTTCGTCTGTGTGCCGAGCCCGACGGCCGGGTCGTGCGCGTCGAGGTCACCGACACCCGCACCGAACGGCTGCCCCGACGCCCCGCCGCCCCGGAGGGCGCCGCCGACGGCGAGGAGGAGGCCGGCCGCGGGCTGGTGCTGGTGTCGCACTTCGCCACCCGCTGGGACTGGCATCCGCGCGCGGAGGGACCGGGGAAGACCGTGTGGGCGGAGTACGTGTTTCCGGCAGGGGGCCGGCGATGAGGTCGTGGATCGACTGAGGAGGCCCATATGTCCGACGCCAACATCCGCATTCCCGCCGAAGCCCGCGACCGGCTGGCCCGGATAGCGTCCTCCGAAGGCATGTCTCTGCGAGGCTACCTGTCCCATCTCGCCGAGACCCTGCTCACCGCCGAGGAGCGCACCGCCCGCGCCGAGCAGGCGCGCGCCGCCCTGCGCACATGGAACGGCTACGACCCGAGTGCAAGCGAACAGGCCGAACTGGACGCCGAGCTGGACCGGCGGCTCACCGAGGCGGGGGTAAGGTGACCGAGGCTCTGCACTTCGTCCTGGACGAGACGGCGATGGTGGCGGCAGGACGGGGCAATGTGCTCGCCTCACGCCTGATTCATCGCGCGCATTCCGAGGTGGGCTGGTTCCTCTACGCCCCCGCATGCGCGCTGGTCGAGGCCGATCGCATACGGCCCGGTTCGGCGGAGCGCCTTGCCGCGCTCCCGGGGATCACCGTGCTCGACCTGGATCTGCCGGCCGCGCTCGCCATGGCCCGCGAGACGTCCTGGGCTCCTGCCCACACCCGGCACGCCGCCGAGCCGACCGCGGAACGGCCGAACGGGGCGGTGGTTGCCACCGCGGCCCCTGACGTGTGGAAGGGGCAGCCTGTACGAGTCCTCGACCTCGGCCCCTGAGTCGTTCCGGGATGGTGGACACCGCTGCCCCAGCCCGGTTCGCGCGTCGAGTGTCCCGACGTGGCCGGCGTCACCCGCTGAGGGCTACCGCCGTCCCCGAGACCGCGATGCCGGTGGCCGGAGTTGTCGGGACCTGTCGCTGGGTCCACGATGCCCTGCCGGCCGACACGTGGGTGAAGTTCTTTGTCCAGTGACAGGTTCCGAAAGGGCGGGCATGCGCAGGGAGGGCACGGAGGGGCCATCCCGCCCCGATTGGCTGTTCAGTCGCCGAGAGTGAACGCGAGGCCACCCGCGCGCAGATCGCCCTCGGTCTGGGTGAGCTCGCCGCGGTGGGAGACCTCGACCGTATAGCAGGGGAACTCGCAGCCCTGCTTCGTTTTCTGGCCCAGGCCCAGACTCCCCATCGCGACGCAGTTCGACCCGCCCCTGAACTGGCGCGAACTCGCCTTCTACGACGCTGTCGCCGACCACGGCACCGCCCGCTCCCTCATGGGCGACGAGGTCCTGGCCGGCATCGCCCGCGAACTCGTTACCGAGGTCTGCCGCCAGCTCAAGCCCGACTGGATCGCCCGCGAGTCCGTCCGCGCCCGCCTGCGCAGCACCATCAAGCGCCTCCTGGCCCGCAACAACTATCCGCCGGACCAGCAGAAGGAGGCCATCGACCTGGTCCTCCGCCAGATGGAACACTTCGCCAACGAGTGGTCCGAGAAGGGCGTTCCGGAGGACTGAACGTGAGAGCCCTGCCGACCCGACATGCGGGGTCGGCAGGGCTCCCACGACCGTACGAACGTCAGACGCGCTGCTCCGACGAGGCCAGCCCGATGAACCCCGCCCACGCGTCACGCGAGACGGTGAGCATGAGGCCGGCCCCAGCCTTCGAGTCCCGGACGTGCACAACTGCCGTGGCAGCCGCAACCTCTACGCATTCGCCGCCCTCGGTTCCGCTGTAGCTACTCTTGAACCAGGCAAGGCCGGAGGCGACGGTCGAGGACTCAGCGTTGGTCATAGCGATCCCAGCAACCTTTCGATGAACTCCGTTGACTCTCGCGGACTGAGAGCCTGTGATCGGATAATCCCATAGAGTGCGGCCGCCAGTACCCCTTGCTCGGGGTCGGTCTGCAGAGAGCCGATGCCCCGTGCCTCGGCGTACACGAACTTCTTGCCGTCCTTGCGCGTGACGACGGTGAACGGTCCGTTCACACCCGCATTGTCCTCACGGTCGAGCGGCATGACCTGGATCTCGACATTGCGCTTCCGACCGATCAGCAAGAGGTGCTCCAACTGCCCGCGCTGCACCGTCTTACCCCCGTACGGACGTCGCAGGAGCGACTCGTCGAGCACGAAACTCAGGAAGGGTGCGGGCCGACGATCGAAGATGTCCTGTCGGGCGAATCGTGCCGCCACTCGCTGCTCGATGGTCTCCTCGTCCAGAGGCGGACGCCTCATGGCGAGCAGCCCCCTCATGTACTCCTCGGTCTGAAGTAGGCCGTTGAGCACAGGCATGCTGTACGAGACCAGCTCAATGGCCTCCTTCTCCAGCACCGCCATCCCCTGAAAGAACACCGGATACTGAGCCCGCTCCACCTGCTCCTTCCACAGGCACAACAACCCACCGGCCCCCAGCACCTCGTCCGCCCGCTCGATCGTCCGGGGAGTCGGAATCCGTCTCCCCTGCTCGAACGACGCAACCGTGGACGCCGAATACCCGAGCCGCCGCCCGAACTCCTCGCGCTCCAGCCCCTCCCGCACCCGCAGAGTCTTCATGGTCTGCCCGAACGCGACGACGACACCGCGCCCGACCTCGTCCTCCGGTCGCCGTCCGGCGCCGTCGTCGTTCTCCCAGCCGTCCCCGAGACTCACGACCGCCCCCGCGCCGCCGCCGTCACGCTCTTCCGCGAGCGCCTCGGCGCCCGCCTCCACGCCCTCACGCTCAGCCATGTCCATCTTCACCGCCTCCTTGCCTCAACGCCTCCGTAAGGCAAGCCGTTACGGTGTACGGCTTCTGCTCGCGCGGGCGACGCGCACACAACCGCCCTTGTCGCTACGTCACTACTTGTCGCATCCGTGCTGTCGCATGCGGGCTGTCCGGTCACGGCTCGTCCCGGGAAGGCGCCGGGGGCGGGGCTCGGAGCTCCGAACGAAATGGGCGTTCAGTGGGCGACCGCGGGCGGGGCGAGGGGGAGGATCTCCCGGTCGAAGAAGTCGTGGAAGTCGTCTCCCCGCTCATACAGGGCGTCGAAGCCGGCTGACGTCTCCCGGATCAGTGTCCGATCGGTGAAGCGATTGGCTCCCGCTGCGTTCCCGTCATCGTCGTAGAGCACCTCGTACATGGCGACGTCCCCGAGAATCACCACCTCGGGGACAGGGCGGTCCTTCTCGATGTCCGAGATCTCGCGGGCATCGAGCACCCTGATGTTGTCCCCCAACTCCACGCGCAGACGCAGGACGAAGAGCTCCCAGTGCACGTAGGGGGTCACCGGGAACTCCACCACGCGAAGGCGACGCTCCAGAATGCCTAACCGTGCGGCGTCGCGGAACTGCCGTGCATAGACGTCGCGTTTTTCCTGAGTGAGGGACAGGGCGCGGTCCCATTCTCCGGCAGCGAAGGCTTCCCAGCTGGCGAACCCGCGTTCTTTGAAGTTCTGTCCTCGTTCGAGTTTGTTCAGATGGTGAATTCCACTCTCGTAGACACGGCGGAAATGCGCGTGATATGTGGGGCGGTCCATGCGTTCGAAGGTTCCGCTCGGGAAGGAGTCAAACATTCGGGATATCCGGTTTCGCTGCGATGAGCATGTTCCTCGGGATGACCACGATTCGTTCGTCCGCTCCGACGGATACTCCGACGGGCAGCTTTCCGCCCAGAGGTTGTGTGAGGTCACGCCCGATGATGGCAATGTCCCCGTTCTCGAGTTCCCAGATGTCGGGACAGTCGGGGTTGTCGGTCGTGTGCCCTAAATCCTGAGCTGATTTCCCTAGGCGCCGCTTGAATGTCGTGGTCGGGTCGGCTTCCCATGGCCTACTCATGGTCATTTCCCCCTCAGTCGGGTCGGAATCTCGCTACTTTAACATTGGGTATGTCGGCTCGGGTGTGTGAAAAATGGACACGCTGAAGATGGTGGGGCCTTTCCCTTGTTGTCCCGTGCGGCTCAAGAGTGCCATGATGAGAGGTCGCGAAGCGGCACAGTATCAAAATGCGGCAGACGCGGGTCATTCGGTATACAATACAAAAATTTGAATATTTTGGGCAGGGGGGAACTGTGGACCCGGAGACGGCATTACTCGCGCAGAGCGCGGGAGTCACACTGGTCACTTTGATGACGACCGACGCCTGGAACCGCACTCGGGAGGGCGTCACACGACTGTGGCAGCGAACGCAGCCACACAGAGCCGAGGCCGTCGCCGCCCAACTGACGGCCACTCGCGAAGACGCCCTGGCGGCCGGTGAGACCGGGGACCAGGAGACCCTCGGGGAACTGCATGCGGAGTGGCAGGCGCGGCTGAGACGGCTGCTCGCCGCCCGGCCCGGCGCCGCAGCGGAACTGCGTGGACTGCTCGACGAGCTCGACCCGGGCGGTGCGAGCAGATCCGCGATCACCCAGCACGCCAGTGCGTCGGGCAACGCCCGTATCTATCAAGCCGGGCGAGACCAGCACAACACGCAGCGATGACAGGCGAGATGGACGGCCACGCCGAGGGCCGTGGCCGTGTCTACCAGGCGTCGGGCGACCAGCACATCAGCGAGCACCACCACTACGGCGAACACGGCGATGGAGCGGTCGCGCCTCCAGGCCCCGACTCGGTCCGCCGTCCGGCGGTCGGCCGCCCTCCAGTCGTGCTGCGCGATCGCGCCGAGGTGTTGGAACGGCTGCTGGCGAGTGTGCGGACAGGGCAGACCGGTGAGGTCTACGTGCTGTACGGCATGGGTGGCTGCGGCAAGACCGCGGTCGCCTACACACTCTTTCAGCTGGCCACCGGCGAATGCGGCCGGGTCGGGCTGTGGGTCAACGCCGCCGACCGTGCGAGCCTGCGTGCGGGCATGCTCGCCGTGGCCGCCGACCGGGGCGCCGGTGACGGGGAGCTGCTGGCCGCCAGGAACGGACTCCGTCCTGCCGCCGATCTGGTCTGGCAGTATCTCGACCGCTCCGCCGAGCCCTGGCTGCTGGTGCTCGACAACACCGACCACCCCGAGATCCTCCGGGACGGCAGCTGGCTGCGCACCAGTCCTATGGGCACGGTCGTGGTGACCACGCGCCGTCCGGCCGCCCGCTGGTGGCCGGGGGCGGAACTGCAGCATATCGGCGTACTGCCGCGTGAGGATGCCGCACGGGTGCTGCAGGATCTCGCCCCGCACAGTGGCACGCAGCAGGAGGCGGCTCGGATCGCGGACCGGCTCGGTCGGCTGCCGCTCGCCCTCACACTGGCGGGCGGCTTCCTGTCCCAGCAAGTGCTCGACCCCTGGACGATGGAGACCTACGGGCGCCGTCTGGAGGAAGGAGGCGGAGTCGACCTCATCGACCAGGGAGCCGATGCCCTGTCGGAGGAGGACCCCCGGCACCTGGTGGGTCTGACGTGGCAACTGACACTCGACGCCTTCGAGGCCCGCGGCCTGCCCGAAGCGACCGCGCTGCTGAGGCTCCTGTCGCGGTTCGCCCCCGAGCCACTGCCGCTGTCCCTTCTCAGCCATGCCGAGATCAGCGGTGTCCTGCCGCGCGCCCGCTGCGAAACGGCCCTGAGAGCACTGCTGGACCAGTCGCTCACCGAACTGCTCGACGTCGGTGAGCGGTGCGTGACGAGCCACGCGGTGCTGCTCGACAGCGTCGTCGCGGCGACCCCTGCGAACGTGGTGCCGATGCTCCACGCCACAGCGGTCCGACTGCTCGACGCTGCCGTGCCCGAGGTACCCGACGCCGGTCCGTACGATCCGCTGCTTCGGCTGCTGGTGCCGCACGGTCTCGCCCTGCTGCGGCGCGCCGAGGACCCGTCGACATCGGCCGACGCACTGGCCGCGGTGACCAGGCTGTCCACCGCCCTGCACCGCACGGGGGACTACGTGTCCGCCTGGGAGACCGCCCGAGCCGCCGCAGACCTCGGTGAACAGCGACTCGGCGCCGAGCACCGGCTCGTCCTGGCCGCCGGCTCCAGGGCCGGCCGGGCACTCTTCCGGCTGGGCGAATACGTCGAGGCCGAACTCCTCCTCAGACGCCTTCACACGACTCAGGAGCGACTGTTCGGGGCTGACGACCCGGACACCCTGGACAGCCGTCACGGCCTTCAGCTGGTGCTCGGCAACGTCGGAGAACGCGATGAGGCCGTCTCGCTCCTCCGCTCCACGGTTGTCGGCAGGCGAAGGGCGCTGGGTCCTGCCCACCCGCTGACATTGCGCTCCCGTTCCAGTCTGCTGGTCCTGCTGTCCGCGTCCGAGAGCGTCGTCGAAGAAGACGGCGCCCTGCTCTCCCTGCCCACGGAATGCGTACGTTTCCTCGGTCCCGACCACACGGTGACCCTGGGCGCCCATCACAACCACGCCTGGGCGCTGTATCTGCTGGGCCGCTTCGACGAGGCCGAACAGGAGATCCGGCGGGTCACCGAGGCGTACCGGCGGCGCTTCGGCCCCGACCACCCGATCGCGCTCTCGGCGCAGCAGCTCTTGTCCCGGATCCGGGCCGCACGGGGCGACTTGGTGGCGGCCGGCGACATCATGGCGGATGTCGTGGCCCGGCGGGAACGCGGCCTGGGAGCCGATCACCCGTTCACAGTCGCGGGCCGGCGACTCCTCGGCGAGTTCACAACCGGGCTGGGGCGTCCGCCGGAGGCGCGCGGGTGAACGTCCCGGAGCCCAGGGGCGTCCGGACGGAGTGCCGCCACCGGGCCCTTGCACTCAGTCATGTCCATCACCGCCTCTTCCGCTCAACGCCCTCCGTTTGAAGACTGACCCCGCCCTCGCCCCCGTCCCGTCAGAGGGCTACCGCCGTCCCCGAGACCGCGATGCCGGTGGCCGGGTTTGCCGGGACCGTGACCGTGATGGTGCTGGGGCGGCCCATGTCGTGGCCCTGGTGGATGGTCAGGGTGGTGGGGGCGGGGACCAGGTGCAGTTCGCGGAGGTAGCCGCCGAAGGCTGCGGCCGCGGCGCCGGTGGCGGGGTCCTCGGTGACGCCGCCGGGCGGGAAGGGGTTGCGGGAGTGGTAGACCGTCGGTGACTCGCGGTGGACGAGGTCGACGGTGGTCCAGCCCTCGCGGTCCATCAGGGAGGCCAGGGCGGGGAAGTCGTAGTCCAGGTCGGCGAGGCGGGCGCGGTCGGGTGTGGCGATGACGGGGTGCCAGGCGCCGGCGTAGGCGACGCGCGGGGGCAGTGCCGGGTCCAGGTCGTCGGCCGACCAGCGCAGGGCGGTGAGGAGTTCGGCCAGGACGGGGGCGGTGAGGGGCGCGGTGCGCGGGGCGACGCTCACCAGGGTGGCGGTGACCGGGCCGTCCTCCGGGGAGCGGGTGGTGACCGTGACGGGGCCCGCTCCGGTGCGCAGCCGCAAGGTTCCGGGGCCATGGCGCTCGGCGTGGGCCACCGCCGTGGCGATGGTGGCGTGACCGCAGAACGGCACCTCGGCGAGCGGACTGAAGTAGCGGACGCCGAACTCGTCGCCGTCCCCGTGCTCGGGCGGTGTCAGGAACGCCGTCTCCGAGTAGCCGAGGGACGCCGCCGTCGCCAGCATGGTGGCGTCGTCCGCGCCGGTGGCGTCGAGCACCACTCCGGCGGGGTTGCCGCCGGCCGGGTCGGCGGTGAACGCCGTGTAGCGAAGTACCTGCATCGGACGACCGTAACCAGCACCCGGCCTTCACAGCAGCACCGTTGTGTAAAGTCCTTGTTTCTTGTCCGTGGCCGGGGCAGGTCTGCGCCCGGGCCGCGCGAAGGTGGAGGTTTAGACTTTCACCCCTACGGCCCGTGCGAAAACGGCCGGGATCGGGCCGCTCCTGCCACACCCGAAGGGTCTTCGGCACCTTGATACGGATAGATTCAGTCACCAAGCGGTACCCGGACGGCACGGTGGCGGTAGACCGGCTGTCCTTGGAGATACCGGACCGCTCGATCACGGTCCTGGTGGGCCCCTCGGGCTGCGGCAAGACGACCACCCTCCGCATGATCAACCGGATGGTCGAACCCAGCGAGGGCACCATCAGCCTGGACGGCGTCGACATCGGCAGGCAGCCGGTGAACTCCCTGCGGCGGTCCATGGGTTACGTCATCCAGAACGCCGGTCTCTTCCCGCATCGCACCATCGTCGACAACATCGCCACCGTGCCCCGGCTGCTCGGCTGGACCAAGCAGAAGGCCCGGGAGCGGGCGAGGGAGCTGATGGAACGGGTGGGCCTCGACGCCGCGCTCGCCCGGCGCTACCCCTATCAGCTCTCGGGCGGACAGCAGCAGCGGGTCGGGGTCGCCCGGGCGCTGGCCGCGGATCCGCCGGTGCTGCTGATGGACGAGCCGTTCTCCGCCGTCGACCCGGTCGTCCGCAAGGGCCTCCAGGAGGAGCTGCTCCGGATCCAGGAGGAACTGGGCAAGACCATCGTGTTCGTCACCCATGACATCGACGAGGCGATCCGGCTCGGCACCATGGTCGCGGTGATGCGGACCGGTGGCAGGCTCGCCCAGTTCGCGCCGCCCGCCGAGCTGCTGTCGTCCCCCGCCGACGCGTTCGTGGAGGACTTCCTCGGCGCGGACCGGGGCATCCGGCGGCTGTCGTTCTTCCCTTCCGGGGCCCTCCCGCTGGAGAAGACCCCGATCGTCGCCCTCGACGCCTCCGCCGAGCAGATCGCCTCCCGGAGCTCGACCGACGCGCCGTATCTGCTGGTCACCGCGGTCGACGGCAAACCGCTCGGCTGGAGCGAGCCCGGGGACCTGATCGCCGGGGACATCGAGCCGGAGCGGTTGCTGCCGTACGGGCGGCCGTTCGAGTACGGCAAGGACTCGCTGCGTGCCGCGCTCGACTGCGCGGTGCTGTCGCCCACCGGCTGGGCGGTCGCCGTGGACGGCGCCGGCCGGGTGGTGGGGGTGGTGTCGCAGCAGACGATCGGAGAGGCGATCCGCAGCGCCCACGCGGCCGGCCGGGCGGACGAGAAGGTCGCCGGATGAACGGGTTCTTCGACATCCCGAGCGACCTCCAGCACAGCTACATCGGTCTGATCGGACTGCATGTGCGCGAGGCCCTGCTGCCTGTGCTGGCCGGGCTGCTGCTGTCGCTGCCGATCGCCCAGGTGTGTGTGCGGTTCCGCTGGCTGTACCCGCCGGTGCTGTGGGCGACGACCGTGCTCTACGCGATCCCGTCGCTGGCGTTCTTCGTCGTGCTGATCGACTACACCGGACTGCACGAGATCACCGTCATGATCCCGCTGACCGTCTACAGCCTGGTCGTGCTGGTCCCGGCGATCGTGGACGGCGTCCGCTCGGTGCCGCAGGAGACCCTCGCCGCCGCGTCGGCCATGGGCTTCGGGCCGGTACGCCGGTATGCGACGGTGCAGTTGCCCATCGCGGCTCCCGCCATCATCGCCGGACTGAGGGTGGCGGCCGTGTCCAGCATCAGCCTGGTCAGCGTCGGCATGCTGATCGGCAATCAGGGCGCGCTCGGCAACCTGCTCCAGGACGCGAACCTCTACCATCGGCCGCGGCTCGCGGTGCTCTCCGTGGTCACCTCGGCCGTGCTGGCCGTCCTGGTGGACGCCCTGCTGGTGCTCGCCCGCAGACTTCTGACCCCGTGGATGCCGGGCGGCACGGGCGGCAGGCGCCCCGTCGAAGCCGACGCCCGGCCCACGTCGGCCGCACTCTCCCTGGAGGACACGTCCCGGTGAACGTCTTCCACTTCGGCAGCCTCTTCTTCGGCGACCACGCCCACTGGCACGGCTACGACGGCATCCCCACCCGGCTCACCGAGCACATCCTGTACTCCCTGATGGCGCTCGCCATCGCGGCCGCCATCGGACTGCCGGTGGGGCTGGTGACCGGCCACACCGGGCGCGGCGGCAACGCCCTCGCCCTCATCGCCACCGCCGCCCGTGCGCTGCCCAGCTTCGGCCTGCTGGTGCTGATGTTCGTCCTCCTCGGCCTGGGTCTGACCCCCGTGATGATTCCACTGGTGGTGCTCGCCGTCCCGCCGATCCTGGTGACCACCTATGAGGCGGTGCGCTCCGTGGACCCGTCACCGGTGGACGCCGCCCGGGGCATGGGCATGACCGAGCCGCGGATCCTTCTTCAGGTCGAGGTGCCGGTCGCGCTGCCGTTGATCCTGGGCGGTCTGCGCTCGGCGGCCATCCAGATCGTCTCGACCGCCACCATCGCGGCGTACGTCAGCTTCGGCGGGCTCGGCCGCTACATCGTGGACGGCCTCTACCAGCACGACTACTCCAAGGTCGTGGGCGGTGCCACGCTGGTGGCGCTGCTCGCCCTGGTGACCCTCGCGGTGTTCTGGGCCCTCACGCGCCTCGCGGTGTCGGCGGGGGTGCGCAGAAGCGCCTGACGGCACGGGCAGGGACGGCATGGACAAAAGGGGCCCGGGGGCCGGTATCGGCTCCCGGGCCCCTCTCGTACGCCGGTGTCACCCCTCCGTACGGGCCAGCGCCTGCTCCAGCACCACGAGCAGCGCGTCGCGGACCGAGCCGCGCTCCCGGGCGTCGAAGACGATGACCGGGACGTGCTCGGAGACGTCCAGTGCCCAGCGGACCTGGTCCACGTCGTACTCCACCTTGCCGTCGAAGGCGTTGAGGGCGACCGCGAACGGGATCTGCCGGTGCTCGAAGTAGTCCACGGCCGCATAGCAGTCGTCGAGGCGGCGGGTGTCGACGATGACCAGCCCGCCGACCGCGCCCTCCACGATGTCGTCCCACATGAAGCCGAACCGGTCCTGGCCCGGTGTGCCGAACAGATACAGCTTCAGGGTCGGGTCGACGGTGATACAGCCGAAGTCCAACGCGACCGTGGTCGTCGTCTTGCGCGGGGTGTGCGTGAGATCGTCCACGCCCGCCGCGACCTCGGTGATGGCCGCCTCGGTGGTCAGCGGCTCGATCTCGGAGATCGAGCCGACGGCGGTGGTCTTGCCCACCCCGAAGCCGCCCGCGATCACCATCTTCACCGGCAGCGGTGGTCGTACGACGGTCTCCGCGCCCGCGAGGGGGATGTCCCCGGTGCGGCCGGCGCCGAGGGAGCGGGGGAGGGTGGCCTGTTCGGACGGTGTCACGGAGTAACTCCCCGGGAGTCGGGGATGGCGCGGAGGCCATCGATAACCCTGCGCAGGACGGAAGCGTCATGCGTGACGTCGGTGTGGGGCACATACACCGTCAACTGCCCGGCGGCCCGCAGGTCCTCGGCGAGGACCCGGACCACATTGAGGTGCAGCCGCAGCCGGGCCGCGATCTCCGCGATGGACTGCGGACGGCGGCAGGCGGCGACGATGTCGTGCTGCTCGAAGGAAAGCCGGTCGAGCGCCGTGAGACCCGCCACGGTGGCCACCACCTGGGTCTCGACGGGGACCGGCCGACCGGAGGCGGTGGGTGCCACCCGGCCGGCGGTGACCAGGAACGGCCGTACGGCCGCGACGGGGCCGACCGGGTTCACCGGCTCCGCGGGCGCGAAACCGTCCTCGTCGGCGCCGCGCTCGGTGCGGCCGTCCGCCATCGGTGCTACTTCCTTCCTCGACCGGGTGGAGACCGGTCACCCCGTCGCGGCCGCGCCGACGCTGTTCTTCAGCTCCAGCACCAGCTGGGGGCTGAGGGCGGCACCGGCCCGGTTCGCGAACAGGGTCATCTCATAGGCGATGTTGCCCAGCTTGGCCTCCTTGTCGGCGACCACACCGAGCACGGCGCCGCTGCCGATCGAGGAGACCAGTACATGGCCGCCCTCCAGATCGATGATGACCTTGTTGAGTTCGCCCAGGCCGTAGTTGCCGGAGGCGCCGGCGGCCAGGCTGGTGATGCCGGAGACGATCGCGGCCAGCCGCTCGGAGTCCGCCTGTTCGCGCAGCTCGGAGACGGCGATCAGCAGCCCGTCGGAGGAGACGGCGATGGCGTCGACGACCCCTGCCGTCTCATTGGCGAAACGATTGAGCAACCAGGTGAAGTCGGCTGCGGCGGCCTGGAGATCGGCCGGCGTGGTGCCTCCAGCCGGAGTGTCACCTGTCGACGTACTCACTGCTCCGCTCCTTCCGGGAGGTGGTTCTGGTCCTGCGTGTCGTGGGGGGCGGATCGTGGGGTGCTGTCACGGTGGGCGCGCTCCACCGCTGCCTCGAATTCTTCCAGAGCGCTGCGGACTTCGTCAGCGTCGGCGGTCCGGGGGGCCCGGGGTGCCCGGGGTGCCGAGGGCCGGTCCTGGCCGGCGGTCCGCAGCGTAGCGCCCCGCACCCGCCGCCGCAGCGGCCGCGGGCCGCCTGCGACGCCCTCGGTGGGGGAGGACGCCGGCACAGGGGCGTCGCCGGTGCGGGGGCGGGGGATGAGCGGGGCCTCCTCGGCGCGGTCGTGGTCTCCGGCGAGGCCGGGCGCCTCGGCGCGGTCGTGCGCACCGGGTTCCGTACCGTCCGGCCGCTCGTGGTGCTTCTCGGCCGCCCCGTCCCCTTCCGGGGCGGATCCGCGGCGCGGGACCCTGCGGGGCAGGGCGCCGGGCGCGCCGGCGGTCGGGTGCTCGGCCGGGGGGCGGGCGGCGGGCGTGGCGGACCCGGTGGCGGGCGTCGCTCCGGGGGTTTCCCGCGCGGCGGACGACGGTACGGGGTCCTCCCCCGCGGCGGACGACGGTACGCGGCCGGACACGGTGTCCGGCGAGGGCACCGGACCGGACACGGTGGCGGCCGACGGCACCTGGTCCGTCGCGGCCGCGGCAGAGGGCCGCGGGCCGGACGCTCCGGCACCCGAAGGCTTCGGACCGGAGGCGGCAGACGCCCCGGCGGCGGGCTCGGTCCTGGCGCCGGCGGACTCCGCGGACCTGGTCTTCTCCGGTATGTCCATCGGGCTCATCGTCAGCAGCAGCGACAGGGGGATCTCGACGGTCGCCGTGACACCACCGCCGGGCGTACGGGACAGGACGACCTCGACCGCCCAGCGCCGCGCCAGCGTGCCCACCACGAACAGGCCGAGCACCTTCGTCGGCATCACATCGAGGCGCTCGCGGCGGATCAGCCGGGCGTTCTCCTCGGTGAGCCGCTCGGGGCTCATGCCCAGGCCGTGATCCGCGATCGAGATCACCGCGCCCTCGCCGCCCATGTGCACGGTTACTTCGACGGGGCTGTCGGCGGGCGAGAACGCCACGGCGTTCTCCAGGAGTTCGGCGACCATCAGGGTCAGGTCGCCGATGATGTCGGGCGCCACCATGACCTCGGTGGCGGCGCTCAGCCGTACCCGCTGATAGCCCTCGATCTGGCCGAGCGCGGCACGTACGACGTTGGTGAGCGCGGTGGGACCGGAGTCCAGGACCGTCTCACGGATGCCGGCGAGCAGCATCAGGCTGTCCGCGTTGCGCCGCAGCCGTACCGCGATGTGGTCGATGGAGTAGAGGCGTTCCAGCAGTGCGGGGTCGGTCTCGCCCCGCTCCACCGCGTCGATCAGCGCGAGCTGACGGGTGGTCAGATTGCTCACCCGGCGTCCGACGTTGCCGAACATCTCGGCGACATTGCGGCGGCTGAGCACCTGGCGCTCGAGCAGCGCACCGGCGGTGGACTGTACATGGTTGAACGCCTCGGCGAGTTCGCCGATCTCGTCGTGCGCGGTGACGGGCACCTCGCGCAGCCGCGGCGGCCCGTCGTCCTCGGCGTCGTCGTCGGCGACCCGGGAGAGTTCCCGGCCCGCGACCTCGGCGACCTGCTGGGCGGCGCCGGTGAGGGCCCGCACCGGCCGCACCACCGAGCGGCGTACCACCACGGAGAAGGCGAGCCAGCAGGCGAAGCCGAGCACGGTGAGGCCCAGCAGCAGCCCGGCCCGCCACTGGGCGGTGCGGGAGGCGGCGTCGGCCCGGTCGGCGATCTGGTCGATCAGTGAGGTGGTGATCTTCAGCCGCTCGTCGGCCTGCTTGGGATAGGAGGCGTATCCGGCCAGGGCGGCCTCAAAGCCGTGGCGGACCTCGGCCGGGGTGCCCGCCTGGAGTCCGCTGGGGTCGACCTGGAGCTCGGCGTACGCCTCGGCGATCTCCCGCTGGGCGACGTTGTGCTCGATGCCGGAGAGCTCGTCCACCTGCTCGTCGGTGGCGAACCGTGCGAACCGGTCGGCCTGGTAGAGGTACAGCTCATGGGCGCCGACCGCGCCGGTGAACTCGATCAGCGCATTGCTGTCCCCGGTCGTCGCGGAGAAGACGCCGGTCTCGAAGGAACCGTGCGCGGCGTCGGCCCGCAGCAGCGAGTCGAGCAGATGGCCGGTGAAGGTGTCGGCGAGGTCCTGGTTCCGGTCCAGTCCGAGGCCGTCGATCAGGCCCTTGGCGACGTTGGTGTAGGCCGGGTCGATGTTGTCCGCGGGCAGATACCCCTGCTCGACGGTCTCGCGCAGACCCGCCAGGCCCTCGGCCTCCCTGAGCGCCTGGTTCTCCGTCGTCGGCAGCCGGTCCCCGAAGGTCTCCCGGACCGTCGCGACCTGGGCGTCCACGGCCTTCTGGGCCGCGCGGTAGGCGGCCAGCGAGGGCTGGTAGTCACCGACGGCCGCCTCATAGCGCACGGAGAGCAGAATGGCCTGCTGGTGTTCGGCCTCCACCCGGCCCACCAGACGGGCGACCTGGGTGCTGTCGCGGACGAGCCGGGCCGCCGACTGCGCCCGGTCCGACTGCTGCGCCAGATCGGTGATGAGATAGGCGAGCAGCACGGCGACCACCGCGAGCGGTACACCGACCAGGACATTGAGCTTGCGCCGGAAGGGCCATCGGTCGGCGAAGCCGCGTAGGCCGCCCCACGGCGGCGACGGCGCCGGGCGGGCCGGCGCGTCCACCTCGTTCGTGGACACCAAGCCTCCTTCGAAGGCGTCTCAGCGCGTGCGAGGACTTCGCATGACCGTCATTGACCGTCATTGACCGAGCGGGCTCGCAAGCGGAAACCGACCGGGGTCGGTGCAGAACCGTACAGGACGGACCTGGACGCCGTTGTCCGCCCACAGTGCTGCTCGTCGACAACTTCCGGGAGACTACAGCCTCTTCGGACTCCGGCTCCGGTGGCCCTACGTCAAGAATCCATTACGAAGAGCGCGCGGTTCCCCCGCGGTCCTTCCCTTGGTTCTTCACCTCAGACGTACGCAACTGGCCCCTTATCGAAGCCGATCGGTGACCAGAATGCGCTTGACTGATCGAGAACCGGCTGGATTGGATCAGTTGGGTGCGGGTGTCCGTATGCCGCACAGCGCCAGTCCTGCCCCCATCCCTCGGCCCGGAACGGGAATCGTGACTTCTACCGCGAACACCAGCACGTCCAGCAGGAGACTCCCCGGTGCGGCGGCCGTCGCGCTGGCCGCCACGGCGGCGCTGCTCGCGGGGTGTTCCTCGTCCGGCGACGACACGTCCGACAACCCGCTGTCGGGCGGCAAGCCCGAGGGTGACACGGTCGTCGTCGGCTCCAACAACTTCGCCGAGAGCATCCTGATCGCCGACATCTACGGCGAGGCCCTCAAGGCCAAGGGCATCAACGTCAGTTACAAGCCCAACATCGGCAGCCGCGAGACCACCTACGGCCTGCTGAAGAACGGCTCCATCACGGTCCTTCCCGAGTACAATGGCGCGCTGCTCGCCTATCTCGACAAGAACGCCGCTCCGAAGACGGTCGCCGCGACCACGGCCGCCATCGAGGCCAAGCTGGACTCCAAGCTGACGCTGCTGGAGCCGGCGGCCGCGGAGGACAAGGACGCCGTCGTGGTCAACGCGGCCACCGCGAAGAAGTACCACCTCACCGACAAGTCCAGCATCGAGGACCTCGGCGCGATCGCCAAGGACCTGGTCATCGGCGGCTCCCCGGAGTTCCAGACCCGGCAGCAGGGCCTGGTGGGCCTGAAGACGCTCTACGGCCTCGACTTCAAGTCCTTCAAGGCGCTGGACGCGGGCGGCACGCTGACCCAGGCGGCGCTGAAGAAGGACACCATCCAGGCCGCGGACCTCTTCACCACCGACCCGACCATCGCCAAGGAGGGCTTTGTGATCCTCCAGGACCCGAAGAACCTCTTCGGGTTCGAGAACGTCCAGCCGCTGGTCTACAAGTCGGGACTGTCGAAGGAGGGCGTCGAGGCGCTCGACGCGGTGTCGGCCAAGCTGGACACCCCGACCCTGCTCCGCCTGGACAGCCAGGTGCAGCTGGAGAACAAGGACCCGCTGGACGTCGCCAAGGCCTGGCTGAAGTCGGCCGGACTGGACTGACCTCCCCGCCATGGACACCACCGCGAACGAACCCACGGGTGCGCCGCCGCCCACCGGTTCCGGCGGTGACCGTGTCGTTCTCGACGGCACCGGCCTCGACGTCGACGGGGTGGTCCGCCTCGCCGACGCCGAGGCCGTGCCCGAGGTGCCCGCCGGGGCACTGGAAAGGGCCCGGCGTTCCTGGCGCACGGCCGAGCGGCTCGCCGCCACCGGCCGGCTGTACGGCCGCGGCACGGGGGTGGGCGCCCACCGCTCGGTGACGGTCGCGGCGCAGGACGAGGCGGACCACGGGCTGCGACTGCTGCGCAGCCATGCGGGCGGGGCGGGAGCCCTGCTGCCGGCCCGTGACGTCCGGGCGATGCTGGCCGTGCGCGCCAACCAGCTGCTGGCGGGCGGCTCCGGCATCCAGCCCGCCTTCGTCACCGCCCTCACCGACGCCCTGCGGCTCGGTGTGCATCCCGCCGTCAACGAGTACGGCGGGCTCGGCACCGGCGATCTGACGGCGCTCGCCCAGACCGGGCTCACCCTGATCGGGGAACGCCCCTGGCTCGGCGACCCGGCCGGCGGTCTGCCCGCGCCCGTGGTCCCGCGGCCCGGTGACGCGCTGGCCCTGCTCAGCAGCAACGCCCTGGCCCTCGGCAGGGCCGCGCTGGTCTGCCACGAGCTGACGGTGCTGCTGCGGGCCACCCATGCGGTGGCCGCCCTGTCGCTGGCCGCGGTGTCCGGCTCCCTGGAGGCCTACGCGGCCCCGGTGCACGCCCTGCGCCCCTATCCGGGGGCGGCCCGCGCCGCCGGGGAGGTGCGGCGGCTGCTGGGCGTTTCCGACCGGTCGGCGCCGGCCGGGGAGCGGATCCAGGACCCGTACGGCTTCCGGGCCTTCCCCCAGGTGCACGGGCCCGCCCTGGAGGCCGTCGACGCGCTGCGCGGGATCATCGGGGTGGAGGTCAACTGCCCCTCGGAGAACCCGCTGATCGGTGAGGACGGCACGGCCCACCACCACGGCGGCTTCTTCGCGGCGCCGCTCGGCCTGGCCCTGGACGGACTGTGCCTGGCCCTGCTGGGGACCGCCCGGCTGTCCGCCGCCCGGCTGACCGCGCTCGGCCGGCCGGACCTCACCGGACTGCCCGCGTTCCTGGCCCCGGGCCCCGTCGGCAGCTCCGGCACGATGATCCTGGAGTACACCGCCCACTCCGCGCTGGCCGAGCTGCACGCCTGCGCGTCCCCCGCCTCGGCGAACCATGCCGTCCTCTCGCACGGTCTCGAGGAGGCGGCCAGCTTCGCCTCGCAGGCCGTCCGCCAGACCCTGCGGGCGGCGGACGCCTACCGCACCGTCCTGGCCTGCGAACTCGTCGTGGCGGTACGGGCGTCGAGGCTCCGCACGGTCCCACCCGCGATCCCGGCCTTCACCCGGGCCGCGGCGGTGCTGCCCCAGGGCACGGAGGACCGTCCCCTGACGGCGGACGTGGCCGCGGCGGCCGAACTGCTGCCGGTGCTGGCGCGGTTGTAGGGATCGCTCCCCGCCCGGCGGGTGGTGGGCCGGGACGTGCCCGCACCCCGGGGGCGGAAGGCCGCCCGGGGTGTGGGCACGGACCTCAGGGCTTGCGGGCGACGGCTCCGTACATCGCGATGTCCTCGTCCCGGATGCCCTGCTCACCGCCGCCGTCCGGATGCCACTTGTGCACCTGGACCACACCGGGCTCCACCAGCTCCAGGCCCTCGAAGAACTCGTGCGCCTCGTCGATGGTCCGCAGCCGCATCGGCATGTTGCGCGCCGCGTACTCGCGCGCCACCCGTCCCACCTCCTCGGGGGCGAACTCGGCCGTGCCGATGGACATCGCCAGGTAGCTCCCGGACGGCAGCGGTTCGAGCAGCCGGCGGACGATGCCGACCGCGTCGTCCTCGTCCAGCATGAAATGCACGATCGCGATGACCGTCAGCGCGACCGGCTGGTCCAGATCCAGGGTCTCGCGGAACTCCGGCGCGGCCAGAATGGCCTCCGGATCGCGGAAGTCGGCCTCGACATACGCCGTCCGGCCCTCGGGCGTGCTGGCCAGCAGTCCCTGGGAGAGGGTGAGCACGATCGGGTCGTTGTCGACGTACACCACCCGGGACGAGGGGGCCACCGACTGGGCGATCTCATGCAGGTTGGGGGAGGTGGGGATGCCGGTGCCGACGTCCAGGAACTGGCGTATCCCCGCCTCCTCGGCGAGCCAGCGCACCGCCCGGTTCATCCAGTCGCGGTTGGCGCGCATATGGATGGGGAGCGCGGGCCACTCCCGCGCCATGGCGTCACCCGCCTCCTTGTCGGCCGGGTAGTAGTCCTTTCCGCCCAGGATGTAGTCGTAGATGCGCGCCGAGTGCGCGTTCTCGGTGTCGATACGGTCGGCCGGCCATCCGTTGTCGGGCAACGCCGCCTCCAGGTCTCGTCGATGGGTGGTGGGGTGAACGAGCGGTCGATGGGAGTGCAGGTCAGGGCCCGGGAAGGCCCAGGGGGAACCGGGGGACGCGGGGGACACCGGGAGCGGGAGCGGAGGGCGGCCTCACAGCTCCTTCCGGATCGCGCCGAGCAGCGCCTCGGTCTTGGTCGGCGGGGCGGACTGGGCGCCCAGCCGGTCCAGGGCCTCGCGGTAGACCACCACGTCGTCGCCCTTGTCGAGATAGACGGCGCCCACCAGGCCGCTCAGATACGCGATGTCCGGCAGCTCGGGGGCCCTGAACCTGAGGAGATGGAAGGCGCCGGCGCGCAGCGCGGGGTGCGGGCCGTTGCGGAACGGCATGATCTGCACGGTGACATGGGGGAGCGCGTGCATCGCCATCAGATGGTCGATCTGGGCGCGCATCACCCGGGGGCCGCCCACCGGCCAGCGCAGCACGGTCTCGTCCATCACGATCCACACGCGCGGCGGTGAGGGGCGCGACAGCAGTTCCTGGCGCCGCATGCGCAACGCCACTCCCCGCTCGGTCGCCCCGGGCGGCGCGTGCGGATTGCCGGCGCTCAGCAGGGCGCGGGCGTAGTCCTCCGTCTGCAGCAGCCCGGGCACGAACTCCGGCTCGTACCCGCGGATCTGCAGGGCCGCCTGTTCCAGGCTCAGATAGGCGGCGAACCAGTCCGGCAGCACATCGCGGTAGGTGTGCCACCAGCCGCGCTTGTTGGCCTCGCGGACCGACTGCAGAAAGGTGTCGATCTCCTGCTGGTCCGTGACGCCGTACGTCTGCAGCAGTTTCTCGGTGTCCGCGAGGCGCAGCCGGGCCACCTTGGCGGCCTCCATACGGCGGATCGTGGAGTGGCTGACCCCGATGGCCTCGGCGGCCTGCTCGAAGCTGAGTCCGGCCCTGCTCCGCAGCTCCTCCAGCTGTCTGCCGAGGATCATGCGCAGCACGGAAGGAGCGCCGCCCCAGTCGGTCTCCGCGCTCACGCCTACCCCCTTGCCGGGACATCTGCACGGTCGCGGTCCGTCGCGATCAGCCCCCGACCGGAGCAGCATGCACCTCGGCCGCTGCAATTTTCAACTCGTCGGTTGCGGGGCGTTGTTGGCGAGTGTCAGAGTGTCCATACCGTCGGCGGTCGGTGAACGAGGCCCTGAAAAGGGCCCGGTTGGGGGAGACGCTGCGACCCGGTGTGCGCCAAGCGCTGTGCCCGGGCCGCGTACCGAGGCGACCGGCGGTGAGGCACCGGCCATGGTGCCCCGGCAGAAGAAAGGCGAACGGAAGTGGCTCCGCCCTCCCTCCCCCAGTCCTTGGGCAGACTTCCGCGGGGTTCCCAGCCCCAGCGATCACAGGCGTTCGACCTTCCGGCGGTGACCGCCGCGGTGGGCCTGGCCCGCAGGAATGTGCGCCGGCTGCTCGACCGGTGGGGCATCGGGGAGGAGGCCGTCGACAACGCCGTCCTGGTGACCTCCGAGCTGGTGACCAACGCGGTCATGCACACCGTGAGCGACCGGGTGGTCTGCCGGGTGAGCGCCGACGGCCGCCGGCTGCGTATCGAGGTCCAGGACGAGAACCTCGGGGGGACCCTGCCGGCCCGGCGCCGGCCCGCTCCGGACGACCAGAGCGGCCGCGGTCTCGTCCTGGTCGACGTGCTGTGCAGCGACTGGGGCGTGCGCGACGCCCCCCAGGGAGCCGGGCGCGTCGTCTGGGCCGAGCTGTCACCGGAACCGGCGGAAGCCGAGCTGTCACCCCAACCGGAAGAAACGGCCGCGACCGGCCCCCCGGCCGCCCCGGCCACCACCCCGCACCTCAGGCCCGCCCCCCAACCGGCCGAAGGACCCCCACCCCATGGACCGAACGCACGCCACTGATCCGCTGCGCCTCGTGTCGGCGCCCTGTCCCTCCGCCTCCCGCCCGCCCGTGTCCCGCCCGTCCGTGCCCTGTACGCGCGGGCGCGGCGGCCGTCTGGCCCTCCCCCCGGAAGTGATCGCCTCCCTCGGGTACGACGCCGTGGGCATCCCCAGGGAACACGGCGAACGGATCAAGAGGAGCCTGCCCCGGGTCGGCTGTGTCTTCGCCGACGACCTCCGCTGGTGGTGGATCGTCCCCTCGGGCTCCGACATAGGGGTCACCTGGCCCCCGTCGACCAGCTACGCCGTGGACGCCCGTCTGGGCTTCGGGGACCCGGCCTCGGCCGATCCCTCCTGGAGCGGGCCCCGCAATGGTCAGCCGCTGCTGATCCACCGCCCCGACGGCGACTCTCCGTACACACCGCCCATCCCCTTGTACTTTCTGGCCTGCCGACTCGCCGGCAGTACCCCGCACTGGTCGCCGGACACGCCCGGCCGGTCCTCCTCGGGATGACGCCCGGCGCCCGGTGGCGCATCCTTGCAGGGGTGCGATCGGGGTACCCGGAGGCCCTGAGCGAACGACGGAGGAGGTGCCCGGCAGCTCCTCCCGGGAACCGGGCGGTGTGGTCATGGTCAAGAACGAGGCACACGGCAGGGGAGAAGTCCCCAGCCGCTCGGTGTTCGGCGCGCCGTGCTGGGTCAGCCTGACCACGCGCGACCTGGAGGCCGCGGAGAGCTTCTACGGTGCCGTGCTCGGCTGGCAGTGGCGGCCGGACAGCATGGGCGACCGGTTCCGGGTGGCGCAGGCGGACGGGGTGCCGGTCGCCCAGATCGCCGCCGTGGCCTCGATGTGGCAGACGGCCGTCGCCTGGACGCCGTATTTCGCGGTGGCCAGCGCCGACGAGGCCGCGGCCCGCTGCCGGGAGCGCGGCGGGACCACGGCGGTCGGCCCCCTCGCCCTGCCGCCCGGCCGGACGGCCCTGCTCGCGGACCGTGACGGGGCCGTCTTCGGCATCTGGGAGGGACCGCTGGTGACCGGCTGGGAGGAGTGGCGCGAGGCCGCCCCCACCTTCATCCGGCTGCACACCCGCAACGCCTTCGACTCCGCCATCTTCTACGGCGAGGTCCTCGAATGGGCGTCCTCGACCCCCGGCTGCTGCGAGGTGCACTATGACGGCGACGAGGTCGTGCTGCGCAGCGGCGGGGCGGTGGTGGCGCGGATCCACTCGGGGGCGGTGGAGGCGGCGCCCGACCCCACGATCCGCCCGCACTGGCAGGTCCACTTCGTGGTCTCCGACGTCGACGCCTGCGTCCGCGCCGCCCGTGCCCACGGCGGTACCGCCCCCCGCTGGCAGGAGGGCGCCCATGAGGCGATCCTGGTCGACCCGGACGGCGCCCGCTTCATGGTGTCCGCCAAACGGGAGCCCTGAGCATCCCGAGCGCCGGCGGCCGCACGGCTGCGGGGCGGGCGGGGTCCGGGAGCGCCCGGCGGGGGCCGGGTGGCCGGGGCCCGCCCGCCGGGCTCAGGAGGTGGTCGGGCCGGTGGCGGGGGGCCCTGCGTGACGGCGGCGCCGCAGGCCCCGGCGGGGCTCCTGGTCGGGCAGCCAGCCGAAGGCCAGACAGCTGCCCGTCACGCCCAGCAGCAGGCCGATCAGGAAGCCGCCCAGATTGGACGTGAGCCAGGTGCCCAGGGACACCAGGACGCCGACGATCGAGTAGAAGAGGCGCTGGGCCGGATTGAAGAGGAGCAGCAGACCGCAGAGCAGCATCACGGCCGGCAGCAGATACCCCGCCAGGCCCTGCATGCCGATGTGCAGGACCACCTTCATCGACGCCTTCTCCGTGAGGAGGACCTCCGCCCCGCCCAGCGTGAGCAGCAGTCCACCCCAGAAGGGCCGCCGTGCCCGCCACCGCCGGAAGGCGGTCCTCGCCCGGCCCGCCATCAGCAGCCCGAGTCGCTGAAGCGGAGTCTGAGCCCGGGCAGTCTGAACACCCCTGCCGTGGTGGCGTAGTTGGTCTGCCGCAGATTGCCGATGTGCACGGTGTCGGCCTGCTGGCTGAAGACGCCCTTGTTGCCGCGCGCCCTGGCCTTGTTCAGCGTGCTGGCGTCGTTGCCGATCTCGATGTTGCTGAACTCGGCGTTGCCGCTCAGCTCGGTCGAGTCGGTGGTCAGATCGGTGGCGGCCACCTTGTCCTTGCCGCCGCCCGCGGTGATGAGCAGATTCGTCCCGCCGAGGTTGACGCTCTGGCAGAGCTTGGTGAGCGTCGCGTTCTTGATCGCTGAGGTGACCACCAGCACCTGGCCGCCGGTGTCACCGGCGTTCGGGCTGTCGTCCGCCATGGTGTCGAGATTGCCGAACTGCTCGAATCCGGTGCCGTTCAGTTCCGTGGCGGTGACCGTGAACGGCATGCCGGATATGGCGAACTGCACCCCGAGCGCTCCCTGCGCCGTCAGGATCGCGAGCCCGGCGGCGACCGCGGTGGCAGGCACCGCCATCACCGCGGCGCGGCGCAGGCGGACCCGCCCGCGTCTCTCGGACGACCCGTCGACGGCAGGAGTGCTCTTCGGGGGCTCGGGGGCGGAACCGGGGGACGCCGTGGCGTCCGGGGACGAGGCCATGTCTGCTCCTGGGCATAGGCGATGCGAGTAGGTCTTCGCGGGCACGTTGTCCTGGCGCGGACAGCGACTGCCACGCACGGCTCCTCGCACCTCCCGGCCTGTGCAAGGGATCGCTCGTGACACGGCGGTTACCGACCAGAAAGTTACCGGGGGTTACATTCAAGGGTCAAGGGAGCTGTGCAAAAAGGGTGTTGATTGTGTGTCAGTGGTAGCGGAGCGTTGCTGTCCGCTTCTCTGGGAGGCCCCGGGGACCTGCACCGCTGTCGCCGCGCCCGGCCGACCCCGTTGATTTCCCTTGACGTCGGCGGCACATCAGGTCTACAACAACCACTGTTTTCCGCGGATCCGTGGCGCCGGATCCGTCGCACGGCGCGCGTCACCCTCCCGGCCCCGTCCCTCCGGGGCGCCGGTGACACCTTCGGGCGCGCGGTGCACCACACGGGTCCTTCACATCCCGCCGCGCTCCCGCACCCCCACCACAGCACCGGTACGGCCGCCCTCCCACCGGTCCGCGGACCGTCCCCGGTCCCGGGTTCCGCCGCCGGCCATCCCGTACGAGAAGGCGTCATGCTCCGGCGACGGCCCCCCTCGACGTACCGCTCCCTTCTCGGAGAAGAGGCCCTCATGCGTACGACCCGATCCCTGCTCGTCGCCGCGGGTGCCGCCGCGGCCCTCGCCGTCGCCGTGGCCGCCCCCGTCGCCGCGGCCGCCCCCGCCGCCGCGGACGGCGCCGTGCTCACCACCGGCGAGAACACCCCCGTCGCCGTCGGAGACGTCCTCAACGCCTCGCTCGCCGCCGGCACCGCCGCCACGCTGTACTCCAGCGCGACCGGTACCAGCGGAGTCTCCTGCACCTCGTCCGCGTTCACCGCCACCGTCACCGCCAACCCGGCCGCGCCCGGCACCGCCTCCGAGTCGCTCACCGGCCACACCTTCGACACCGGCGGCTGCACCAGCAATGTCGTCGGGGTGCTGGGCGTCAGCGGTATCACCGTCGACAATCTGCCCTACACCACCGCGGTCTCCTCCGACGGCACGATCACGGTCACCCCGGCCGCCGGCTCCGCCGTCCAGACCACGGTCCGGCTGCGCACCCTGCTCGGCACGATCACCTGTGTCTATCAGGCCCCGGCCCTGACCGGCACGGCGAGCAACGCCGACAACAGCATCGCCTTCACCAAGCAGCACTTCACCAGGTCCTCCGGCACCTCGCTGTGCTTCTCCGACGGCTACTTCACGGCGAAGTACGCCCCGGTCACCGACACCAGCCTGCCGGGCGGCCCGGTGGTCCACGTCGGCTGAACCGGCGAGAACCGATCGGCCGCTTCCGCTGTGCGAGACGCCCGGGAGCGGCCGTTCCCGGCCGACCGTCCCCCGGCGCGGGGAGCGGCGGCCGTTAGCGTAGGCCCATGACGACGGAGAGCGCCCCGCAGGAAGCCGGCCCGAAGTGTCCGGGCTGTGGATCGTCCGGGGTACGGGCGGTGCCGGAGATCTGCGACGACCACGCGGCCGGGCGCGCGGGCCTCGCCGACCGGCTGGCGCGGACACCGGGCGCCCCGACCCGGTTCGACTGCGGTCTGCATGTCGTGGAGGGCATGGTGATGGTCGGAATCGGCGTCGCCCTCGCCCACCACGGCATCACCCGGGACAAGCCGCTCTACGCGGTCGGCGGATCGTTGCTCGCCCTGCTGCTGTTCGTCGGCACGCTCCTGGTGGTCCGCGGCGAGGTCCGTCAGCGGGCCGTGGTGGCGGCGGGCGAACACCGTGCGAACGCGTTGTGGCGACCGTCGTACCACTGCTCCTCGTGCGCGTCGGTGTTCTGCCCTGACGGCTCTCCGTGGCAGGGTCTGCTGACGCCCGAGCAGTTCAAGAAGTACGTGTGGACCGAGGCCGGCTACGGGGAGCAGCTCGAGGAGCGGTTCAAGGACGTGGACCTGCCTCCCGTCGCACCGGCCGTCCCCGGAGGAGGCCGAGACCATGCCTGACGCTCCCGTGATCGTCGCCGATGTGCCGGGCTCCTTCGCCCACGGTGTGCTCGCCGCGCGCCATCCCGCGCTGATCCGCGCCGTCCGGGAGGCCTTCCCGTACGGACCCGCACAACTGCGGGCGCTCGACGCACTGCTGACCGCGGCCACCGAGGGCGTCATCGCACCGCTCGGCACCGAGGACGACGAGCGATGGGCGGCCTGGGGCGCCCGGGACCAGGTCGGCCGGTCCTGGTTCGAGGCGCCCTTCCTCTGGTCCGAGAGCTACTTCTACCGCGTCCTCCTCGAGGCCGTCGGCTATTTCGGCCCCGGCGCCTGGCAGGGCGTCGACCCCTTCCGCCCCTTCAAACTCGCCGAACTCGACTCCCCGGAGACCGACGAGGAACTGGCCGCGCTCGACCGTCTCCCCGAGCAGCCCCTGGACGAACAGGCACGGGCACTGCTGCACGGCTCGCTCTGGGGCAACCGCGCGGACCTGGGCTTCCGGCTCTCCGCCACCGGCTCCCCGACGGCGGCCGGGCGGCTGGTCGCCGACGACGGCGAGGCGTTCTGGTCGCTGCTGCCCGCCGACACGCTCTGCCTGGTCGCCGACAACGCGGGCCGCGAGCTGATCCCGGACCTGCTGCTGACGGACCATCTGCTCCACCACGGGCGGGTGCGGCGGGCCGTGCTCCAGGTGAAGACGCACCCCTACTACATCTCCGACGCCACCACCGCCGACGTCGTGGACGCGGTACGCCGGCTCGTCGGTGCCCAGGGCGCGGCGGCCGGGGCCGGGGAGCGCCTGTGGACGGCGATGACCGAGGGCCGCCTCCAGATCCGGGCGCACCCCTTCTCCTGCGCCCCGCTGCCCTATGCGGAGATGCCGGACGAACTGCGCGCGGAGTTCGCCGCGGCGGATCTGACCATCTTCAAGGGGGACCTCAACTACCGTCGCCTGGTGGGCGACCGGCTGTACCCGCCGACCACGCCCTTCGCGGAGGTCACGGCCTACTTCCCCGGCCCGGTCGCGGCGCTGCGCACCCTGAAGTCCGATGTGATCGTCGGCCTGGACGCGTCCATGGAGGCGGCCCTGGACGCCGCCGAGGGCCGGCGGTGGCGAACCAGCGGGGCGCATGCGCTGATCCAGGTCAGGGCCTGAGACACGGCGCCGGGGACTGCGAGGCCGCCGGAGACACCGGGGCACCAGGGGATCCGTCGGGCGTGGCCACCGCTCCACGCGCCCCCTCGTGCGTACGGACGCGCCGTGCGCCGCCCGTTCACCGGGGCCGCGCCCCCGATTCACGCGATGGTGTGGCCATGCCCCGCCGGACGGATGCCGCCGAGAGGCCCCGGGTAGGGCCCGGCCATGACGCAGCCGTTCGAACTCCCGCACTTCTACATGCCGTATCCCGCGCGGCTGAACCCGCATGTCGACGAGGCGCGCGCCCACTCGACGCACTGGGCGCGCGAGATGGGCATGCTGGAGGGCTCCGGGATCTGGGAACAGTCCGACCTCGACGCGCACGACTACGGGCTGCTCTGCGCGTACACGCACCCGGACTGTGACGGCCCGGCCCTCTCCCTGGTCACCGACTGGTACGTGTGGGTGTTCTTCTTCGACGACCACTTCCTGGAGACCTTCAAACGCACCCAGGACCGCCAGGGCGGCAAGGCCTATCTGGACCGGCTGCCGCTGTTCATGCCGCTGGACCTCTCGACCCCCGTGCCCGAGCCGGAGAACCCCGTCGAGGCCGGGCTCGCCGATCTGTGGGCGCGCACCGTGCCGTCGATGTCCCGGCACTGGCGCGAGCGGTTCGCGCTGGCCACCGAGCATCTGCTCAACGAGTCGCTGTGGGAGCTGTCCAACATCGACGAGGGCCGGGTCGCCAACCCCGTCGAGTACATCGAGATGCGCCGCAAGGTGGGCGGCGCCCCCTGGTCCGCGGGACTCGTCGAGTTCGCGACCGCCGAAGTGCCCGCCCCGGTGGCGACGTCACGGCCGCTGCGCGTGCTGATGGAGACCTTCTCCGACGCCGTCCATCTGCGCAACGACCTCTTCTCGTACCAGCGTGAGGTCGAGGAGGAGGGCGAACTCAGCAACGGCGTCCTCGTCCTTGAGACCTTCTTCGGCTGCGGCACCCAGCAGGCCGCCGAGATCGTCAATGACATCCTCACCTCGCGGCTGCACCAGTTCGAGCACACCGCGCTGACCGAGGTGCCCGCGCTCGCCCTGGAGAACGGCCTCACCCCTGAGCAGGTCGCCGCCGTCGCCGCCTATACCCGGGGCCTCCAGGACTGGCAGTCCGGAGGCCATGAGTGGCACCTGAGGTCCAGCCGCTACATGAACCAGGGCGCCCGCACCGCGCGGCGGCCCTTCGCGCTCTCCGGCCCCGGCACCTCGGCCGCCGATGTGCGCGGACTGCTCGCCGACGCGGACGCCGAGGCCCTGGGTTCCTCGCCCTTCGGGCAGTGGGGGAGACTGCGCCCCTACACCCATGTGCCCTTCCAGCAGGTGGGCCCCTCGCTGCTCCCTGAGTTCCACATGCCCTACACGGTGGAGCTCAGCCCCCATCTGGACGGCGCCCGCCGCCGGCTGGTGCCCTGGATGCACCGGACGGGGATGCTCAGCGAGGGCGTCTGGGACGAGGACAAGCTGGCGGCGTACGACCTCCCGCTGTGCGCGGCGGGCCTGGACCCGGACGCCGGCCCCGAGGCACTGGACCTCAGCTCCCGGTGGCTGGCCTGGGGCACCTACGGGGACGACTACTACCCGCTGGTCTTCGGCAACCGGCGCGACCTCGCGGCGGCCAAGCTGTGCACCGAGCGGCTGTCCTCGTGCATGCCCCTCGACGGCGCGGAACCACCCCTCCCCGTCAACGGTCTGGAACGCGGTCTGACCGACCTGTGGACCCGCACCACGGCGGAGATGGACCCGGAGCAACGGCGCGCCCTGCGCGCGGCCGTGGACACCATGACCGAGAGCTGGCTGTGGGAGCTGTCCAACCAGCTCCAGCACCGCATCCCCGACCCGGTCGACTATCTGGAGATGCGCCGCGCCACCTTCGGCGCCGACCTCACCAAGAACCTCTGCCGCAGGGGCCACGGCCCCCAGGTCCCGCCGGAGGTGTACCGCAGCGGCACCCTGCGGGCCCTGGAGAACGCGGCCATCGACTACGCCATGCTGATCAACGACGTGTTCTCGTACCAGAAGGAGATCCAGTACGAGGGCGAGATCCACAACGCGCTCCTCGTCGTGCAGAACTTCTTCGGCTGCGACTACCCGACGGCCCTGCGTGTGGTGAACGATCTGATGACCCAGCGCATGCGGCAGTTCCAGCATGTGGCCGCCCGTGAACTGCCCGTCCTCTACGACGACTTCGCGCTCTCCGAGGAGGTCAGGGGCATCCTGGACGGCTATGTCGTGGAGCTGCAGAACTATATGTCCGGCATCCTGAACTGGCATCGCGGCTGCCACCGCTACGGCGCCGCCGATCTGGCCCGCCGGGTCCATGGCTTCGTGCCCGACGGCCTGGTGCCGGGACCGGTCCCGGCCGGCGTCGGGCGACCGCAGCCGGCACCGCACTGACCGGGCGTGAGGCCCACCCCGGAGAGCCCGCGAGGACCTCCGGGGTGGCCCCGCACCCGACCGTGAGCCACCGTGCCGAGCCGGTGCACGGCGCGCCCGGGACCGACGGACCGGCTGCCGGAGCCCGGAGGGAGGTCGTGGCGGCCGGACGTACAGGGAGGGGGAGCCGCCGGTTCCACGCCGCCGAGGTCACCATCCGCTCGCGTCCGCCCCTGCGGAGGGGCAGGATGCTGCCCGTAGACAGACCTGGAACACCCCGATCGCGGAGGACATGGATGACCGGCACGCCCGAGCAGGCCGAGACAGGCACGCCCACGCCCTTCACCGCCGAGGACTACGCGGCCCGGATGCGGCGCGCCGCGGAGTCCGCCGCCGGGGCCGGGCTCGCCGGACTGCTGATCGCGCCGGGGCCCGATCTGGTGTGGCTGACGGGATACCGGCCGGTGGAGACCGAGCGCCTCACGCTGCTGGTGCTGCGGGCCGGACACGACCCCGTCCTCGTCGTGCCCACCCTGGAGGCGCCCGACGCCGCGAAGGCGGCCGGCGGCCCCGCGCTGACGCTGCGCGACTGGACCGACGGCACGGACCCCTACGGCTCCGCCGCCGACCTCCTCGGGCCGGCCGGCCGCTACGGCATCAGTGACAACGCCTGGGCCCTGCACCTGCTCGGCCTGCGCGAACGCCGCCCGGACCTCGACCAGGTCGCGCTCACCCGGGCCCTTCCGATGCTGCGGGCCGTCAAGGACGCGGCGGAACTTGGCCGGATGGCCGCCGCGGGCGCGGCCGCGGACGCGGCGTACCAGGAGATCCGGAAGGTTCCCTTCGCCGGCCGCCGGGAGCGCGAGGTGGCCGCGGACCTCGACGCGTTGCTGCGGCGGCACGGGCACGAGCAGGTGGACTTCACCATCGTGGCCTCCGGGCCCAACGGCGCCAATCCGCACCATGAGGCCGGTGAGCGGGTCATCGAGCGCGGCGACATGGTGGTCCTCGACTTCGGCGGCCTCAAGCACGGCTACGGCTCCGACACCTCCCGCACCGTCCATGTCGGCGAGCCGACCGACGAGGAGCGCCGGGTGCACGATCTGGTCCGCGCGGCCCAGGAGGCGGGCTTCGCGGCGGTCGCCCCGGGCGCGGCCTGCCAGGACGTGGACCGGGCGGCCCGCGCGGTCATCGCCGACGCCGGGTACGGGGAGCACTTCATCCACCGCACCGGGCACGGCATCGGCGTCACCACACATGAACCGCCGTACATGATCGAGGGCGAGGAGCAGCCGCTCGTCCCCGGTATGTGCTTCTCCGTGGAGCCCGGCATCTATCTGCCGGGCCGCTTCGGGGTCCGTATCGAGGACATCGTGACGGTGACCGAGGACGGCGGACGCCGCCTCAACAACACACCCCGTGAGATGGCGACGGTGGACTGAGCGCGGGCCGACCGCGACGGCCCCGGCCGGCCCCCGGCCCCGACAGCCATCCGAGACGACAACGGCGTGATCATGACCCAGGCATCGACACCGAACGCGGAGGCCGTACGCCGGCTGGTCCGCTCCCTGCTCCACGGCGAGGAGCCGGGCGAGGGGCCGGAGGTGACGCCGGTCGCGGCGGGGCCCGGCCACTCCATCTGGTGGGTCGGCGCCCGGCATGTGCTGCGGCTGGCGACCGACCGGGACTCCTCCGCGCGCCGGCGCCGGGAACTGCGGCTGCGCGCCCTGGTGCGGCCCCGGATGAGGATCGCCGTCCCGACGAGCATCGCCCACGGGGAGTGGGCCCCCGGCCTCGCCTACACCCTCGACACCCGGCTGCCCGGAGCCACCGGTGAGGGCGCCGGCGTGTCGGCGGTGGGGGAGACGGACCTCGCGGAACTGCTCACCGGACTGCGCGAGGTGCCCGTGCGCCAGGTCGAGCCGCTCGGCGTCCCCCGGGTGCCACCGCGCTCCCTGGAGAAGCTGCGGACGGCCGCCGCAGCCGCCGCCGGGCGGCTCGCCGAGGCCGACGAGTTCGACCCCGCCGGGGTCGCCCGGCTCACGGTGACCGGCGCCCGTCAGCTCACCGCCCAGACCGGCGCCCCGGTCCTGGTGCATCACGGACTCGCGGACGACCACCTGGTGGTGAGCGGCGACGGGCGGGTGCGCGGAGTGCTCGGCTGGGACGACGCGGTCATCGGCGACCCGGCCGAGGACATCGCCGGACTCGCCCTCGCCGTGGGCGCCCCCGCCGCGGTGCGCTCCGCCACCCTCGCCGGCTACGGCGCCCGCCCGTGCCTGCGCGGCCTGTGGCTGGCCCGCTGCGACGCGCTGCTCCGCCTCGCCGCCGGAACCCGGGGCCACGACCGCACCCCCCTGCCGACCCTGCGCACCCGGACCCGCCACGCCTGGGAACCGATCCTCCTGGAACGCGTCACCGCCCTACCGGGCGCCGAGACGCCGTAGCGGAGCGCCGGTCGCACGGGCCCGCACGAGCGTCCGGACGAACACGGAGGAGCCCTGGCGAAGACGGCCACGAAGCGCGACGCGCACCTGCGCGGGCACACGCTCTACGAGCGGAAGCCGGCGGTGTGTCAAGGGGGTGTCCGTTCCCTGCAAGGCGTACGTGCAGTCCTTCCAGGACGCGAAACGAAACCCGTTCGACAAGTTTCTGTGCACAACCCGATGCAAGCTACGCAGCGGTGACACGGCATCTGGAGATCGGAGGCGAAGAGCCCCACCCTCGGGAGAACGGGGCTCGTTCGTGACCGGTGGAACCGACCGTGGGTACTGTTCCGGTGTCGAAGCAGAACAGGAGCCAGCATGCACGCTCTGCCCGAAGATCACATCGGCGTGCGCATGGCGCGGCTGCGCCGCGAACGCCACCTCACTCAAAAGGCCGCCTCGGACCTGACCGGGATCCCGTACAGCACGTACACGAAGACCGAGCAGGGTGTCATCGCCGCCACCCCGCACGTCATCGCAGCTTTCGCCCGAGGGCTGCGGCTCGAGGTCGCCACAGTGGTCGGTCAGCCCTACGCGGAGGATCTGAGGGCCGACGAACTCGACGTCCTGATAAGGCCCATCAGGGAAGCCCTGGACATCTACGATCTCGGAGCCGACCCGGATGTCCAGCCGCGGCGACTCGAGGAACTCGACGATGACGCCGAAGCCCTCTTGGTGTCCGTCCGCGCCGGCAAGATCAAGAAGGCCGCCAGCAACGTCGCCGGACTCATCGAAGAAGGCACCACTGCAGCCCACTCGTTGAACAGCACGGAGGGGTGGCTGACGCTCGCGTCGTTCTACCGCACGGCCTACGACGTAGCCACCAAGCTCGGATTCTCGGACCTTGCTCAACTCGCCCTCGCCCGCATGGACTGGGCGGCACAGCGAGGCTCCGACGCCGTCCTCGGCGGCATGTACCAGTACCTGCGGGCGCTCACCTACCTGCGGGAAGGCAAGTTCGAGATCGGTCAGCGTCTCGTCACCCGCGGACTGGCGACGCTGCAGCAGGCGGACGAATCCCGGGAACGTGACGTCGTTGTCGGGCAGCTTCACCTTGGTGGCGCGGTGATGGCCGGCCGGGCGCATGACGAGAACAAGGCCCTGTCACACCTTGGAGAGGCTGAACGAATCGCCGGGACGACAGGGGAAGCGATCAAGGTTCACTATCTCACCTTCGGGCCGACCAACGTCCGGGTGCACCGGGTCTCTGTCCTTGCCGAGCTCGACCAATACGGTGAAGCGGTCGAGGCCACCGGCAACCTTGCAATCCCGGAGGACTGGCCGAAGTCGCGTACCAGCCACCACTATGCCGAGGTCGCTCGCGCGCAGATGTGGACCAACGACCTGGAAGGGTCTTTCAAGAGCCTGCTCCAGGCCCGTAGGGCTGCACCCCAGCAGGCCAAGTACCACCCGACGGTGCGGGAGACGTACGCCGGACTCGAGGCCGCCCACCGTCGGCTTCCGGAGAGTTTCCTGTCGTTCGGATCCTGGCTGAGCGCCGGAACTGGACAGGTCGCCTAGCTTTCCATCACTCCATGTCAGGCTATAGCCCCAACTATCATCAACCCATGGTAGTTGGGGTCTAGTTGTGGGCCCAGCATGTCGTCACTGGCCATTTCGACATGGAGCCGACCATGACGACCCACCTCGCGGATCAGGAGCGCACTCGTTGCCGCGCGCCCGGCGCCGCCGATGAACCGAGACGCTGCGGAGGCATCGGAACAGCCCTGGAGATGTCCATCGAGCGCCGTCCCAACCCGGATGGCGATGCCCTCTCCGAGGCAGACGCCGCCTGGCCGCGGCGACTCCGCCGCATCGTCCGAGCCAGCCTTATCCACTGGGGTCGCCCCAGCCTGGTGGAGACTGCGGAACTGCTGCTCACCGAGTTGGCGACCAATGCTCTCCGCCATGCAAGAGGTCTCGATATCGGCATCCGCATCTATGCCCAAGGCGACCGCCTCGTGATCGAGGTGAACGACGGCTCCCCCACCCGGCCCGTGTTCCGCCACGCCACCGCCACCGATGAAAGCGGCCGCGGCCTCTTCCTCGTCGATGCCATGGCCGCGGAGTGGGGTGTCACCCCTGATGGCACGACGACCTGGTGCACCCTCCCTCTGGCTGAAGGGCCCTCTGACATCAAGGACCCCGAGAGCGGTTGGTTCTACTCGCTGGTCCCACGCGGATTCTCTGCCTGGTGAGAGGCACACCCACGCAGGTGTGTTCGGGCGCGCCCCACACGATCACGCTGCCGTCCCTGAACCGGATGGTCCCGCTGGGCCTGTGCTGGCTGCGGCCGTCGGCGAACGACTGGCTCGTCTCTCAGCCCTTCGCGGTGCCCGCGTTGTGATCTGCACCGACCATTACGGCAGGTCACAACGGGGGTCCTGCGGGCCTCTCCGCCCCGTCCCATGGGTGGCCGACTTATCAAGGAGCACCAGCTATGGCTCAAGCCACTGCGACACTCGCCTCGAAGACGGTTGAGGTTCCGCTCTCCGAGGACGAGTGGGACCTGAGCACGATCATCACCACCTCCCCGATGCCGATCACCGAGATGTGCGACACCAACGACGGGTGTGCCAAGACCTGCGCGTCGTCCTGCACCTCGAGCTGACCGAGCGCCCTTGCGCCGGTGCGGGCAGCCTCTCCGCCCGCACCGGCGCACCACTTGATGGAAGGAGGAGGGACACCTGTGACTCGACCGATTTATCGGCGGTTCGGGGATGTGTTGGTCCTGCGTGCCGCTGCCATGCCTGCTACGGCGCGCCCCACCGACTGGCCCGTCGTTGGCTCTTCGGATGCCTGCCGCCAGTGGCTTGAGCGCGTGTGGGATGACAACACGTTCGTCACCTCACTGCGTGCAGCATCCCCACGCCTGGTCGGCTACGTGGAACGGATCCTTGCCGGTGACGACATCGAACGGAAGCGGATTCACAAGGCCACCTGCTCGGTTGCGGCGTACTTGCTGCGCGCCACCGGGCGGCCGACACCGTTCGGTCTGTTCGCCGGAGTCGCCCTGGCCACTGTCGGTACCGCTTCCGCCGTGATCGGCGCAACCCACCAGGCCGTCGCCCGCCCCGACACCCTGTGGGTCGACCATGTACGCAAGGAACTGGAAGGCCGTGCCGACGTACTGCCGTACCTGACCATCCAGATCAACACCCTGGCGTTCCGGCGCGGCGACACCATCAGCTTGTTCCGCTCAGGTGGCCGCATCGCCAGTGCCAGGGTCAGCCGCCCTCTGTCCGTTCTTCTGCGGGCAACCGAGGAGCCGGCCACTGGCCGGGAACTGTTGCGGCTACTCATCGCCGCCGGAGGCACTCCCGAACAGGCCCGGCGCCTGATCGGACAGGCCCTCGCCGACGGCTACCTGATCAGCAGCCTTACGGCGCCGATGACCGTGGATGATCCCGCGGGGCACATCGTGCGCATGCTCCGCTCCCACGCTGAGGAGTTCGAACCGGGCACCCGGGACGTCCTCGCTCAACTCGACGGGGCCGAACGGCTTCTCGGCGCGCACAACCGGGTCTCTGGTACCGCCGCGCAAAAGCTACGTGAGACCGCCGACGACCTGATGCGGTCAGCCCCGGCAGCAAGTCGCAGCCGCATCTCTCTCGACCTGCATCTCGACGCCCATGTACGTGTCCCCGGCCACGTCCTGGCCGAAGCGGAGCATGCCGCGGACGCGCTCGTCCGCCTGACCCGTGCACGCGGCGAGTCCCCCGCATGGGCGGCCTACGCCACGCACTTCTGGGAGCGGTACGGTGCCGGAGTCCTGGTTCCCGTACGCGATGCCGCAGACCTGGCCGCGGGCATCGGCTACCCCGCCGACTACCCCATGTCGCTATGGCCGGAGACGCTGCCCAAAATGCTGGCCCGTGACGAGAAGCTCGCGGCGAAGGCCATGCACGCGGCCATGACCGGCACCCGGGAGATTGTGATCACGGATGCGGACATCGACGACCTGTCTGATGGGAGCGAGGTCGGACCGGCGGCACCGCACGTCGAGTTGGCGATCCGGATCCGGTCCGCCGGTCCAAGTGCTTTGGACCGCGGCGAATTCCTGCTCGAGGCGCGTCCGGCCTGGACTGCGGGCGCCCTGACCGGGCGGTTCACCGCGCTCCTCGGGGCCGGGCTGTCAGACCTGTACTCCACACTGCCCACCATGGTCCAAGGAGCACTGCCCGCACAGCTCTCCTTCACGCCCACCTTCCCCCACGGGGAGAACGTCGCCCGCATCCCCGCAGTGCTGCCTCACGTGCTCAGCGTCGGTGAGCACCGTGAGTCGGCCGACCACGTCATCGACGTGGACGACCTCGCCGTGTTCTCCACCGGCAGGCACCTGCATCTGGCCAGCATCTCCCGGCGGCGCGTCGTCGAGCCGCTCGTACTCCACCCGCTCGCGCTCCAGAAGCAGGCGCCTCCTCTCGCCAGGTTCCTCGCCATGCTCACTCGTGGATCCGTCACCGCCTGGACCGCGTTCGACTGGGGCCCGGCCGCCGTCGCTCTGCCGTTCCTGCCCCGGATCCGCTACCGCCGTACGATTCTGGCCCCCGCACGCTGGAAGCTGCCCGCTGCGGCTCTGCCCGCGGGGCCGTTCACGGAGCAGTGGCAGGCGGCACTGAACGACTGGGTTGCCACATGGCGCTGCCCTGCGCGTCTCGACCTCCACGACGACGACCGGACCATGGGCCTCGACCTGGCCGAGCCGCTCCACGGACGCCTGATCCACCAGCACCTGCAGCACCACCAGCTGGCTCTCCTCACCGAGACCGCGATGGGCGACGACCTGGGGTGGATCGGCCACGCACACGAGATCACATTGCCGCTTGCCTCCACTGGCCCCCAGATGCCGCACCCGGACCTGACGAGCGCGCCCCTGGTCACGAACCAGGACCTGCCACGCCCCGGCGATGTCGGCCGCTGGCTGCAGGCGAAGGTGTTCACCCACCCCACAGCGATGGACCAAATCATCACGCACCGCCTGCCCGACCTGTTCGAGGACCTCGGCACTTCCGAATCGTGGTTCGTGCGCTACCGGTCGCTGCATGAGACCGATCACCTGCGCATCCGCGTGCCGGCCGGCAGCAACGCCCTGGAGGGAGTGGCAGCGTGGACCGAGCAACTCACCACCGATCGGCTTGCCTCCAACCTTGTCATCGACGGGTACCGGCCCGAAGTCGGCCGATACGGCACGGGCCCCGCGATGGAAGCGGCCGAAGCGCTGTTCGTCGCGGACAGCCTTGTGACCCGCTACGCCCTCACAGACCTGCCTCATCTGGAGCGGGAAGTGCTGTGTGCCCACAGCATGATCGACCTGGCGGAGGGATTCCTCGGTACCCGCGAAGGCAGGACTTGGATCGCCACCGCAGTGCCGCGTGGCGAGGGACGCTCCGAAATCACCCGCCCCGCTGTTCACCAGGTGCGTACCCACCCGCTGCTCACGGCCTCCCCCCGGCTGGCCGCAGCCCTGGCGCAACGCCGGTCGGCCCTGGGCCAGTACCGGGCCCGCGTCGACGATCAGCGTCTTGAGCAGGTCCTTGAATCTCTGCTGCATATGCATCACAACAGGATGGCGGGACCCGACCGTGCCAGCGAGGACGCATCCCGACACGCCGCGCGCCAGGCCTGCCGGTCTCTCACAGCGCGGAGGGACACATGAGGCACGACGACCTCGGCGGCGGCCTCGCAGGGACCGCCCTGTACGAGATGGTGGTGGCTCACACGTGCAGCACCTGGACCGCTGCCCGCGCTGCTGCGCAGGCCGCCACAGCCCAGCCGCTGGCCGGGCATCCCGACGAAGCCGGCCTGTACCGAGGAGTTCCCGCCGTCGCCTACGCCCTACACTTCGCCAAGCGTTCGGCCTCCTGGCGAACACTCGCCGATCTGGATGCTGAGACGACAGCGATCGTCGCCGCCCGCCTCAATGCAGCGCAGCGCCGTATGGACAGCGGGCACGCGCCCCGCATGGCCGAGTACGACCTGATCAGCGGACTGACCGGGCTCGGCGCCTACCTGCTGCGGCGCGAGCGACAGGCCGCGCTCGAGCGCATCCTGCGCTACCTCGTACGGCTGCTCACCGAGCCACTCACCGTAGCCGGTCACCGGGTCCCCGGCTGGTGGACGGCCGACGGACCGCGCGGCCTCCCGGAAGACGGCCTATTCAGCACCGGACACGCCAACTTCGGCATCGCGCACGGCATCACCGGCCCGATCGCTCTCCTTGCCCTGTCCAGCCGTGCCGGTATCACCGTGGACGGCCAGGAGCAAGCGCTCGATGAAGGCATCACCCTCCTCACCACCTGGGCGCAGCCGTCCAACGACGGCAGCATCGGATGGCCCGAGGTCCTCGCGTTGCACGACTTTCTGAACGGGCCGGTCATCGGCAGTGAGCCAGGACGTCCTTCCTGGTGCTACGGCGCACCCGGCATCGGCCGCGCTCTACAACTTGCCGGGCTCGTCCGCCGCAACGGACGAGCCCGTCAGTTCGCCGAACACGTCGTGCTCGGCTCTGTCACCGATCACAGGCGTCTCTCCCAGCTTGAGGACACAACGCTCTGCCACGGCTGGGCCGGGCTGTTGCTCACCTGCGACCGAATCGCCGCCGACGCCATGACCCCGAGCATCGCCACCGAATTGCCGGTACTGCGCTCATACCTCGACGCGGCCCTGGCGCGGCACGAGATACCCAAGAACGCCGGCCTCCTCTCCGGCAAGGCCGGCGTTCTGCTCACGCTGCACACCCTCGGCGCTCCCCGCCCCGCTGACCTGGGGTGGGAGACCTGTCTTCTCTTGAACTGAAAGGACGGCCAGTGGGCCAGACTCCTACCTCTGACGACCTGCGCAACCGACTCGTCGACGAGATCCTCCAGGACGTGCGTCTGACTGCCGACGTCGAGCGGGCCATGCGCACGGTGCACCGAGAGGCGTTCCTGCCCGGCATCGACCTTGAAGAGGCGTACGTCGACCAGGCTGTTTCCATCAAGGACAACCCCCTTGGTGGACCTCTTCCCCTGTCGTGTGCGTCGGTGCCGTCAGTCGTCGGGATGATGCTGAGCCAGCTCGAGGTCCAGCCGGGCGACGACATCCTCGAGATCGGCGCCGGCACCGGCTACAACGCCGCGCTGCTCGCAGAACTCGCAGGTGACAACGGGCACGTCACCAGTATCGACATCGACTCCGATGTGGCGCTGCACGCGCGGACCATGCTCGACCGCGCCGGGTACCGGCACGTGCATGTGATGGAGCGCGACGGCCTGATCGGCGCGCCGGAGAACGCCCCCTACGACCGGATGCTTGCCGCCGTGGGACTGTGGGACGTGCCTGCCGCATGGTGGGGGCAGCTCGGCAACGGCGGTCGTCTCGTCCTCCCGCTGCGGTGGCGCGGCCAGACCCGCTCCGTCGCTCTCACCCGCCACGGCGACACCCTCGTCTCGGAAGGAATGGAGCTCTGCGGCTTCGTCCCCATCATCGGGCAGGACGGGGAGAAGACCACGGCGCTCAACATCGACGGCACGATCAGCGTCATCCATGACGAGGACCAGGCCGTGGACGCCGGTGCGCTCGGCAACTGCCTCACCACCACCGGCATCGAGGTCATGTCCGGGCAACGAATCGGTGGCGAGGAGTCGTTCGACGGCGTGTGGCTGCGCGCCACCGCTACCGACGATCGGGTGTGTCGCCTCCAGGTCATGCCCGATGCGCTGGCTCAGGAACTCCTCCTGCGACCGGCGATCCCCGGCCGCAGCCCGATCCTGATCGACAGGGACTCCCTCGCCTACTTGGTCGTGCGCCGTGAAGGCGTCGACCCGCAGCGGCCGCACCGGCTGGGCGCGGCCGCTTACGGGCCGCACGCCGGGGAGCTCGCCCAGGACCTCATCGGGCACATCGAGGCTTGGGGCACCGCCCGCACCGCAGTCCCCCGCCTGAGCATCACCCCGGCGAAGTCCGCTGTGGCAGCCGGCCCGGGGCATGTGATCAGCAAGCCGGAGAGCCGACTCCGGCTGACCTACTGAAGCCGACTGCGCGGGTGCCTCCCCTGCGGTGGGAGGCACCCGTCGCGTGAGGTGAAGGACCAGGTGACCGGGGTGTCGGGCGATGGTCCTCTACGGTTCACGGTCGGTGTGAGGCTTCCATGCCGCGCGGTACAGCCATTCCGTGAAGGTCATCGGGTGTCCGACCCAGTCACGTTCCGAGCCCTGGACGACCACGCCGTCGGGAATCCCGTGAACTCGGGTAGCCCCGAAGACCATGGCTCCCTGGTCGGTGGAGGCGAGGGGGATCAGGCCCTCGGCGGTTCAAGCCAGGCCGCAGGTTCGGAGAGCCGCTCTTCTCTGGGGCCGAGCATGTCGAAGACGGCTTGCAGGTGGTCGGTCATGGTCTCTCAGGGGCTGGATCGAGAACGTCCGTGACGGCATTGACCACATTGGTTGTCAGCCGTCCGATCAGCTGCCATCGGTGTTCGGAACATCCTGGCAGACCGAATCCGACCGATCGAGGCCAGAAGGGGCTCAAGATCCGGCCGTCGGCACGGGTCATGGTGTGGCCCGAGTGCCGGGGAACGCGTGGTGTCGGGCCCCGGTGACGATGAGCAGGCTGACTGCCCCGAGCGCGGCGGCTGACGCGGCGACCGCGGTGATGCCCGAGCTTTCCAACAGGAGGCCGCCGATGATGCCGCCGAGGGCCATTGCGGCGTTCCAGAGGGTGACGAGGACGGCTTGCGCGGTGTCGGCAGCAGCGGTGCTGTGTCGCAATCCGGCTCGTCCGGCCGTGGTTTGCAGCAAGGTCGGGGCACCGCCCCACCCCAGGCCCCAAAGAACAGCGGCGGCCCAGACGATCGGATGCGTCGTTGTGACGGCAAGAGTCGCGGTGGCGAGAGTGAACAGCACCGCGGCGGTGACCGTCAGGGTCCGCAGCCGACGGTCGACATGGCGCCCGACGCACCAGATGCTCACCAGACATGCGGCCCCGAAAGCAAGGAGAACCGCGTCGGTCGCCGGCCCGAGCCCAGCATGCTGCAGGTAGGGAGCGATATAGGCGTAGAGGATCGTGTGCCCGAGAACGAAGGTCGTCACTGTGACCATGATCGCCGCGATACCGGGCACAGCCAGGGTCTGCCGAAGGGGCGACTTCGCTGCCACCGGCGCAGTGTGCGAATGATCGATGTCAGCCCGCTCCATGACGGGCCGACCTACGCCGGGGACGGACACGCTGATCCAGCCGATGACGACAAGGGTGACCAGGGAGACAGCGGCAAACGCCGCCCGCCACCCCATCTGCTCACCGATCAGCGTGCCGGCCGGAACTCCCAGGGACAACGCCACCGGGATCCCGGTCATTGCCACCGCGATGGCGCGCCCCTCCGACCCGGCAGGTGCGATACGACGCGCATAGCCGGCGAGCATCGCCCACGCCAGGCCCGCGGCCACGCCGGCGAGGCAACGGCCCGCAAGCAGAACGACATATCCCGGTGCAGCAGCTGTCAGCGTGTTGGCCACCAGGAAGACAATCATGGCGCCGAGCAGCAGTGGTTTCCGCGGAACGGACGCGGTCGCTGCGGCCAGCGGGATCGCCGTCAACGCAGTGGCGGCCGCGTAGACGGTGACAGCCTGGCCGGTAGCGCCCGAACTGGTGTCCAGTGAGGCCGAGATCTCGGGCAGAACACCGGCAGGCAGCGTCTCGGTCAAGCTCGTGATGAAGATGGCAGTCCCCAATGCCAACAGCGCAGACCATGGCAGGCCGACCTGTCGCATACGGGTCCGTGCGTGAGAAGACGTGGTGGTCATGCATCGAATCGTGAAACGTTCACATGGGTGTGATGGTCAAGTCGAGGCGCGCCGGATAGCTTCGGTGGGTGTGAGGATCGGTGAATTATCGCGATTGACGGGCGCGTCCCGTCGGCTGCTCCGCTACTACGAGGAGCAGGAGCTGATCGTCCCGGACCGGGGCGCGAACGGGTATCGGGAGTATGACGACCGCTACGTGGACCGGGTCAATCAAATCCGTGGCCTGCTGGATGCGGGGCTCCCCACCCGCATCATCAAACAGATCCTCCCGTGCCTGGACAAACCTCGTTCGATCCACTTTCCCGATGCGACACCGGAGATGCTGGCCCTGCTGGCCACCGAGCGGGACCGGCTCACCGAGCGGATCGACGTACTCATCCGCAATCGTGATGCGTTGAGCGAGTACCTGGCCGAAGTCGAGCAATGCCGAGCACCGGCGCCTGACAGCCCTCCACGGAACGCCGAACTCCTGTAGGCGGTGTCAGCGACGTCATGACCCGCGACAACCGGGCGGTCGGCCGGTCCGGTCCGCCTCCCCCGTCGGCTATGGCGATGGTCCCCCCTGGGAGGGGGAGAAGCCCCGGTCAGACCTGTGTCAGTACCACGCACGACTCGCCCGGTACGGTCAGGGCTCCGGACGCGTCCGGTGGGGGTACCGGCTCCCAGGCGGCGAGGACCCGTGCGTGGTCGATGCCGAGGGGGATCCGGGTCGGTTCCTTCGCGAGGTTCACGGCGATCCGGACGTCGCCGCGGCGGAAGGCGAGCCAGCGGGCGTGCTCGTCGTAGGTGACCTTCACGTCCTCGAGGTCGGGGTCCGACAGATCGGGGTGGGCGCGGCGCAGGGCGATCAGCTCGCGGTACCAGGCCAGGACCCGTGCATGGGGGGCGCGTTCCGGCTCGGACCAGTCGAGGCAGGAGCGCTCCCGGGTCGCCGGGTCCTGCGGGTCGGGCACCTCCTCCGCCGCCCAGCCCTGCGCGGCGAACTCCCGGCGCCTGCCCCGCCGTACGGCGTCGGCGAGTCCGGGATCGGTGTGGTCGGTGAAGAACTGCCAGGGGGTGCCGGCGGCCCACTCCTCGCCCATGAACAGCATCGGGGTGAACGGCGAGGTGAGCACCAGCGTCGCCGCGCAGGCCAGCAGCCCCGGGGACAGGGACGCGGACAGACGGTCGCCCCGGGCGCGATTGCCGACCTGGTCGTGGGTCTGGGCATAGCCCAGCAGCCGGTGGGCGGAGACCCGGGTGCGGTCCAGCGGGCGGCCGTGGCTCCGGCCCCGGAAGGCCGAGTACGTCCCGTCGTGGAAGAACCCGCCCGTCAGCGTCTTGGCGAGTGCCGCGAGCGGGGCGCCAGCGAAGTCCTCGTAGTAGCCCCGGGACTCGCCGGTCAGGGTGGTGTGCAGGGCATGGTGGAAGTCGTCGTCCCACTGGGCGTGCACCCCCAGGCCGTGCTCCGCGCGCGGGGTGATGAGGCGCGGGTCGTTCAGGTCCGACTCGGCGATCAGAAAGAGCGGCCGGCCCAGCTCGACGGCGAGCGCGTCCACCGCCGAGGACAGTTCCTCCAGGAAGTGGACCGCGCGGGTGTCGTGCAGTGCGTGCACCGCGTCCAGCCGCAGCCCGTCGAGCCGGTAGTCGCGCAGCCAGGACAGCGCGCTGCCGATCAGATAGGCGCGCACCTCGTCCGATCCCGGCGCGTCCAGGTTCACCGCCGCGCCCCAGGGCGTGTGATGCGTTGTGGTGAAGTAGGGGCCGAACGCGGGGAGATGGTTGCCCGAGGGGCCGAGGTGGTTGTGCACCACGTCCAGCACCACCCCGAGGCCGAGCGTGTGCGCCCGGTCCACGAACCGTTTCAGTGCCTCCGGCCCGCCGTACGGCTCGTGCACGGCCCAGGGGGCGACGCCCTCGTACCCCCAGCCGTGCCGCCCGGGGAACGGGCACAGCGGCATCAACTCCACGTGCGTGACGCCCAGTTCGGCGAGGTGATCGAGCCGCTCGGCGGCGGCGTCCAGGGTGCCCTCGCGGGTGTACGTCCCCATATGCAGCTCGTACAGCACCGCGCCCGGCAGCCCGCGCCCCGACCAGTCGGCCTGCCATGCGTACCGTCCGTGGTCGACCACCGCGCTCGGCCCGTCCGGGCCCTGCGGCTGGCGGCGCGAGCGCGGGTCGGGCAGCACGGGACCGTCGTCCACGGCGAACCCGTACCGGGTGCCGTCCTCGGCCTCCGCCTCGCCCGTCCACCACCCCGGGCGCCGCGGATCGCGGGTCAACGCGTGAGTGACGTCCCCGCAGTGGAGCGTCATCCTGGTGGCCCCCGGTGCCCATACCTCGAACCGCACGGACAGTTCCCCCTCGTCTACTCCTGGTGACACGGCGGGTCCATGGTGCGTCACGCCGGGCCAATTCGCCGTCGAATCCACCCTTTTGGCGCAGGGAACCGCTCCGGCGGGGGCCGTGGCCGTCCTCGTGCTTTCTGGACACCCGGGGTCCGCCTGGCGGACAATCACTTGCGTGACGTCGACGCCCGAGTTCCCCACCTATTCCGCGCGGCTCTCGGACGCCGACCGCGAGAAGGCGCTGAAGGTGCTCCGCGACGGGGTCGAGCTGGGACGGCTGTCGCACGACACCTTCATCCGGCGCATGGAACTGGTGCTGGCCGCCCGGCAGCCGCACGAACTGGTCGCGCTCACCGCCGATCTGCCCTCCGAGAAGCGCTGGTCGCGCCTGGTGTTCGGGTCGGTCTCGGCGATCTCCGGGTTCACCGTGCGGCTGCGCCGCGCCTGGCAGGCCGAGCGGCTGCCCAAGCTGCTGCTGCCCAACCCGGGCCACCCCTATCCGCTGCGCATAGGCCGCGACCCCGCCAACGGCCTCAGACTCAGCCATGAGACCGTCTCCCGGGTGCACGCAGAACTGAGGCACCAGGGCGGTCTCTGGGTGCTGCGCGACCTCGGCTCGACCAACGGCACCACCGTCAACGGCCGCCGGGTGATCGGCGCGGCGGTGGTCCGCGACGGCGATCAGGTGAGCTTCGGGACGATGGCCTTCCGGCTGGCGGCGGAGTAATCGCCTCCGCCGCCCGGGTGTTGACGTACCGCCCGGGCCGTGACTGACTGAGCGGTACGCCCGGCATACCGGGCGAACCGGACCGCACCCCCTCGTGGAGGTGTGCCCTGTCGCCACTCCTCCGCTACCCGACGGTGGACGAACTCGGCGCCCGCGCGGCCGCGCTCGTCGCCCGCCGCCCGCGCGACGCCCGGCTGCGCCGGGTGGGCACATCGCGAGGCGGTACGCCCCTGTGGCTGCTCTCCGTCGGCCACGGCAGCCGGCACGCCCTGGTCGTCGCCGGACCGCACGCCAACGAGCCCGTCGGCGGTGTCACCGTGCTGCGCCTGGCCGAACGTGCGCTGGCCGACCCCGGGCTCGTCGCGGGCGCCGACACCACCTGGAACCTGCTGCTCTGCCTCGACCCGGACGGCGCACGGCGCAACGAGGGCTGGCTGTCCGGCCCGTACACCCTCGGCCGCTACTTCCGGAACTTCTTCCGCCCCGGATTCCTGGAGCAGCCCGAGTGGCTGCCCGACGGCGCGGAGCGAGCGGCCCTGCCCGAGACCCGCGCCCTGCTGGACCTCCAGGACGAGCTGCGGCCCTTCTTCCAGTGCTCCCTGCACGGCGTCGACGTCGGCGGCGGGTTCGTCGAGCTGACCCGTGATCTGCCCGGCATGGCCGAACGGCTGGCCCGGACCGCGGCCGGTCTGGGCATCCCGCGGGAACTCGGCCCCTACGACACCCTGTACTGGCCGGCCCTCGGCCCCGCCGTCTACTCCATCCCCCCGCCCCGCCGCGGCGATCTTGCCGCCGCGATCACCGAGGCGGCGGTGGAGTCGACCTGGTTCCACCCGCACCGCTACGGCACCGTCACCGCGGTGGTCGAGGCACCGATGTGGGGGGTGGCGGCCGTGCAGGACGGCTCGTCACCCGTCGACGCCGAGGCGGTGCTCAGGAGCGTCAGCCGGGCGCTGCGACACGACACCCGCCTGCTCGAGGGCCTGCTGGCCCGCATCCGCCCGCATCTGACGGGCGTCCGGGACGCCGCCCGGCTGCTCGCCCCGGTGGACGACTACCTTCTGATCGGCCCCGGGCTCGCCGACTCCTGGGATCCCGACACCTACGGCGCCGGGGAGCGGCCGTTGCCGCCGCTCGACTCCGCCCATCTGACCACCCTCGGCATCTCCGGGCGCCGGGTCGCGCTGCGCACCGCCGGACTGCTCCATCAACTCGCCGGGGCCGCCGGGCGCGGGGCGGCCGGGGTGCTGCCGGAACTGGAGCCGCTGATCGACGCCTGGTGCGCCGACTACCGGGACGGCTACGGGGCACGCTGGATCCCGGTCGCACGGCAGGCCGAGTACCAGTCGCGGGTGGTGCTCGCCGCGTGCGAACTCGCCGGACGGTTCGGGCCGCTGCGCTCCCGTTCGGGTGAGTCCGGCTGGGGTCCCGGTGCCGCGGTGCCGATGCATACGGAATGACGAAGACGACCCTGGCACTGCGCGGCGCCCTGCTCGCCGCGGCCGTCCTGACCCTCTCGGCCCCGGCCCCCGCCCTCGCCCGCCCGGCCGAGGTCGGCAACTGGCTCTATCTCACCCTCAGCAAGGGAGACGCCCTCACCAGGGACGTCCGCGGCACCCTCCTGATGTGCGACCCGCCCCAGGGGCACCCACGGGCCGCCCGGGCCTGCGCGGAACTCGCCGCGGCCCAGGGAGACGTCGACCGCATCCCGCCCGAGCAGACCATCTGCCCGATGATCTACGCCCCGGTGAGCGTGTCCGCGCGGGGGGAGTGGGACGGACGGCACGTCGAGTACGAGCACACCTTCGCCAACGCCTGCGATCTGACCGCCCGCACCGGTGCGGTGTTCGCCCTGTCGGAGGAGCAGGAGCAGGAGCAGGAGCAGGACCAGGACGGGGCCCGGGCCCAGGAACAGGGCACGGACATGGCGATGCCGGGTCCCCAGGACCTGCGGCACTGAACAGGGGCCCGGCGCGCGGGCCGACGGCACCTCGGGCGCGCAGGTGCGCGGGTGCACACCGTGGCCCGTGTGCCGCGGACGCCCGGGGCGCTGGTACCGGGCGGAGGGCGTCGCCCGGCCCGGTCAGTGCGCGTCGTCGATCCGCTCCAGCAGTGCCACCGGCAGCCGGGTGAAGAGATCCGCCAGGCGGATGCGGCCCTCGAACTCCCGGTCAGGGGCGAGGACGTCGGCCCAGCGGCCCCCGGGCAGCACAAGGGAGGTGTCGTGCCAGCCGCCCGCCTCCGCCAGGCGCAGCGAGAGCCGGGTGACCGCCGTGAGCACCCGCGCGGAGCGCACGAAGGCCAGACAGTGCGCGGCGGCCGGGCCCTCGGCCATGAGCGGGGTGTAGTCGGCCGAGGCGCCGAAGAGCTCGGGGCGCCGCCGACGCAGCCGCAGCGCGGCCGCGGTGAGGGCCGCCTTGTCGGAGGCGGCCTCCTGGGGCGCGAACGGCCCCCGGTTGTCCGGGTCGACCAGCGCCCGGTACTCGCCCTCGGTGCCCTGGTAGACATCCGGCACGCCCGGCATCGTCAGCTGCACCAGCGCTGCCCCCAGGACGTTCGCCCGGATGTGCGGGGCCAGGGCGTCCCGGAAGCCCCGTACGAGCCGGCCCGGCGCCCCGCAGGGCCCGCCCGCGGCAAAGTCCGCGACCGCCTCCTCGTAGCCGGGGTCCCGCTCGGTCCAGGTGGTGTGCAGTCCCGCCTCCCTGACGTGTTTGAGCAGGGCTGACCGCAGGCGCGCCTCGTCCGTACACCCCAGCCCGAAGAAGGTCTGCCAGGCGGCCCACACCAGCTGGGGATCGGGCGTGCGCGCGCCCGAGCGGGTCACCTCGGCCAGCACCTCGGCCCAGCGCCCCGGGCACTGGGTGAGCACCGAGATCGCGGCCCGCACGTCCGCGCTGCGCTTGGTGTCGTGAGTGGACAGCACGGTGCCCGTGGCGGGCCGGTCGCGCTGTACCCGCGCACAGTGGGCGTGGAAGCCCTCCGGGGAGACGGCCGGGTCCCCGGGATCGCCACCCACCTCATCGGCCGACAGCAGTGGCACATAGCGGTAGAGCGCCCTGTCCTCCACCGACTTGGCGCGCAGCGCCGACGCGGTCTGCGCGAACCGCACCCGGAACTCGGCGTGGCCGGGCCCGTCCCCCAGCCGTCCCAGCACCAGATCCCGTACGACGTCCACCGCGTGGGCCTCCTCGGGCACCGTGAACACGGCACGGGCCTCGGCGGCGGCCTCCTCGGTGACCACCGTGGCCGCGTCCACGGAGGCGTACGGCCGGTACACCTCAAGGCGGACCAGGAGTTCCCGCAGCGCGGTGCGCAGCGCCCAGGGGGCGTGGTCGCGCAGGGCGGGGTCCGGGGAGGTGGCGCACAGCCGGCTCACCACCCGGGTGAGGCGGTCCGTCTCGGTGGCCAGCTCCTGGGTGATCACCTCATGGGCGGCGCGCCGCACGGTGGGGCCCCACCGGCCGCCGAGGTCGTCCGGCGGGGCCGCGAACCGCCGGTAGTGGTCGAGCAGCTCGTCGGCGCCCGCCGCATCCGTGAAGACCCCGTCCACCTGCCGCAGCGCGTCGTACCCGGTGGTGCCCGCGACCGGCCAGCCGGCGGGCAGGCGCTCACCGGGCGCCAGGATCTTCTCGACGACCGTCCAGCGGCCCGAGGCGGCCTCGTACAGTCGGCCGAGGTAGGCGTCCGGGTCGGCCAGACCGTCCGGGTGGTCCACCCGCAGGCCGTGGATCAGCCCCTCGTCGAGCAGCCGCAGCAGGGTGCCATGGGTCGCCGCGAAGACCTCCGGGTCCTCCACGCGCACCCCGATGAGTTCCGAGATGCTGAAGAACCGCCGGTAGTTCAGCTCGGTGCGGGCCAGGCGCCACCACACCGGGCGGTACCACTGGGCGTCGAGCAGCTGCGGCAGCGGCAGCGACTCGGTTCCCTCGCGCAGCGGGAACACCTGTTCGTGGTAGCGCAGTACGTCCCCGTCGACGGTCAGATCCCCGGTCTCCTCGCCGAGCCGCCGTCCCAGCACCGGCAGCAGCAGCTGACCGTCCTGCGCCTCCCAGTCGATGTCGAACCAGCGTGCGTACGGGGACGCGGGGCCCTCGCGCAGCACCTCCCACAGGGCACGGTTGTGACGCGGGGAGGCCGCCATGTGGTTGGGCACGATGTCCACGACGAGGCCGAGCCCGTGCTCCCGCGCGGTGTGCGCCAGCGACCGCAGCCCCGCCTCGCCGCCCAGTTCCTCCCGTACCCGGGCGGGGTCGACGACGTCATAGCCGTGGGCCGACCCCGGCACGGCCTCCAGGACCGGCGACAGATGCAGATGCGAGACACCGAGCGCCGCCAGGTACGGCACGGCCGCACGGGCCGCGCCGAACGGGAACTGCGGCTGCAGCTGCAGCCGGTAGGTGGCCGTGGGCACCGCAGGGACGGGAGGCAGGGGGGTCATGGGAACCTACGTACCCGCCCGGCGGCCTTTCGTGTCACCGGCGCACCGCCCGGTCCCGCGCCGCGCCGCCGGGGTCCGGCTCCGGCGGCTCCCAGGGGGCGCCGCCCGGGCCGGCGGTTCCGCCGGGTGCGGTGGATCCGGCACCGGGGTCCGGGGCGGTGCGCCGAAGCACCGTCAGACTGCGGTCCACCAGGGTCAGCCGTCTCCCCGCCCCGATCCTCGTACCGGCGCCCGGAAGCACCCCTTCCGGGACGGCCGTGTCCACCACCACCTGCCAGCGGCTCCCGAGGCCGGCCGGCACCACGAACTCCAGGGGCCCCGGCGAGGCGTTGAACATCAGCAGGAAGGAGTCGTCGGTGATCCGTTCCCCGTGTGGCCCTGGCTCGGAGATCGCGTCGCCGTTGAGGAACACGGTCAGCGCGCCGGCCTGTGCCGAGGTCCAGTCCCGGGGGGTCATCGGCTCGCCCTCGGGGGTGAACCAGGCGATGTCGGAGAGCTGGTGGTGGGTGCCCTGCACGGGGCGGCCGTGGAAGAAGCGGCGCCGGCGGAAGACCGGGTGGTCGCGGCGCAGCCGCACCATCGTCCGGGTGAACGCCGGCAGGGCGCCGCCGTCCTCGGGCCACCGCACCCAGGACAGGTCGTTGTCCTGGCAGTAGGCGTTGTTGTTGCCCCGCTGGGTGCGGGCGAACTCGTCGCCGTGGCTGAGCATCGGCACCCCCTGGGACAGCATCAGGGTGGCGATGAAGTTCCGTGTCTGCCGGGCCCGCAGCGCCAGCACCGCGGGGTCGTCGGTCTCGCCCTCGGCCCCGCAGTTCCAGGACCGGTTGTGGCTCTCCCCGTCGCGGTTGTCCTCGCCGTTGGCCTCGTTGTGCTTGTCGTCGTAGGAGACGAGGTCGTGCAGGGTGAAGCCGTCGTGGCAGGTGACGAAGTTGACGGAGGCGAGCGGGCGGCGGCCGTCGTCCTGGTAGAGGTCCGAGGAGCCGGTCAGCCGGGAGGCGAACTCGGCGAGCGCCCGCGGCTCGCCGCGCCACAGGTCCCGCACCGTGTCGCGGTACTTGCCGTTCCACTCGGTCCACAGCGGCGGGAAGTTGCCCACCTGATAGCCGCCCTCGCCCAGGTCCCACGGCTCGGCGATCAGCTTCACCTGGGAGACCACGGGGTCCTGCTGCACCAGGTCGAAGAACGACGACAGCCGGTCCACCTCGTGGAACTGCCGGGCCAGCGTCGCCGCCAGGTCGAAGCGGAAGCCGTCCACATGCATCTCGGTGACCCAGTAGCGCAGCGAGTCCATGATCAGTTGGAGGACGTGCGGGGAGCGCATCAGCAGGGAGTTGCCGGTGCCCGTGGTGTCCGTGTAGTACCGCGGGTCGTCCGCCAGCCGGTAGTAGGAGGGGTTGTCGAGGCCCCGGAAGGAGAGCGTCGGGCCGAGGTGGTTGCCCTCGGCGGTGTGGTTGTAGACGACGTCCAGGATGACCTCGATACCGGCCTGGTGCAGGGCCCGGACCGCCGTCTTGAACTCCGTGACCTGTTGTCCGCGGTCGCCCCGGGAGGCGTAGGCGTTGTGCGGGGCGAAGAAGCCGATGGTGTTGTAGCCCCAGTAGTTGGTCAGCCCCATGTCCACCAGACGGTGATCGTTCACGAACTGGTGTACGGGCATCAGCTCCAGGGCGGTGACCCCTAGATCGGTCAGGTGTTCGATGATGGCCAGATGGGCCAGTGCCGCATAGCTGCCGCGCAGTTCCTCGGGCAGCGCCGGGTGACGCATGGTCAGGCCCTTCACATGGGCCTCGTAGATCACCGTGCGGTGGTACTCGGTGCCCGGCCGGCGGTCGTCGCCCCAGTCGAAGGCGGGGTCGACCACCACGGAGGTCATGGTGTGGGGAGCCGAGTCCAGGTCGTTGCGCTTGTCGGGGGCGCCGAAGGGGTAGCCGTACACCTCCTCGCCCCATGTCACGGTGCCGCTGACGGCCCGGGCGTACGGGTCGAGCAGCAGCTTGGCCGAGTTGCAGCGCAGGCCGCGGGCGGGGGCGTAGGGGCCGTGCACCCGGAAGCCGTATCGCTGCCCCGGCATCACCCCCGGCAGATAGGCGTGCCGCACAAAGGCGTCGGTCTCCCGCAGCTCCACCGCGGTCTCCGAGCCGTCGTCCGCCAGCAGGCACAGCTCGATCCGGTCGGCGGCCTCCGAATGGACCGCGAAGTTCGTCCCGGCGCCGTCGAAGGTGGCGCCCAGCGGATACGCCTGCCCGGGCCAGACCTGTATGGACACGACCCTCTCCGGCGTCCCGGACCCTGGCGGACGGGTCGCGGCCGGCGCAGGGAGCCGGCCGGCGCACCGTGCGTGTGCGCCCGGGTCGGCTCTCCTCGGCGTCGTCATGACGCCACCGTAGCGGCAGGGTTCGCCACTCTCTTCGGATTTCGGATGATCTTACGCAAACGGGTGAGAGGTGCTGGTGTCGCGGTACGGCCGGGGAGGGTGCCGGATGCGTCGCCCCAGAGGTCAACAGATGGATGCTCATTCACCCCAAAGGATGGGGTGATGACGGCTCTGCGGCATGGTGTCCGCGACCGGGGCCGACGGCCCAAGTCGCCCCGCCGGCAAGGCTCCTCGACCGCTTCGTGCGATGTCACGGCTATGAATCCGCTCACTCGGGCCGCCCTTGTGGATCAGAACAGGCATGTGGAAGGCGGTAGTTGAGAAACGACCCTGCCCATCCGGCTGCATCGCGCCGGGCTACCGGAGTACCCTTCCTTGATCGTTGGCTGGGGCCTGGCCCCTGGGGAGGCTCGGGGAGCGGAAGGCGGTGCGCGGGTGGGCTCGGGAGGGCTGGAGCTGCCCCCTGGTGGCGAGGGCCGCGAGGGGAGCCCTGCGGATGTCCCGCCCGGGACGGTGTCCCTGGCACGGCCGATGGACATGGGAGCCATCGGACCCGACCTGGAGTGGGACACCGACGCATGGCGCGAGGTGCGGACCCGCGCCCAGCGCGCGGGGCGGGCCTACATCTGGCTGAACCTGGTCGAACAGCGGCTGCGCACGGTGGTGGCCGCCGTGCTCCGTCCCGTCTACGAACCCGTCCACGGGGACGACTGGGTGGTCGCCGCGGCCGGGCCGGCCGGTCAGGAATGGGTGCAGCGCGCGGTCGCGGTGCGCGAGGTCAGCCGCCGCAAGGGGTATCTGCTCGACCCCGCCGACGACAATGTGCTGAGCTTTCTGACCCTGCCGCAGCTGCGTGAGCTGATGGTCCAGCACTGGCCCTGCTTCGCGCCGTACGTCGACGAGCGGCGCGACGTCGAACTCGCCCTGGACGAGCTGGAGGTGACCCGCAATGTGGTCTCCCGCAACCGGGCCCTGTCCACGGCCGTCCTCGCCCAGGCCGAGCGCGCCTCGGCCAGGCTGCTCGAGATCCTCGGCGCGGAGGGCGACGTGCCTTCCGCGCACCGGCTGCCCGTCGACGCGGTCGAGGAACTGGTGGGCGACCGGTACGCGGACGTGGTCGCCGTCCACCCGGACCGGGTGCGGCTGCTGCGGCAGTTCCCCGCCGAGGACATCTTCGGCGGCGCCCGCCGTCTCGACGCCATCGGCATCGGCCTCAATCTGCTGGTGCAGAACTTCTCCGGGCGCCGGCTGGTGCGCCTGGCCGAGGCGGGCTGCCGGGTGCGTCTGCTGTTCCTCAACCCCGCCTCCAGCGCGATCAAGCGGCGCGAGCGGGAACTGGGCATCAAGAAGGGCGAACTGAGCCGCGCGGTCGAGATGAACATCCTGCATATGCGCCGGGTGCGGTCCAGGCTGCGCGACCCTGGCGCCTTCGAGATCCAGGTCTTCGACGAGACACCGCGCTTCACCGCCTATCTGGTGGACGGGGACGGCTCCGACGGCATCGCGGTCGTGCAGTCCTATCTGCGGCGCACCCGCGGTATGGAGGTGCCGGTGCTGGTGCTGCGCAACGGCAGCCGGGTCGTCACGTCCGACCTCACGGAGGAGAGCGGGCTGTTCCCCACCTACCGCGAGGAGTTCGAGATCACCTGGGCGGATTCGCGGCCCGTGTCCTGAAGCACCCCTTCCGCCGGGTGGGAGGCGCTTCCTCGATTGTCAGTGGTGCGTGCGAGGGTGAGAACCACTGGGGGAAAGCACCACAGAGAAGGGGGGCCGCCGTGGCCTGGCATCGAGAGCCGCTGACCGGCTTCGACCTGGAGACCGTCGGACGGGTGTCCGAGGACGCCCTGGCGGACGGAGCCGTGCGATGAGCTGGATCACCGGGCCGCTGGTGGCCTTCGACCTGGAGACCACCGGCACCGACATCGAGACGGACCGGATCGTCACCGCCGCGCTGGTCGCCGTGGACACCGACGAGCGGCGTCCACAGGCCCGGACCTGGCTGCTCGATCCCGGAGTGCCCATCCCGCCACAGGCCTCGGCGATCCACGGCATCTCCACGGAACACGCTCGTGCGCACGGGGTGCCGGCGGGGCCCGCGATCGAAGAGATCGCCTCGGCCGTCACCGCGGTGCTGAACTCGGGCACCCCGCTGGTGGTGATGAACGCGCGGTACGACCTCTCCCTGCTCGACCGTGAGTGCCGACGGCACGGGATCGAGCCGTTGGCCGGTCGACTGCGGGGAAGGACCTCGCCCGTCATCGACCCCCTGGTCCTCGACAAACACGCGGACCGCTACCGGAAGGGCTCGCGGAACCTCAAGGCCCTCTGCGAGCACTACGGAGTGCTGCTCGACGACGCCCACAACGCCGTCGCGGACGCGGTGGCCGCGGCACATGCGTCGCGATCCCTGGGAATCAGGCACGCGTCCATAGGAACGCTGGCCCCGGCGGAGCTGCACGACCTTCAGGTCCGTGCGGCAGCCGAGCAGGCGGAATCGTTGCAGAGGTATCTCCGCCGCACCTCGGACCCCGAGGCGAGAGTCGAGCCGCACTGGCCCTTCGTCCCGTTCGGCCGCTGACCGCGGCAGCGGGGCCGGACCGAGCGGAGACAGCAGGGTGCCCGGCCGGGCCGGTGTACAGGGATCGAGGGGCCCCTGGGTTCAGAAGGGGTACCAGCGGACCGACTCGTCCCCGTCCCGCAGGGAGGCGACGCGTCGCTCGAACTCGGCCAGCGCCTTGGGGTTGCTCGGTGCGTGCTGGGCGACCCAGGCGCAACTGGCCGTCTCGCGTGCCCCGCGGAGCACCGAGCAGCCCTCCCACTCACGAACGTCCCAGCCGTAGGTCTCGGTGAAGGAGTCGTACGCCTCGTCCGGGAGCCCGTAGCGGTCGTGGGAGAGGGCCATCACCACCAGATCGTGCTCGCGCAGATCCGAGGAGAAGGTCTCCAGATCGACCAGGACCGGGCCGTCCGGCCCGATGTGCACATTGCGGGGCAGCGCGTCGCCATGGATCGGGCCCGGCACCAGACGCGGGGTGAGCGTCGCCGCCGCGGCGGCGAACCCGTCGCGGCGCTCACGCAGATACGCCGCGTCCGCCGGGTCGATCGCCTCGCCGGCGAGCCGCAGCCAGCGCTCCACACCGCCCAGCAGCTCACGGGCCGGCAGCGCGAAGGAGGGGGAGGGCAGCGCATGCACGGTCCGCAGCAGCCCGGCCAGATCCGCCGGCTCGGCGGGCCGTATCGGGTCGGGCAGCCGGTGCCACACGGTCACCGGGTGCCCCTCGGCCAGCTCCGCCTCGGGGCGGGCGGCCCGCACCGCGGGCACCCCCTCCTCGGCCAGCCACAGGGCGATCCGCAGCTCGCGCCGCGCCCGCTCCAGGAGTTCGCGGTCCCGGCCCACCTTGACGACCAGATCCCCGGCGGCGAACACCGCGTTCTCACCCAGCGCGATCAGCCGCGCCTCCCGCGCCGGACCGGACAGCACATCCGCCGCGGCCAGCACCTCCCGCGCCCGAGCCTCGTCCATCGTCCGCCCTCCGTGTCCCTCTGCATGCCCATGCCTACGCGATCGACCGCCCCCTCGCAGTCCGACGGTCAGTTTCGCATCCACACAGCTCAGGGCCCGGGCCCGGGGCCTGCCCGCGGAAAACCGATTGCCCCGGCTTCCTGCAGCCCCCTAGTCTCCCGCCCGTGGCAGCTTTCAACGCGATCTTCAACTCCGGTCTCGGCCGGGGCTGCGCGCACTCCCAGCGGGTGCGACGCGGCTCCGGTGCCCTGACCGGCCCGGGGAGCGGTCCCACCCGCTGAGCCGTGCGCGCCGCGCGCCACGCCCCCGCTTTCTCTCTCCTGTCTTCCGGTCAGGGCCTTCGGCTGCCCTTCACCGATCCACGGAAGACAAGGACCGCAGGCCATGGCCCGCCCCTCGCACACCTCCCGGGCGCTGTCGCAGAACTTCCTCGCCGACCGCGCCACCGCCGAACATCTCGCCCGGCTCGCCGTACCCCTGCCGGGCGACCGCCCCCTGGTCCTCGAAGTGGGCGCCGGCCAGGGCGCGTTGACCGTCGCGCTCGCCCCGCGCTGCCGCTCGCTGCGCGCCTATGAGATCGACCACCGACTGGTACCCGGGCTGCGCGCCCGCTTCCGGAACGTGCCGCACATCGACGTGGTCAGCGGGGACTTTCTACGGGCCCGGCCCCCGCAGGAGCCGTTCTCCGTCGCCGGGAACGTGCCGTACTCCCGCACCGCGGACATCGTCGCCTGGTGTCTGCGCGCCCCCGCCCTCACCGACGCCACCCTGCTCACCCAGCTCGAGTACGCCCGGAAGCGGACGGGGGACTACGGCCGCTGGACACTGCTCACCGTGCGCAGCTGGCCCCGCCACGAGTGGCGGCTGGTGGCGCGGGTGGGGCGTACCCGGTTCCGGCCGGTGCCCCGGGTCGACGCCGGGGTCATCCGGATCGAGCGCCGCCGCACCCCGCTGCTCGCGCCGGTTCACCACGACGGTTGGTGCCGACTGGTCGAACTGGGCTTCAGCGGGGTGGGCGGCTCGCTGCACGCCTCGCTGCGCCGGGCCCACCCCCGGCACCGGGTGGACGCCGCGTTCCGGGCCGCCGGGCTCGACCGCGGGGTGCTGGTCGGCGAGGTGCCGCCGGAGCGCTGGCTGACACTGCACCAGGTGCTGACCGTGTGACCCGTCGGGGACGGCACGAGGGCCCGTCGGCCTCAAGAGGCCGACGGGCCCTGGTCGGGCGGGGCGTTCAGACCCCGAGCGGTGCGCCCGGCCTCGGTGCGGGCGGGGCGACCACCGGCGCCGGGGGCTCGTCGTGGGTGAGGTCGGGCAGCCGGTGCAGCCACCGCGGCAGATACCAGTTGCGCTCACCGAGCAGGGCCATCGTCGCCGGGAGCAGCACGCCCCGGATGATCGTCGCGTCGATGAGCACCGCCGCGGCCAGGCCCACGCCCATCTGCTTCATGGACTGCATGGACAGCGTGCCGAAGATCGCGAAGACGGCGACCATGATGACCGCGGCGCTGGTGACGACCCCCGCCGTGGTCACCACCCCGTGGGTGATCGCCTGCTTGGTGGCCAGGCCCCGCATCCGCGCCTCACGGATCCGGGAGACCACGAACACGTGATAGTCCATCGAGAGCCCGAAGAGGATCACGAAGAGGAACAGCGGCAGCCAGGTGACGACGGCCCCCACCCCCTGGGCGCCCACCAGCGACGCGCCCCAGCCGTGCTGGAAGACGATGACCAGGATGCCGTAGGCCGCGCACACCGACAGCAGGTTCAGCACGATCGAGGTGATCGCGACCGTCAGAGAGCGGAAGGACACCAGCATGAGCAGGAAGGCGAAGACCACGACGAAGACGAAGACCGGGACCACCGAGCCGAGGAGCTGCTCGTTGAAGTCGTGCGAGCCCGCCACCTCACCGGTGATCGGCGCCTGCACCCCGGCGACCTTGCCGAGAGTGGCGGGCCGGACCGTGTCGCGCAGCAGTTCCAGACTCTTGCTCGCCCGGTCCAGATCGGAGCCGCCCACCAGCGGCACCGACACCAGGGCCACGTTCTCCGCGTCATGCACCTTGATCTCGACCGGGCCGCGCGAGGCGCCCGAACTGATCGCCTGCGCACGGAAGTCGGCGAGTGCCGTCGTCACCTCGGGGGCGTTGATGTCCTTGGCCCTGACGACGACCGAGGCCGGCCCGGAGCCGCCGGGGAAGGCGTCGTTGACCCGGTCGTACGTGGCCACGATGGGCAGCTTGTTCCCGAACTCCTGGTCCAGGGTGAGGTTCTGGGTCTTCATCCCCAGTGCGGGCGCGGCGACCGCCAGCAGGACACCGGCCGCGACCGCCAGCGAGACGGCGGGCCTGGCGAGCACCACCCTGAGGACGGCGGCCCACAGCCGGCTCCCCTCCTGGACGGAACGGCCCAGCCGCTCGTTCCGCCTGCGCCGCCACTCCGGGTGCAGAAACGGGACGCGCCCCTTCTCGACCCGCGTCCCCAGGAGGGACAGCAGCGCGGGCAGCACGGTCACCGAACCGACCATGGCGACCGCCACCACCATCAGGGAGGCCAGGCCCATCGCCTCGAACGTGGCCAGTCCGGTGAACAGCATGCCCGCCATCGCGGCGCACACGGTGACGCCGGAGACGATGATCGCGTGTCCGCTGGTCGCGGCGGCGATCTGCAGCGCCGTGCGGGCGTCCCGGCCGGCCGCCCGCTCCTCACGCTCGCGCCGCAGATAGAAGAGGCAGTAGTCGACGCCGACGGCCATGCCGATCAGCAGCATCACCGAGTTGGCGGTGTTGTCCATCGGCTGAAGATGGCTGACGATGCCCATCAGACCGGTCGTCGCCACGATCGCGGTGACGGCGAGCGCCACCGGCAGCAGCGCCGCGACCAGCGCGCCGAACGCGATCAGCAGGATGCCCAGGGCCACCGGCACCACCGAGAGCTCCGCCTGCTGGAAGTCGTCGCCGTACGCGTCGGCGAACGTCTTCTGGATGCTGGCGGCGCCGACCTCCTCGATCCTCAGCCCGGTGTGCTCCTTCTGCACCCCGGCCACGGCATCGAGCACCGGCTCCACACGGTCGCCCGCGGTGTCCGCGTCACCGCGCATGGCGAACTGCACCAGAGCGCTGCGCCCGTCCTCCGAGATGGACTTCGTCTCGTACGGCGAGGTCACCTCTGTCACCTGGCCGGTGCCCTCGACGGCCCGGACGACCGCGGTGACGGCGGCCCGGAACTGCGGGTCGGTGGCGGTGGTCCGGCCGTCCTCGGACTGGATCAGGACGGTCTCCCCTGCGGGCTGCTGGATGCCCGCGTCCTTGACGATCTCCGCGGCGGTGCGGGTCTCGCCCCTGAGCTGCTCGCTCTCCTTGACGTCCACCCGCCCGACGGCCGTGCCGACGGCCAGCGCCACGACCACGAACACCACCCAGATGCCGACGGCGGCCCAGCGGTGTCTCGCGCTCCAGCCGCCGGCCCGGGCGGCGATGCCCCGCACCCGCAGATCTCCGTTCCCCATGACGGGCTTGCCCTCTCGTCCGCAGGTGACGGCCCCCTGCCGTCACCCTTCCCCTCGAAGGTAGGGGCGCGGTGCGCGACGCTCGTCGTGCTCATCGGTGAACCCGGAACGGCCCGGCTCCTCCTATGGGAGTCCGTGGTCTCACCGCCTGGGAGTAGGGGACCCCTTACACACAGTCGGGGTTTCTCGGGGCCGGAGTCAGGGTCCGGTCCGGCCGGCGCAACCGTGTCCGATCCGTGAGGCCCCGAACCACCCCACGGGGCACGGAGGCCGCTCTAAGGTGGGCGGATGACGACGACGTACGCGGCGCTGCTGCGCGGGATCAACGTGGGCGGCAGCAAGAAGCTGCCGATGGCACAGTTGCGCACGCTGCTGACGGAGCTCGGACACACCGGGGTCGCCACCTACCTCCAGAGCGGCAACGCGGTCTTCACCGCCGACCACGGCGACGAGGAGTCCCTGGCGGCGGAACTGGCCGAGGCGATCGAGAAGCACTTCGGCTTCCGCGTCGATGTGCTGGTACGCGATCACACCTATCTGAGGTCCGTACGCGAGGACTGTCCGTTCCCGGCGGACACCCTGGAGGGCAGGCAGCTGCACGTCACCTACTTCTCGGGGCCCGTGGACCCCGAACGCTTCGCGGAGATCGACCGGGCCGCGTACCTCCCGGAGGAGTTCCGGCTCGGCACTCGCGCCCTCTACCTCTACGCCCCGGGCGGACTCGGCCGCTCCAAGCTCGCCGAACACCTCTCCAAGCCCCGCCTGAACAAGGGCCTGACCGCCACCAGCCGCAACTGGAACACGGTCGTCAAACTGGCCGAGATGACCGCGGACGCCGACTGACCCGCCGCGCGGCCCGGTGATCAGCCGGGGGAGACGAAGCCGGACTCGTAGGCCGCGATGACGGCCTGGGTGCGGTCCCGGGCCCCGAGTTTCGCCAGGACCGAACTCACATGGGACTTGACGGTCTCGGTCCCCACCACCAGACGCGCGGCGATCTCCGCGTTCGACAGACCGCGCGCCATGAGACGCAGCACCTCCTCCTCCCGCCCGGTCAGCGCGGCACGCGCCATGACCGCCCGGGCCGCGGTGGTGCCCCGCTGCTCGGCGTACGAGGCGGCCAACCGGCGTACCGCCGCCGGGAACAGCAGCGAGTCGCCCTCGGCGACCAGCCGTACCGCCTGCACGATCTCCGCGGGCCGGGCCCGCTTGAGCAGGAAACCGTCGGCGCCCGCGCGCAGCGCCCCGTAGACGTACTCGTCGTTCTCGAAGGTCGTCACCACCACGATCTTCGGCGGGTCCGGCACCGTGCGCAGCACCGCGCGGGTGGCCTCGATGCCGTCCATCAGCGGCATCCGCACGTCCATGGCCACCACATCGGGACGCAGCCGCCGGACCAGGGGGGTCACCGCGGCACCGTCGGCCGCCTCACCCACCACCTCGATGTCCGGCTGAGCCTCCAGCACGGCGCGCAGACCCGCCCGTACCAGGGGCTCGTCGTCGACCAGCAGAACGGTGAGCGGCATCCGGTCAGCGTAGAGCGTGTCGTCCTCGCCCCGGCACCGGATCACCGCAGCGGCAGGTCGACCCGCAGCAGCCACTGGTCGCCCTGCCGTCCCGCCCGGGCCTCGCCGCCGAGCAGCGTGGCACGCTCGCGGATCCCGCACAGTCCGCTGCCGCTCTCCGTGCCGTTCGCCGACGCGGCCGCGGCCAGCGGATTGCGCACCTCGAGACGCAGCCGTGCCTCCTGCACCGCGATACGGACACGGATCGGGACGGGGCCCGCATGCCGCAGCACATTGGTCAGGCCCTCCTGGAGCATCCGGTAGCCCTCCCGGGAGACCGGTCCCGGCACCCGCTCCAGCGGTCCGGTCACCTCGGCGTCGACCTGGGCGCCCGAGGACCGCGCGGAGTCCAGCAGACGGTGCGCCTCGACGAGGGCCGGCCGGGAGCTCGTCGGCCGCGGCCCTTCGCGCAGCAGGAGGAGCACCCGTTCCAGGTCCTCCAGCGCGGCCCGTCCCGTCTCCTCGACGGTCTCCAGGGCCCGGTCCGTGAACTCCGGGTCCGCGGCGGCCCGGGCCGCACCCGCCTGCACGACCGCCAGGGTGAGCGCGTGGCCGATGGAGTCGTGCAGCTCCCGGGCGATGCGGTTGCGTTCCAGGAGCTGCTCGGTGCGCTCCTCCGACGCGGCCAGACGTTCCCTGACCGAGGGCCCGAGCAGCCGGCGGGCCGCCCGGGCCATGAGGGCACCGGCGCCTGCGGCCACCGCGACCAGCACCAGCACGGGCACCGGTGTCAGCAGGGCGTACCTCCACCCCGTACCGGACGGGCGCAGGAGCGGGCCGGCCGGACCGGGATCTCCGGCGGCCGCTCCCGCGAGCGACAGGGAGAGGGCCATCAACTGCCCCGTCACCAGCGCCATGGCGAGTCCCGCCTCCAGACGCAGCACCAGCCAGACACCGGTTCTGACCCGGTCGCTCCACGTCGCGGACGGCACGGCGGAGACACCGGGATCCTCGGCGCCGCCTGTGCGGGCGTGCGGCCCGGGGAACAGCATCAGCCGTGCCTGCAAGCCCTCCGCACGGCGAACAGAGGGCGCCAGGGCCACGGCCGCGGCCAGGGGCAGCGGGAGGACCGCGATCAGCGCCCAGTCGGCAGGCGAGGGGTCGTGCAGACCGGGATGGACCATGGCGCAGGCCAACGGCACGATCGCGCCCATCAGCAGATGAACCCAACGGGTGTAGGTGACCGCACGGATGAGCGGCGACAGAGGGCCCGGCATGCCGCCATCGTGACAGAGCAGGTGGGAGCGGTGCCTCCCCCGCGCGGGGGAGACGAACTCCTCCCACGGGGGATGCGGCTCCCCGCGGCGCACGGCCAGGCTGAGGCCATGATCAGCATCGAACTCGAGGACCTCACCAAGGAGTACGGCGGCACCCGCGCCGTCGACCGGCTGACCTGCCGTATCGAGCCGGGCCGGGTCACCGGATTCCTCGGCCCCAACGGCGCCGGGAAGTCCACCACCATGCGGCTCACCCTCGGCCTCGACCGCCCCACCTCCGGCACCGCCACGCTCGGCGGCCGCCCGTACCCGACGTTGCGCGCACCCCTGCGCACCGTCGGCGCCCTGCTGGACGCCCAGGCGGCCCACGGTTCCCGGACCGCCCGCGACCAGCTGCGCTTTCTCGCCGTCAGCAACCGCCTCCCCGCCCGCCGGGTGGACGAGGTCCTCGAGGACACCGGTCTCGCGCCGGTGGCCCGTCGCCGCATCGGAACCTTCTCGCTCGGCATGCGCCAGCGCCTCGGCATCGCGGCGGCGCTCCTCGGGGACCCGCCGGTCCTCATGCTGGACGAACCCGCCAACGGCCTCGACCCGGAAGGGATCGTCTGGATCCGCCGGCTGCTGCGCCGGCTCGCAGACGAAGGCCGTACGGTCCTGGTCTCCAGCCATCTGATGAACGAGACCGCGACCTTCGCCGACCACCTGGTCGTCCTGGGCCGGGGCCGACTGCTCGCCGACCTCCCCCTCCAGGACTTCATCGAACGGCACAGCCGGCCCTCTGTACGGGTACGCACCGCCGACCCCGCCCGGCTGCGGGCCGCGATGCTCGCCGAGGGCCACACGGTCGAGGCGGCCGACGACGGCCGATGGGTGGTGGCGGGCGCCAAGGCCGAGCAGGTCGGGAAGCTCGCCGCCCGAAAAGGTATCCGGCTACTCGAACTCGCCGACGAACGCGCCTCCTTGGAGCAGGCGTATCTCGCTCTCACGGCGGACGCGGCGGAATTCACCGCCACGACCGCCCCGTCCACGACCGTCCCCCGGGAGGCCTGACCATGTCCCTCACAGCGGTGCTCCACTCCGAATGGATCAAGATCAGGTCGGTCCGAGCGAGCTTCGGATCACTGATCGCGGTCTTCGCCGTCACTCAGGCCGTCACCCTGCTGGTCTTCGCCACCGTCGGCCGGGCGGAGGCCGTCCACGGCGAAGATCCCGTCTTCGGCGCCTTCTACGCGGTCAACTTCGCGCAGCTCGCCGCCATCGCCTTCGGGGCCACCGCCGTCTCGTCGGAGTACGCGGGCGGGGCCCTGCGGATCTCCCTGTCCGCCGTGCCGCACCGGGGCCTCTTCTACGCGGCCAGAACGATGGTGGTGGCCGGCGCCGCCCTCGTCGTGGGGCTTGCGACCGCCTTCGTCAGCTTCTTCACCGGACAGGCGTTCCTGGGGGAGTACGCCATTAGTCTCGGCGCACCGGGGGCGCTGCGGGCCTGCGTCGGCGCGGGGGTCTATCTGGCTCTGATGGCCCTGTTCGCCGCCGGGCTCACCTTTCTGCTGCGCAGCGCCGTCGCGGTGCTGAGCCTGCTCGTCCCGTTCATCCTGATCGTGTCCTTCGTGGTGGGGGACATCGCAGGGGGCGCCGCCGACTGGCTTCCGGACCGTGCCGGCCGGCAGATCCTGTACCAGGACCCGCCGGGAGGCGTCGGCCCCTGGACGGGGCTCGCGGTGACGGCGCTGTGGGCGGCGGGCGCGGTGCTGGCCGGCTGGTGGGCGCTCCATCGACGCGATGCCTGACATCCCGCTGGTGGGACGGGCTCAGCCGGGCAGCAGGAAGCCCAACGGCCCCTGGAGGTCCGCCGGTTCGCGGTAGAGGACGGTGGTCATCCCGCAGGCGAGCGCGGTCTCGACGTTCTCCGCGCGGTCGTCCACGAAGAGACAGCGGTCCATGGCCGCTCCGGCCCGCTCGGCCGCGATCTCATAGATCCTCCGGTCCGGTTTGGCCACGCCCACCCCGGCGCTGCCGACGACATGGTCCGCGAGATCCGACAGCCCCAGCGAGGCCAGGTCGTCCTCCAGGTCCACCGTCGCATTGGTCACCAGGACCAGCGGCAGGCGGGCCCGCACCCGGCGGAGCAGGCCCACCACCACCGGGTCGGCCCGGAACGGGGCCTCGGCGAGTGCGGTCGCCAGCTCATGCGCCTTTGTCCGCGGCACCCGGTCAGCGAGTCCGCGCACGATCGATTCCACCCACTCGCGCCGAGTGATCCGGCCGAGGAGGAAGGGGAGGTCCCGCTCCGGGGCGTAGGCCACTTCCTCGGTGGTGCCCTCCGGCAGCCCCGCGGCGCGCTCCAGCGCGGTCACCCGGCTGGTGTCGTAGAAACGGATCACCTGGTCGAGGTCGCACAGCACGGCGTCGAAGGGGCGGTCCGGAGTCCCGGCGGCCTGGGGACGCCGGTGGATCTCGGAAGTCGTCACTGTGCGGGGCTCCTCGGGACGCGGTCCATCATCGTCACCGGAGTATCCCGGGTGTTCCTGGATCCGTGGGGGCACTCGGTCCCAGGACCCTGACGGTACGCCGTGACGGGTCCTCAGGCCCCGATGGCTCTGAGCAGCGGCAGCCGGGCCCGGTCGTAGCGGGCCAGGACGAGTCGGGCCACCTCCGGTGCCGGGCCCAGGACCTCGGCCAGGACATCGGCGTCGGCGGCGCCGCGGGCGATGCGGTCCGGGAGAAAGCCGGGGGCCAGGACGTACGGGGCCACGGCCACCCGGGGGCAGCCCGCGGCCCGCAGCGCCCTGACCGCGTCCTCGGTGCGCGGCAGGGACGCGGAGGCGAAGGCAGGCCGCACGGCACACCAACCGGTGCGCCGCCACTCCCGCGCGACATCTGCGATCACTGCGATCGCCTCCGGGTCCGTGGACCCCGCCGAGGCCAGGACGACCCCGGTCGAGGACTTGTCGGCGGGCGTCAGCCCCGCCTCGTACAGCCGCCGCTCCAGGGCGTCCAGCAGCAGCGGCGAGGGGCCCAGGACGTCCGCCTGCCGGATGCGCAGCCGGGGCGGGGCCTCCCGCAGCACCGCCGGGATGTCCGCCTTGGCATGGAACGCCCGGTTCAGCAGGAGCGGCAGGGCCACCACGTCCCTGGTGCCGTCCGCCGCCAGGGACCGCAGCACCCCCTGCACGGACGGGACGTTGAAATCCAGGAAGCCGGTCACCACGCGCAGCCCGGGCCGCAGCGACCGTACCCGCTCCACCAGGGCGTGCACGGTCGCCGCATGCCGCGGGTCGCGGCTGCCGTGGGCGACGACGAGAAGAACGGGATCACGGTGCACGGTCGATCAGCCCTTCACCAGGAGGCCACGGCCGCGCAGCACCCGCCGCTCCAGCGGACTGAAGATCAGCAGGTCGATGGCGATGCCGACGAACAGGATCAGGATGATGGCCTCGAACACCATCGACATGGAACTCGCGTTGCGGCCGTTCTCCAGCAGCGCGCCCAGGCCGATGCCCAGATCGGGCGAGGAAGCGATGATCTCCGCGGCCATCAGCGAGCGCCAGGAGAAGGCCCAGCCCTGCTTGAGGCCGGCCAGATAGCCCGGCAGCGCGGCAGGCAGCACGATGTGCCGGGCGCCCTTCAGCCCCGTGGCGCCCATGGTGCGGCCCGCCCGCAGGAAGAGCGGCGGCACCTGGTCGATGCCGGAGACCAGTCCGTTGGCGATGGAGGGGACCGCGCCGAGGAGGATCACCGCGTACATCATGGAGTTGTCCAGGCCCAGCCAGATCACCGCGGGCGGCACCCAGGCCACCGACGGCAGCGACTGCAGCCCGGACAGGACCGGCCCGATGGCCGCGCGTACGAACTTCACACGCGCCACCAGCAGACCCAGCGGGGTGCCGATCGCCAGCGCCAGCAGAAAGCCCAGCAGTCCGCGCGAGACGCTGGTCCAGATGTAGCCGAGCAGGGTGCCGCGCAACCAGGCGTCCTTGAACTCGCCCCCCACGGCGGCCGGTGAGGGCAGCTTGGTCGGATCGTCGACGATCCCGAAGGAGATCAGGGACTGCCAGACCACCAGGACCACCACGACCGCGACGATCGGCGGCAGGATCTTGTCGACGAAGGTCCGCCGGAACGGCGTACGGGCCGTCGTGGAGGTCTCCAGTGCGTCCAGGCCGGCCTCCAGGCCGCCCAGCCCGTTCCCGTCCGCGGCGGGGGCGTCCGTCGTGCCGGTGGTCTCAGTGCTGGCCATGTCGGCGGATCTCCCCACGCAGTACCTCGGTGATCTCGACGGACAGCTCGGCCACGGGGGCGTCCTCGACGCGGCGCGGCTGCGGGATGTCCACGGTCCACTCGCGCGCCACCCGCCCGGGCCGCGAGGAGAGCAGGACCACGCGTTGTGCCAGTCGCACCGCCTCGCGCACGTTGTGGGTGACGAACAGCACGGACAGTCCCGTCTCCTGCCAGATACGGGTCAGTTCGTCGTGCAGCACATCGCGCGTGATCGCGTCGAGCGCCGCGAACGGCTCGTCCATCAGCAGCAGCCGGCTGTCCTGGGCCAGGGCGCGGGCCATGGCGACCCGCTGCCGCATCCCGCCGGACAGCTCGTGCACCCGCTTCTGGTACGAGCCGTCCAGGCGTACGAGGGTGAGCAGTTCCTCGGCCCGGCCGCGCCGCTCGTTCTTGGCGACCCCCCTGAGCTTCAGGGCGAGTTCGATGTTCTTGCCCGCGGTCAGCCACGGGAAGAGGGCGTGCTCCTGGAACATCAGGGCGGGGCGCCCGTCGGTCGTGATGGTCCCGGTGGAGGGCCGGTCGAGCCCCGCCACCAGGTTGAGCAGGGTCGACTTGCCGCAGCCCGAGGCCCCCAGGAGGGTGACGAACTCGCCCGGTGCGACATCCAGGGAGATGTCGTCGAGGACGAGTTGCGCTCCGGCGGGACCGGCGAAGGACTTCGAGACCCGCTCGATGCGGGCGGCGTGCTCCAGCGACTCGGCGCCGTCGGCGGCCTTGGCGAGGACAGTGGCCATGGCCGTCACCTCCTGGGAACTCAACGGGATACGGGCTTACTCGACGCCGAGACCGGCGGCGTCGACCGTGCTCTCGCCCTCGTCCTTGAGGACCTTGTTCAGCAGGGTGAGGTCGTAGATGCCGTCCAGCTTCGGGTCCTTGAGCAGACCCGCCTTGACGGCGTGCCGCGCCTCGGTGTCCAGGGTGGCGGCCAGCGGATCGTCGATGATCTGGATGGACTTCCACGCCGGGTCCAGGACGTCGGCCGGCAGGGCCTTCCCGGAGTCGGTCTCCAGCTGCTTGTTCGCCGCGGCCTTCGCCTCGTCAGGATGGGCGTTGATCCACTTGTTGGTCTCGACCGAGGCCCTCAGGACCGCCTCGACGGCCTTCGGGTGCTCCTTGAGGAACGTCTGCGACACGATGATGTTCGTGATCACGAACTTCTTGTCGGGCCACAGCGAGGACTCGTCGAGCAGCACCTCGCCGCCCTCGGCGACCAGCTTGGACGCGGTCGGCTCCGGCACCCAGGCGCCGTCGACGGACCCGGACTTGAAGGCGTCCGGGGTGACCTTGTTGTCCGTGCGCACCACGGACACATCGCCCTTGCCGCTGTCGGCGTCGACCTTCCAGCCCTGCTCGGCGATCCAGTTGAGGAACGCCACGTCCTGGGTGTTGCCGAGCTGAGGCGTCGCTATCTTCTTGCCCTTGACGTCCTTCAGAGACTTGATCTTCGCGGGGTTCACCACCAGCTTCACCCCGCCGGAGGCCGAACCGCCGATGATCCTGAGGCTCTTGCCCTCGGACTTGGTGTAGCCGTTGATCGCGGGGGAGGGGCCGATCCAGCCGATGTCGACGGCACCCGAGTTGAGGGCCTCGATCTCGGAGGGGCCGGCGTTGAAGACCTGGTACTTGGCCCGGGTGGCGCCGAGCGACTTCTGGAAGAAGCCCTTCTGGACGCCCACCAGCGCGGTGGCATGGGTGAGGTTGCCGAAGTAGCCGATCTTCACGGAGTCCAGTCCGTCGATCTTCTTGGCGCCGGCGGCGACCTTCTGCGGGGCGGGGTCGTTCTCCGCGTTCGACCCGTAGCCGCAGGCGGCGAGGGCCAGCAGGGGAAGGGCGGCGAGCACGGTCAGGCCGCGGCGCAGGACGGGGGAGCCGGGTTTCCCGGTCGAAGGGACTCGGGAGGGCGGGAGGCTGACAGGCACGGGAGGTGTTCCTCTCGTAGGCCCGGCGGTCACGGTCTCTCAGGCCGTGGCCGGGAGGTCGGAAGGTCTTCGTCGTCCGGTCCGGGACGGGGACATCGGGGCGCGCAGGCGGTGCGCGTACGTCATCGCGCACATCGCGCCACTCCGCCCTGCCCGCTCCCGAGGGCGCCGCTGCCGACGCGCCCGCCCTCCTTGGCGAACAGCGAGTAGAAGCAGGTGGTGCAGGTGATGGTCATGTCAGAAGTCCCACCCTTCCTCGTCGGCGCCGGCCCCGACCGGCTCCGGCGCGGCGAACGACTCACCGACCATGCCCGCGGTGAGGGTGGTGCCGTCGGCGGGGTCGATCAGGATGAACGAGCCGGTGCGGCGGGAGTCCGCGTAGGAGTCCACCGGCAGCGGCTCGGCGGTCCGGATCTTGACGCGGCCGATGTCGTTGGCGGCGAGCAGCCCCGGGTGAGGGTGCAGGGAGAGGTCGTCGAGCGTGAGCCGGGACGGGATGTCCTTGACGATCGCCTTGACGGTGCGGGTGCCGTGCTTGAGCAGCACCCGGTGGCCGACGGTCAGGGGCTGGTCGGCGACATGGCAGACGGTCGCCTCGATGTCCTGGGTGGTCGCGGGCGCGTCCTCGGCGGGCACGATCAGATCGCCGCGCGAGACATCGAGGTCGTCCTCCAGCAGCAGGGTCACCGACTGCGGTGTCCAGGCCGCCTCGACCGGCTCGCCCAGCAGATCGATGCCCGAGACCTTCGTGGTACGGCCGGAGGGCAGCACGGTGACCGTCTCACCCACCCGGAAGGTGCCGGCCGCGATCTGGCCCGCGTAGCCCCGGTAGTCGGGGTGCTCCGCGGTCTGCGGGCGGATCACGTACTGCACCGGCAGCCGGGCGTGGCAGTGCGCCAGGTCGTGGCTGACGGGCACGGTCTCCAGATGCTCCAGGACGGTGGGGCCGCCGTACCAGTCCATGGTCGCGGACGCCTCCACGACGTTGTCGCCGGCCAGCGCCGAGATGGGGATCGCGGTGATCTCCGGGATGCCGAGGCCGGTGGCGTAGGCGGTGAACTCCTCGGCGATCGCCGCGAAGTCGGACTCCCGGTAGTCGACCAGGTCCATCTTGTTGACGGCCAGGACCACATGCGGCACGCGCAGCAGTGCGGCGATCGCGGCGTGCCGCCGGGTCTGTTCCACGACGCCGTTGCGGGCGTCGACCAGGATCACGGTCAGTTCGGCGGTGGAGGCACCGGTGACCATGTTGCGGGTGTACTGCACATGGCCGGGGGTGTCGGCCAGGATGAACCGGCGGCGGGGCGTGGCGAAGTAGCGGTAGGCCACATCGATGGTGATGCCCTGCTCGCGCTCGGCGCGCAGTCCGTCGGTGAGCAGGGCCAGGTCGGGGGTGTGCTGGCCGCGGTCCGCGGAGGCGCGCTCGACGGCCTCCAGCTGGTCGGCGAGGACCGACTTGGAGTCGTGCAGCAGCCGGCCGACGAGGGTCGACTTGCCGTCGTCGACGGAGCCGGCGGTGGCGAAGCGCAGCAGGGTGGTGGCGGAGGAGGCCGCCTCCGGAGTGGTGGTGGTCATGGTCAGAAGTACCCCTCGCGCTTGCGGTCCTCCATGGCGGCCTCGGAGAGCTTGTCGTCGGCGCGTGTCGCGCCCCGCTCGGTGAGCCGGGAGGCGGCGATCTCGGTGATCACCTGGTCCAGGCTCGCCGCGTCGGAGTCGACGGCGCCGGTGCAGGACATGTCGCCGACGGTGCGGTAGCGGATCTGCCGACGCTCGACGTTCTCGCCGTCCTTGGGGCCGCCCCAGTCGCCCGCGGTCAGCCACATGCCGTCGCGGCGGAAGACCTCGCGGTGGTGGGCGAAGTAGATCGAGGGCAGTGCGATGTTCTCGCGGGCGATGTACTGCCAGACGTCGAGTTCGGTCCAGTTGGACAGCGGGAAGACCCGGACGTGCTCGCCGGGGGCGTGGCGGCCGTTGTAGAGCTGCCACAGCTCGGGGCGCTGGCGGCGGGGGTCCCACTGGGAGAACTCGTCCCGCAGCGAGAAGACCCGCTCCTTGGCGCGGGCCTTCTCCTCGTCGCGGCGGCCGCCGCCGAAGACGGCGTCGAACCTCTCCGACTGGATCTTCTCGGTCAGCGGCAGCGTCTGGAGCGGGTTGCGGGTGCCGTCGGGCCGTTCGCGCAGCACACCGCGGTCGATGTAGTCCTGTACGGAGGCCACATGGAGGCGCAGCCCATGGGCCGCCACCACACGGTCCCGGTACTCCAGGACTTCGGGGAAGTTGTGTCCGGTGTCCACATGCAGCAGGGAGAAGGGCACGGGCGCGGGGGCGAACGCCTTGAGGGCCAGATGCAGCATGAGGATGGAGTCCTTGCCGCCGGAGAACAGGATCACCGGCCGTTCGAACTCGCCGGCCACCTCGCGGATGATGTGCACCGCCTCGGACTCCAGCGCGTCCAGGTGGGACAGGGCGTACGGACCGTCCGTACCTTCCTCGGACTCCTCGGTCCTGGCGACGGTCGTCATATCAGTCCCCTCTCGCTGAGCAGCGCGTACACCGCCGCCGCGGACTCCTGCACGGTCTGGTGGTGGGACTCGATCCGCAGATCGGGCGAGACCGGCTCCTCGTACGGGTCGTCCACCCCCGTCAGGCCCGTCAGTTCGCCCGCGGCCTGCTTGGCGTACAGACCCTTCACATCGCGCACCGAGCAGACCTCGACCGGGGTCGCCACATGCACCTCCAGATACGGTGTCGCGTTCACCCGGTGGCGGGTGCGCACCGCCTCCCGGCTGTCCGCATAGGGCGCGATCACCGGGACCAGGGCCTTGACCCCGTTGCGGGCGAGCAGATCGGCCAGGAAGCCGATGCGCTGCACATGGGTGTGCCGGTCCGCGCGGCTGAAGCCGAGCCCCGCCGAGAGGAACTCGCGGATCTCGTCGCCGTCGAGCACCTCCACCCGGTGGCCCTCCGCACTCAGCCGTCCGGCCAGCTCGTACGCGATGGTGGTCTTGCCGGCGCTCGGCAGACCCGTGAGCCAGACGGTGGCTCCGGTCGTCACGTGTGTCTCCTGAATCTCCGTCATGGTCAGCCGTGCAGCCCGCACTCGGTCTTGGCGCGGCCCGCCCAGCGTCCGGCCCGCGCGTCCTCGCCCTCGAGGACCCGCCGGGTGCAGGGGGCGCAGCCCACCGAGGCATAGCCGTCCGTCAGCAGCGGGTTGGTGAGGACGCCGTGCTCGGCGACATACGCGTCCACGTCGTCCTGGGTCCAGCGGGCGATCGGGGAGACCTTCACCTTCCGGCGCTTCTCGTCCCAGCCGACGACCGGGGTGCCCGCCCGGGTCGGGGACTCGTCGCGGCGCAGTCCGGTCGCCCAGGCGTCATAGCCGGTAAGGCCCTCCTCCAGGGGCTGCACCTTCCGCAGCGCGCAGCACAGGTCCGGGTCGCGGTCGTGCAGCTTCGGCCCGTGCTCGGCGTCCTGCTCGGCGACCGTCCGGCGCGGGGTGAGGGTGATGACGTTGACGTCCATCACGGCCTCCACCGCGTCCCGGGTGCCGATGGTCTCCGGGAAGTGGTAGCCGGTGTCCAGGAACACCACGTCGACCCCGGGCATCGCCCGGGAGGCCAGATGGGCGACCACCGCGTCCTCCATGGACGAGGTCACACAGAAGCGCCTGCCGAAGGTGCGGGCCGCCCACCGGAGGATCTCCGGCGCGGAGGCGTCCTCCAGTTCACGGCCCGCCTGCTCGGCGAGCGCCTTGAGTTCGTCGGTGCCGTGCTCTTCCTGAACGGACGTCATGCCCCGTGCCCTCCGCGCCCTTGGTGGTCGCCGTCGTCGGCCCGCCCCAGCCCCCGGGCGAGCAGGCCCAGGAACTTCAGCTGGAAGGCCCTGCTGCACGCCCTGCACTCCCAGCTGCCGTGTCCTTCTTCTCCCGGCCGTAGGTCCTCGTCGCCGCAGTAGGGGCAGTAGAAGGGGGCCGCGCGCCCGCTCATGACAGGGCCTCCTCGGAGGCGCGGGCGGCCCAGACGGCGAACCGCTCGCCCTCCTCGCGCTCCGCCTGGAACCGCTTGAGGACCCGCTCGATGTAGTCCGGCAGTTCCGCCGAGGTGACCTTCAGACCGCGGACCTTGCGGCCGAAGCCGGCCTCGAGACCGAGCGCGCCGCCCAGGTGCACCTGGAAGCCCTCGACCTGCTCGCCCCTGTCGTCGAGGACCAGCTGGCCCTTGAGACCGATGTCCGCGACCTGGATGCGGGCGCAGGCGTTCGGGCAGCCGTTGAGATTGATGGTGATCGGCTCGTCGAAGTCCGGGAGGCGGCGCTCCAGTTCGTCGATCAGCGAGGAGCCCCGCGCCTTGGTCTCCACGATGGCGAGCTTGCAGTACTCGATGCCGGTGCAGGCCATGGTGCCGCGCCGGAACGTCGAGGGGCTGGTGGTGAGGTCCAGCGCCTGAAGGCCCTCGACCAGCGACTCGACCTGTGCCTCCTCCACGTCCAGCACGATCATCTTCTGCTCGACGGTGGTACGGACCCGGCCCGAGCCATGGGCCTCCGCCAGGTCGGCGATCTTCGTCAGGGTGGCGCCGTCGACGCGGCCGACCCGCGGTGCGAAACCGACGTAGAAACGGCCGTCCCGCTGCCGGTGCACGCCGACGTGGTCGCGCCAGCGCTCCACGGGCTGATCGGGCGCCGGGCCGTCGACCAGCCGCCGCCCCAGGTACTCCTCCTCCAGGACCCGGCGGAACTTCTCCGCGCCCCAGTCGGCGACCAGGAACTTCAGCCGGGCACGGTTGCGCAGCCGGCGGTAGCCGTAGTCGCGGAAGATGGAGACCACGCCCTCATGGACGTCCGCGACCTCGTCCAGCGGGACCCAGGCGCCGAGCCGGACCCCGATCTTCGGGTTGGTGGACAGACCGCCGCCGACCCAGAGGTCGAAGCCGGGGCCGTGCTCGGGGTGGTCGACACCGACGAACGCGATGTCGTTGATCTCGTGCGCCACATCGAGCAGCGGCGAACCGGAGACCGCGGTCTTGAACTTCCTCGGCAGGTTGGAGAACGCCTTGTTGCCGATGATCCGGCGGTGGATCTCCTCGATCGCCGGGGTGCCGTCGATGATCTCGTCCTCGGCGATACCGGCGACGGGGGAGCCGAGCACGACGCGGGGTGTGTCACCGCAGGCCTCGGTGGTGGACAGCCCGACGGCCTCCAGGCGGTTCCAGATCTCGGGCACGTCCTCGATCCGGATCCAGTGGAACTGGATGTTCTGCCGGTCGGTGATGTCGGCGGTGCCGCGCGCGAACTCCTGGGAGACCTCCCCGATGACCCGCAACTGCCGGGTGGTCAGGCCCCCGCCGTCGATACGGACACGCATCATGAAGTACGTGTCCTCCAGCTCCTCCGGCTCCAGAACGGCCGTCTTGCCGCCGTCGATCCCGGGCTTGCGCTGGGTGTAGAGGCCCCACCAGCGCATCCGCCCGCGCAGATCGGCCGGGTCGATGGAGTCGAAGCCCCGCCGGGAGTAGATCGTCTCAATGCGTGTCCGCACATTGAGACCGTCGTCGTCCTTCTTGAACTGCTCGTTGGCGTTGAGCGGGGTGAAGTGACCCACGGCCCACTGGCCCTCGCCGCGGTGACGGCTCACCTTGCGGCGAGGTTCTGCGGAGTTCTGCGGGGTGGCAGACATGGGGGGTACGTCCTTCGAGACAGGCAGGTAAAAAGGCTCTGACCTGCGCATACGGGGGCGCGGCGAACGTGTGCGCACCATCGCGCAACGAGGGAGAAAGAGAAAAACCGGCGCTGGCTGAAGAGGGTCAGCTCGCCGGACAGATGGCGCTGGACATGCGGCCGAGGTCGACGTGTCGTCGACTCACCAAGGCGGTTCCAGATCCAGACATGACGAAAGCGTGTCACGGCGATCTGGAACCAGTCCAGCTTCATCCATCATGCGGACACCCTTGTCCCGGAATGTGGAACAAGGGTGTCATCGGGCATGTCGTGCCGAGGGGGCCGGTGTCCGCGCAGATCAGGCGGAGTGCGCCCCGGGCCAGGGGCCGGGGGTGGCGACGTCCGGCTCCTGTTCGACCTTGGTGTCGAACAGCTGGAACCCCCTGCGCAGGTAGTTGGCCATGGCGTGCTCGCCGTCCTTGCTGCAGGTGTGCAGCCACACCCGCTTCGTCGGCTGCGCCGGCTCCGGCCGGCGCTCGGCGAGGTCCCAGGCGCGTGCGGTGGCGTACGACAACAGGTGGCCGCCGATCCGCCGTCCACGGAAGGCGGGCAGGAGCCCGAAGTAGGCGATCTCCACGACCCCCTCGTCCAGGGCCTCCAGCTCCACATACCCCGCGGGTGTGCCCTGGTCGTAGGCCACCCAGGTCTCCACGCCGGGCCGGTCCAGATACTCCTGCCAGCGCGCGTGGCTCCAGCCCAGCCGGTCGGTCCAGCGGATGTCCTGGCCGACCGAGGCGTACAGGAAACGGCTGAACTCCGGTGAGGGGACCTCCGCCCGGACGATGCGCACATCGCCGTCGGGGGCCGCCGCGGGCACCAGATCGGTCGGGGACGTCTGCTCCAGGGACCATGTGGTCACGGTGAGGCTGCTCATACGGCCAGGGAACCATGACTCCGCCCGCCACGGCACAGGAGGGCGCCCCGCCCGCGGGCCGGGACCCGCGGGCCCGGCGTGCTCCGGAACGTCGCCTGCCCTAGTCCAGGGCGTCGTCCACGGAGCGCAGCGGCACCGCGTACAGCACCCGTGCCCCGGCGGGCCCTCCCTCGTCGTCCCCGCCCGCGGCGCCCTCGGTCAGGGTCCACAGCTCGTCCGTCTCGGCCCAGTACGACAGGGAGGCGGTGTGCCGGCCCCAGCAGGCGTGCGTCTCGTCCACCGCGCAGGTGGTCGCCTTCGCCCCGGAGGTGCTCTGCCGCCAGAGCGTGCCATGACGGCCGCCGACGACGGGGGTGCGGTCGACGTACCAGTCGGCCTTCTCGGCCCCGAACTCCCGGTGCGAGAGCACGCCCTGCACCCCGGACACCTCCGTCCGGTACGCCTCGGTCGCCCCGGCGTCGCCGTGCGCGTCCGTGGCCAGCAGGCCCTCGCGGCCGGGCGCGGTGCTGAACGCATAGCGCCACACCCGGGCGGTTCTGCCGGAGTCGCCGGGAGCGGACCACTCGCTCGCCACCAGGCTGTCCGGGGTCGAGGTGCGGTCGAGCGAGAGGGAGGTGAAACAGGGGGCCGCGCGGTCGTCGTCCGTGGAACAGGAGCCGCCGCTCAGCCGGTAGGAACCGACCGTGGGGAGCACATAGCGGTAACCGTTCGCGGAGTAGCCGCCCTTCACCCGTCCGACGGCGGCGCCGTCCCCGTCGACCCGCAGGATCCGGTGCAGATCGAAGACCAGCAGCGAGTCACGGGCCGTGACGAACAGCTTGTCCTGGTACCAGACCATGCCGGAGACGCCGCTGCGCACCGGGGCGAAGTCCTTGCCGCCGTCGAGCGGGGCGACCAGCAGGGCCCAGCGATAGGCGAAGGAGTCCGGGTTGTTGGCGTCGATGAAGGCGATCCGGGCGAGGCCCCGGTCCTCGGCCGGGGTGTCGGAGCGGGGGTCGTACTGGGTCCAGCCGGAGAGGACCACCCGGTCGGCGCCCCAGCGACCGTAGGCGTCGGAGTCCCCCGAGGTGGTCACGGAACGGGGCAGCCACCGGGTGCTCGTCGCGTCGCGACGGTCCCAGCAGTACGCCCGGGTGGCCGTCGGTTTCACCGGCAGCGCGGCGGTCTCGTCGGTGTCGCACGCGGACCGCCCACGCATGGCGCGGTCGACGGAGGCGAGGACCTCGCGGACGTCGACGGTGCCGCCCAGCTCCCGGGTGAGGGTGTTCAGGGTGCCGCGGTCGGTCAGCTCCTCATGGAGGCGGAACTTCGCGGTCTCGGCGGCGTCGGTGACCCGGGTCAGGCCCCCGGGGTTGTTGCCGCCCGCGGCCTGTGAGGTGCTGATCAGCGTGGCGGCGGCGGTCAGCGCCAGTGCCGTCCCGGCCAATGTGGCCCGCAGCGCGCGTGTTCTGCGTCTGCGACGGTGCCTGCCACGGTGCTTCATACAACCTCCTGGCGTAGGCCAACTGCTCCTCTCGGTCCGGTCATTGACCCGAGGCGCGGGTGGGGTGGCCCGTGGGGGTGATGCTACGTCAGGGGAATACGGGACCGGCCGAAGACCCGGGAATTGGGGGGCGATCCCCTCCGGAGGGTTAAACCTCGCAGCGGGAAACGAGAGAAAGAACGCACCGGGAGCCGTCCCGGCCGGGCAGACGGCACTCTCGGAACACGCCCTAGCGCATGCCCCGCAGGGCGTCCCGCGCCCGCACCACCCCCGGCGCCGTGGAGTACGGCAGCAGGTCCTCCGGATCGGGCGGGGTCAGCAGCTTCACCTCCGCCGACTCGCGGAAACGATACGGCCGGTGCTCCAGGAACGCCCCCAGATAGCGTCGCACCCGGGACATCTCCGCGCGGACCGTCACCGTGCGGGCCGGGTCGCCGAACAGGTCGGCGGCCAGCTCCGCGGCGGTGCGGCCCATGCGGTCCACGGCGAGGAGCAGCAGCAACTCGGCGTGCCGAGGGCTGAGTTCATGGTCCCAGGAACCGGTGTCCCCGGTCACCGTCACCGACCGGCGGCGCGGCTGCCCGACGTCCAGCAGCACCCGGGTGGTGCGCTCCGGCGCGGGTGTCCGGGCGACCCGGAGCAGCCAGCCGCCCGGCAGCGGCTCCACCGTGCAGGTTCCCAGTGCCGGCAGCGGATGGCGGCCCGGTGAGAGCGTCGCGGGCAGGGCCACCCGCCCGGTGTACGGCACCCCGGCCACCGCCGCCGTCCAGCCGTCCCGGTCCACCGCGACGGCCCGGCCGCCGAGCCCGGCCAGCAGCGGGGCCGCCACCGCGCGCAGCCGTTCCAGCGAGGCCAGATGGACCTCCCGCAGCCGCGCCTCAGCGAGCTTGGCCACCGCCTCCACCCAGGCGAGCGTGGCCGGATGCATCGTCTCCAACGGGCCGCTGACATCCACCACCCCGATCAGCCGGCCGTCGCGCGGATCCAGGATCGGGGCGCCCGCGCAGGTCCAGGACGCATGGGAGCGTACGAAGTGCTCGGAGCCGAAGACCTGCACGGGACGCCGGGCCACCGCCGGGGTGCCCACACCGTTGGTGCCGACCGACATCTCGCTCCAGTCCGCGCCGACTTCCAGACCCAGCCGGTCCGCCGTGCGCAGCACCGAGCAACTGCCCTCACGCCACAGCACCCGCCCGTCCGCGTCCGCGACGACCATGATGTGCCGTGCCTCGTCCGCGACCGACAGCAGGCCCTCGCGCAGCACCGGCAGCACATGGCGCAACGGCGAGTCCCGGCGGCGCCGTTCGACCTTCTCGGGCCCCAGCGGGGCGGCCCGGACGTCATGGTCGGGGTCGACCCCGCCGCGCAGCATCCGCCCCCAGGACGCCTCGATCACCGGACGCGGCGGGACCGGACCCCGCTCTCCCGCGAGCGCCGCGCTGCGCACCTCGCTCAGCAGCCGCGCCGCCCGCGCGGTGTCCAGGGCGGCGAGCCGGGTGACGTCCTTCGCCGAGCGCGTCACTGGAACCACTGCAACCTCCCCCAAGGTCTCCACCCGTGCCCGCCGGCGGACTCGGCCGCCCCTGGCGAACCCGTCCCCACCCCTGAGGCGAACCCTGCCGACGGTGACTCACATATTGCCGTCCACCCGGCGCGGGGGAGCGCACTTGGGCAACTGCGGACCCCCGTGTTGCAACCCCTTGCAACTCTGGCGGACGCCTCCGCGCTGCCCGAAACTTGTGCAGCGCCGCTCCAGCGGTGTCCCTGCTCCTCGGGTCCGGCATCTACGAGGGGCAGCAGAGCGGGGGTGGTGCCGTGTCGGCGCGGCATCACCCCCGCCGCGCGGATCAGACCGCCGGGCGCGCCCGTTCCACCACCGATGCCAGATCCAGGCTGTGCGGCAGGGTGCCGAAGGCCGAGCCCCAGTCCCCGCCGAGCCGGGAGGCGCAGAAGGCGTCCGCGACCGCCGGTGGCGCGTACCGGACGAGCAGGGACCCCTGGAGCACCAGGGCGATCCGTTCCACCACCCGGCGCGCCCGGGCCTCGACGCCCTCCAGATCGGCGAGTTCGGTGAGCAGGTTCTTGATCGCGCCGTCCAGCCGGTGATCGGCGCCGCGCGCCTGGCCGACCTCCCGCAGAAAGGCGTCCAGCGCCTGCGGCTCGCGCTGGAGCGCCCGCAGCACATCGAGCGCCTGGACATTGCCCGCGCCCTCCCAGACGGAGTTGAGCGGCGACTCGCGCAGCAGCCGGGGCATGCCCGACTCCTCGACATAGCCGTTGCCGCCCAGGCACTCCGAGGCCTCCGTCACCACCGGGGTGCACCGCTTGGTCACCCAGTACTTGGCGGCCGGCACCGCGAGCCTGAGGAACGCCCGCTCCTGCGCGCTCCCGTCGTCGTAGGCCGCCGCGAGCCGCAGCGTCAGGGTCGTCGCCGCCTCCGACTCCAGGGCCAGATCGGCCAGCACATTGCGCATCAGGGGCTTGTCGACGAGCTTTCCGCCGAACGCCTCCCGGTAGGCGCAGTGATGGATCGCCTGGGCGACCGCCTGCCGCATCAGGGACGCGGAGCCGAGGGCGCAGTCGAGCCGGGTGGCCGCGACCATCTCGATGATGGTGCGCACCCCGCGGCCCTCCTCGCCGACCCGGCGCGCCCAGGTGCCGTCGAACTCGACCTCGCTGGAGGCGTTGGACCGGTTGCCGAGCTTGTCCTTGAGCCGCTGGAGCAGGAACACGTTCCGGGTGCCGTCCGCCAGCACGCGCGGGACGAGGAAGCAGGTGAGCCCGCCCGGGGCCTGCGCCAGCACCAGGAAGCCGTCCGACATGGGCGCCGAGCAGAACCACTTGTGACCCGTCAGCGCATAGGTGCCGTCCTCGGCGAGCGGCCGGGCCGAGGTGGTGTTGGCACGTACGTCGCTGCCGCCCTGTTTCTCCGTCATGCCCATACCGAAGAGGACGCCGGGCTTCTGCGCGGCCGGGCGCAGCTCCTGGTCGTAGAGCGTGGAGGTCAGCCGGGGCTCCCACTCGGCGGCCAGCGCGGGGTCCACGCGCAGCGCGGGCACCGCGGCATGGGTCATCGACAGGGGACAGCCGGTGCCCGCCTCGACCTGGGTCCAGACGATGAAGGCGGCGGCGCGGCGCACATGGCCGCCCGGGCGTGCCCAGGCCGCGGTCAGCCCCGCGGAGACACCCTTGCCGAGCAGCCGGTGCCAGGCCGGATGGAACTCGACCTCGTCGATCCGGTTGCCGTAGCGGTCATGAGTGCGCAGCCTCGGCGGGAATTCGTTGGCCAGCACCCCCCATTCCTGGAGCTGGGCGGAGCCCGCGCTCTGCCCCAGGCGTGACAACTCCGCGCGGCTCTCGTCCAGCAGTTCGGGGTCCAGATGCCGCTCGACGGCCGCCACGAGGGTGCGGTCGGCGGTGAAGACGTCGTATCCGACCAGGGGTGGGGCCTGGTTGGTCACCGTGTGCGTGGTGGCTGCCATGCTGCGAACCTACTCCTCGGTACGCCGCCGGTCACCCGTCCCGCCCCCGGGGCGTGCCCCCGAACTGGAAACCCGTCTCCGGCAGGGGGTGAGAGCGGGCCCGGGTGGCGGATACCGTTGAGGCGTGCAGTCAGCAGCAAGAGAGAACCCCGAGCGCCCGGCAGGTCGGCTCCACCGGGCACGCGCCCTCTACCGCAATGTCTCCATGCGCAAAACCGCCTGGTTGCTGCTGAAGGACACGGTCGACTCGTGCATGGAGTACCGGATCCTCGGGCTGGCGGCCGAGGCGGCGTTCTTCACGCTGCTGTCCGTGCCTCCGCTGCTGCTGAGCCTCATCGGGCTGCTGGGCTATGTCGACGCCTGGACGGGCGCCGACACCATCCACAGCCTGGAGAACAACATCCTGGAGGCCTCCCGCACGGTGCTGTCCGACAAGGGCGTCAAGGAGATCGCCCAGCCGATCCTGCACGACGTGATGAAGGGCGGACGCCCCGACGTCATCTCGATCGGCTTCCTGTTCGCCCTGTGGTCGGGGTCGCGCGCCGTGAACGTCTTCATCGACACGATCACCGTGATGTACGGGCTCGACGGCACCCGGGGCATCGTCAGGACCCGGCTGCTGGCGTTCGTGCTCTTCGTGGTGGCGCTGCTGATCGGCTCGGTCGCGCTGCCGCTGATGGTGGCGGGCCCCGACGCGGTGGTGAGCGTGGTGCCCTGGTCGACCACGGTGGTGCAGGTCCTGTACTGGCCGGTGGTCATCGTGCTGTCGGTCGTGTTCCTGACAACGCTCTACCATGTCTCCGTGCCGGTGCGGTCACCCTGGGTGGAGGACGTGCCGGGCGCGCTGGTGGCCCTGGCGATGTGGGTGCTGGGCAGCTTCCTGCTGCGGATCTATCTGACCCACACCATCGAGGGGCCGACGATCTACGGTTCGCTGGCCGCACCGGTGGCCGTGCTCCTGTGGATCGGTGTGTCCGCCTTCGCGGTCCTGGTCGGCGCGGCCGTCAATGCGGCGATCGACCGGGTGTGGCCGGCCGAGGGCACGGCGGCGGCCCGCGAGGCCAATGAGCGGCTGCGGGAGGAACAGGCGGCGGAGTACGCGGCCCGCGCCGCCGCGGCCCGCGGGGACGAGCCCGACGACCCGGACGACCCCGACATGCCGTCCGAGTTCCCGGAGCGATGGTCCCGCTTCCTGCCCCCGGAGGACGTCACCTCCCGGCTGCGGGCCCATGCGCGCAGCCTGCACCCCCAGCACAAGGGCGGGAGCTCGGGGGACTGAGGAGACCTCGGGGCGGCGGGGCGGGCGCGTACGCTGGCGCACATGGCCGTCGAGGGAGCCTTCCCGTCTCCCGGGTACGCCGAGCGGGCGTCCCGGCTCACGGGTGCGGTCGTCTGGACCCGGGCACCCTCCGACGCCACCGGGCCGCTCGTCCTGCCCGACGGCTGCATGGATCTGCTGTGGACCGAGGGCACCCTGCTCGTCGCCGGCCCGGACACCCGCGCCTTCCGCCCCGGAGGGTCTCCGGCGCGCTGGGCGGGCGTCCGCTTCCGCCCCGGCACCGCACCCGCCTTCCTGGGCGTCCCGGCGTACGAACTGCGCGACCGCCGGGTGGAGCTGGCCGACCTGTGGCCGGCCGCCGAGGTGCGCCGGCTGACCGCACGGGTGGACGCGGCCGCCGATCCCGCGCGGGCGCTGGAGGAGATCGCGCTGGACGGGGCCGCGCGGTCAGCGGCCCCCGACCCGCTGCTCGGCGCGCTGGTCGAGGCCCTGGAGGCGGGGCGCCCGGTCGCCGCCACCGCCGACGCCCTGGGCCTCGGGGCGCGCCGGTTGCACCGCCGTTCGCTCGCCGCGTTCGGGTACGGCCCCAAGACGCTGGCCCGGGTGCTGCGGTTGCAGCGGGCGCTGGCGCTGGCACGGTCCGGGGTGCCCTTCGCCGAGACAGCGGCCCGTGCGGGCTTCGCCGACCAGGCCCATCTGTCCCGGGACGTACGCCGGCTGACGGGGATGCCGCTGGGAGCCCTGCTGGCCCGCGACGAGACCGGCCGTTAGATCCGGTTGATCCGTTGGATCCGGCCGGCCCGTGGCATGGCCTGGGGCCCGGTCAGCCCGTCAGGTCCGCGAAGAGGTCCACGGCGTTGCCGTCCGGGTCGTGCACGACCGCGTACCGCATGCCCCACACCGCGTCCCAGGGCTTCAGCTCGCCGTGGTACCCGGCGCCCACCAGGTCCTCGTAGACGCCGTCCACCTCGGCGGGGGAGTCGCAGCGGAAGGCGAGCGAGACCCGGCCGCCACCGTCCGGCGCCCGCCACCCCGGGTGGTACGCACGGACGGTGTCCTCGGTGTCCAGGGCCAGCCGCGCCCCACCGGGCAGAGCCGTCTCGACATGCGGGAGGTCCTCGGCGCCCTCGGGGAAGACGAGGCCGAGGCGGCGGTAGAAGGCGAGGGAGGCGGCCGGATCGGAGACGACCAGGCCGATCATGTCGAATCGAGGAGTCATACGGCCACCGTAGGCAGGCGGCCGACACCGGGTCTTGAACGAATCGGACAGCGCACGGACCGCAGAACGACTGCTTGACGGCGGTCCTAGGCTCGGGCCATGGCCTTCCGCATCCTCGTGTACACCCGTACCACCGATTACCGGCACGACTCCATCCCGGACGCCGTCGCCGCCGTCCGTGCCCTCGGGGCCGCCCACGGCTTCGAGGTCGACGCCACCGAGGACCCCGGGGCCTTCGAATCGCCCCTGGACGGGTATGCGGCGGTCGTCTTCCTCTCCACCAGCGGCGAGGTGCTGACCCCGGCGGGCCGCGAGCGGCTGACGGAGTACACCCGGGGCGGCGGCGGCTTCGTCGGGGTGCACGCGGCGGCCTGCACCGAGTACGACTGGCCGTACTACGGAGAGCTGCTGGGGGCCCGGTTCGCCCGGCACCCCGACCTTCAGCCGGGCAAGGCGGTCGTCGAGGACCGGGACCATCCGGCGACCGGGCATCTGCCGGCCGTCTGGGAGTTCACCGACGAGTGGTACGACTTCCGGGCCAGCCCCCGCGGTTCGGTGCGGGTGCTCGCCGCTGCGGACGAATCCTCGTACCAGGGCGGCGGGATGGGCGAGGACCACCCGCTGGTGTGGTGTCACGAGCGGGGCGCGGGCCGGGTCTTCTACACCGCCCTCGGACACTCCTGTGAGGCCTATCAGGACCCGGCCTTCCGCGCCCATCTCCTCGGCGCCGTCCGCTGGGCCGCCCGGGCGGCGTGATTCCCCGGCACTCGCACGGCGGGCATTCTCCGGGCCCGTGCCGCGTTGAGCCTATGCGGACATCGGAGGCGACGGCGGTTGTCTCCGGTGGACGTGGACCGTGCGGCGGGACATGCGGTCCGTCGGCCTTCGGCGGGCCGTCCCGTGGGTGGGGGCGCTGATGTGATGCGCTGAGGCGGGATGTCCCCCAGCGGTGAGGAGAGGGCCTGATGGACCTGGACCGTACCGACGAGACGACCGGTGAAGCGGCGAGACCGGACCTGCCGGACCCCGTGGTCCGCACCCCCTACGGAGCCGTGCGCGGTCGCCATGAGCGAGGAGTCGCCGTCTTCCGGGGCATCCCCTATGCCGCCGCGCCCTTCGGCCCGCACCGCTTCCGCCCGCCCGTGCCGCCGCAGCCCTGGGACGGGGTGCGGGACGCGGGCGCCTTCGGGCCGACGCCGCCCAAGCCGCCCTACTCGGAGGCGTTCGCCCGCTATCTGGCCGACCCGGTGGTCCCCGGGGACGACTGCCTCAACCTCAATGTGTGGACGCCCGAGCCGAGCCCCGGCGCCCGGCTCCCGGTCCTGGTGTGGATCCACGGTGGCGCCCTGACCCGCGGCTCCTCCGCCGTACCCGTCTACGACGGCGGCGCCTTCGCCCGGGACGGCGTCGTTCTGGTCACCTTCAACTACCGCCTGGGTGTGGAGGGCTACGGACTGTTCCCGGACGTCCCGGCCAACCCCGGGCTGCGCGATCAGCTCGCCGCGCTGGAGTGGGTGCACGAGGCGATCGCCGCGTTCGGCGGGGACCCGGACCGGGTGACCGTCTTCGGCCAGTCGGCGGGCGCGATCAGCATCGGAGCCCTGCTGGCCGCGCCCCGCGCCCGGGGGCTGTTCCGGCGGGCGGTGCTGCAGAGCGGGCCGCCGCAGTCCACGGACCGGGACCGGGTACGGCGCCTGGTGCGCCGGATGGCCACCCGGCTGAAGGTGCCGGCGACGGCGGCCGCGTTCGCCGCGGTGGACCGCGCGCTGCTGGCCGAGACCCAGGCGGAGGTGGGCCGACGGGCCAGCCCGATCCTCGGCGGACCCGCCTTCGGGATCGTCGTCGACGGCGATCTGGTGCCCCGAGACCCCTTGGAGGCGCTGCTCGACGGGGACGCCGGGGACATCCCCCTGCTCATGGGATGGACCAGCGAGGAGCATCTGCTGTGGCTGGCGCCCGGCGGGCTGACCGAGCGCATCGACCGGCTGGGCGCGGTCGCCATGGCCGGTGCGATGGCCCGCTGCCACTGCGGCCCCGACGTCCCGCGCGGCTACCGCAACGCCCACCCGGACGCCCCCGTCTCCGAACTGCTGGGCCAGATGGTCACCGACCATCTGCTCCGCTTCCCGCTGCACCGGCTGGCCGACTCCCGAGCGAGCGAGGGCCGGGCGCCCTCCCACCTCTATGAGTTCGGCTGGCGCTCCGGCCTCCCCGGCCTCGGCGCCTGCCACGCCCTGGAGCTGGGCTTCGTCTTCGACAGCGCCGAGGTGCCGGACGCGGCCAGGATGGCCGGGCCCGACGCGCCCCGCGAGCTCGCCCGCGAGATGCACACCGCCTGGGTGCGTTTCGCGACGGACGGCGACCCGGGCTGGCCCGCCTGGGACGCCCGCCACCCGGTACGGGTCTTCGGCGGTGACGGGGACCCGGTCGCCCATGGGCCGCGCGACCCGGAGATGGCGCTGTGGGAGGCGACAGCCACCCAGCCGCAGCCCACCCGGGCACCGGGCGCCGGAAGCGGCACGCTGCTGCGCGGTACCAGGCCCTTCTCGGCGGTACGGCGACTGCGGCGGCCGGGAGGCGAGCGCCGTCGCGGCGACGCCGGGTGAACGACCGGGTGCGTCCCGGCGGCGCCCACGGGCGACGGCGGCGGCCCTTCGGAAAGCCTTGTACCGGGGCGCCGGGCCGTTCCCCCGCGATGCGGCGCGATGTGAGACTGAGGGCATGCTCATACAGTTCCTCGCTGCGGCCGGGGTGCTCGCCGTACTGACCGTGGTGCCCGGACCGGACATGGCCGTGGTGACCAAACGGGCCGTGTCCTCCGGCTGGCGGGACGGATTGCGGACGGTCGGCGGAATCACCGCGGGACTGCTGGTCTGGGGTGTCCTCGCGGTCGCGGGTCTGGCCGCGGTCCTGGCCGCCTCCGCCACCGCGTACACCGTGGTCAAGCTGGTCGGAGCGGCCTACCTGGTCTTCCTCGGCGTCCAGACGCTCCTCAGGAGCAGGCGCACGGCGGCGGTGACCGAGGCCACGGCCGCCGCCGCGCCCGTCGGCAACCCCTGGCGGACCGGCCTGGTCAGCAACCTCTTCAATCCCAAGATGGCCGTCTTCTACACCGGTCTGCTGCCGACGCTGGCCCCGTCCGGGCTCTCGCCCCACACCGGCATGGCACTGCTGGTCCTCGTCCACGCGGTGCTGACCGCCGGATGGCTCGGCGGCTATGCGCTGCTGCTGGCCAAGGCCCGTGCGGTCTTCGAGAAGCCCGCCGTCCGCAGAGGCATGGACCGTGTCACCGGCGTCGTCCTGATCGGGTTCGGACTGAAGGTCGCCACGACCCAGCCCTGACCCCGGCCGCCCCGGGCGGAAGCTGTCAGCGGGCGGTGGCCGACGGTGGGCGCAGTGCCCGGGCGACGGCGGTGACGGCCTCCGGGCCCACCCGGCAGCAGCCCCCGACCAGCCGTGCCCCGGCCGCGTACCAGCCGGTGACCCGGTCGGCGGTGAAGGTGCCGCGGCCGTCCCAGGTGCGGGCCCCGGCGTCCCAGGCCTCACCGCTGTTCGGGTAGACCACCACCGGCTTGCCCGTCACCCGGGCCGCCGTCGCGATCGCGGCGTCCACGTCCTCGGGGGCGCAGCAGTTCACGCCCACCGCGATCACCTCCTCCGCGTCGGCGGCCAGGGCGAACGCCTCCTCCAGCGGCTGCCCGGCGCGCGTACGGTCGCCGGAGACGCTGTACGACAGCCAGGCCGGGACGCCGAGCCCGCGCACCGCCCGCAGCAGGGCCGCCGCCTCCTCCGTGTCGGGGACCGTCTCCAGGGCCAGCACATCGGGGCCCGCCGCGGCCAGCACCTCCAGGCGCGGCCGGTGGAAGGCCTCCAGCTCGGCGACCGTGAGGCCGTAGCGGCCCCGGTACTCGGAGCCGTCCGCGAGCATCGCCCCGTACGGGCCCACGGACGCCGCCACCCACAACGGCCGTCCGACGACACCCCCGGTGCGCGCCCGCCGGGCCGCCTCACGGGCCAGGCCGACGCTCAGGGCGAGCAGCCCGGCGGCCCGCTCCCGGTCGATGCCGCGCCGCGCGAAGCTCTCGAACGTCGCCTGGTAACTGGCGGTGATCGCCACATCCGCGCCCGCCAGGAAGTACCCGAGATGTGCCTCGGTGATCGCCTCCGGCCGCTCCGCGAGCAGCCGCGCCGACCACAGTTCGTCACTCAGGTCGTGTCCGGCCGACTCGAGCTGATTCGACATACCGCCGTCGAGCACGAGCGTCCCGGCGGAGAGGGCCCCGGCGAAGGAGGGGGCGGCAGCGCTGGTCATGCCTCGACGCTAGTCCCCCTCGGTGGTGACGGACACACGGGACATGACACGCCGGGCTCCGGCATACCGTGCAGGAGCATGGTTGACCGATGGTGATGACACCGACCCCCCGTCCTTGGTTGAATGCGGGCGTACAACAGGAAGCGGAACGGCGTCCATACACATGAACGCGGTATCCGCCTCCCGCCCAGTCCCCTGGGGCGTTCCGACCGGAACCGGGGCGCCCCAGGTCTGGGCCGCGTCGGCCGGACGAGGCGTCAGCCGTCGTCCTTCTTCTTCTCGCGGGGCCAGTGCTCCAGTGCCCCGTGCAGGGCCTCGACCGCCTTGTCCCAGGACGCCTCGACATCGCGGGGCGCGCCGAAGCCGCCCATGGACTCGATGGTGCAGTAGCCGTGGAAGGTGCTGCGCAGCAGGCGTACGGCATCGGTGAGGTCGGGCTCCTCCAGACCGTAGGCGCGGAGCATGCCGTAGGTGATCTCGGCGGTGCGGCGCAGGGCGGGGGAGTCGGCCACCAGGGACTGGTCGACACGGATCTGGGTGGCCGCGTACCGGCCGGGATGCCGGCACGCGTACGTCCGGTAGGCCCCCGCGAAGGCGGCCAGCGCGTCCTTGCCCGCCCGTCCGGCGACGGCCGCGGCGATCTGCTCGATCAGCTCGGCGCCGGCGTGGAGGGCGAGCCGGGTGCGGAGGTCCTGGAGGTTCTTGATGTGCGAGTACAGGCTCGCGTCCTTCACCCCGAACCGCCGCGCCAGCGCCGACACCGTGACGTTCTCGAAGCCGACCTCGTCCGCGAGCTCGGCGGCGGCAGCGACGACGCGTTCCGCGGAGAGCCCCGCACGGACCATCTGGTGACCTTCCTGACCATCTCCGCCCGGCCGTGTTCCGCGAGCTCCTGGGCGCAGTGTGGCACACCGGGTCCGGACGGCCGCCCGTGCCGGGGAGCGGCCGGCACCCCCGTGGAGGTGCCGGCCGGAACCCGTCGGGTCAGGCGCGTTCGGCGGTCTCCGAGAAGACGAACGAGAACTCCGCGGGCGCGGCCCACAGGAAGTACCGCGGCAGCGGGCCCGGGCCGCAGGACTGCGAGCCGATGCCGTGCTGGGCGTGGTCGAGATTGACCCACACCGTGTCACCGGGGATGAGGTCCGTCAGATGGCGGGCGGCGTCCAGGTGCTCGTTGGTCCAGCGCCGGCCGCTCAGCCAGAACTCCGGGTCGCCCTCGATCCGCAGCCCGCCGATCTCCGCCCAACGGACGTCGGCACGGGCGCCGTTCTCCTGCGGGCGGACGTAGGGCGTCTGGAGGCCGTCCACCGTGGACTCCCAACGCCCCAGCCGGGACGCCGACCTGGTGTCCGGGTACGCCTCGCCGGGGCCGCCGCCGAACCAGCGCACCCGGTCCGCCGCGCCGGACAGCCCGAACCGGATCCCGAGCCGTGGCAGCGGCACCGTCCACTCGCCCTGCGGACCGACGGACACGGTCAGCCGCAGCCGTTCGCCGTCGGAGGTCCAGCGGTAGACGGTGGCGAGGCCCAGCTCCCGGCCGGCGGGCGCCACCCTGGTCCGTACGGTCAGGGCGTCCTCGCCGGTCTCCACGGAGTCCAGGCGGTGGCGCATGCGCTGCAGACCGAGGGTGCGCCACAGCAGGCCGTAGCGGACGTCCGACTGCCAGGTGGCGCCGTCGTCGTTGTCGGTGGGCGCCCGCCACACGTCCAGGCGGGGTGGCCCGGTCACCTCCACCGCGCCGATGCTCAGCAGCGCCCCCGTACGGGCGTCGAAGGAGCCCGGGCCGAGGGTGATCCGGCCGTCCCCGCGGGCGGGCGCCGCGCCCCGGGCGACCCGGAGCGGCGGGCGGGCGGAGACGGGGAACTGGGCCCAGGCCACCGGATGCCCCTTCGGCGCCCAGGCGGTGTCGGACGCCAGCAGCGCACGGACCGTCCACTGGGTCTCACCGTCCCGGGTGCCGGGCGGTTCGGGCAGTTTCACCTCCACCGACTCGCCCGGTGCCGCCCTGGGCACGGGCAGGCCGCCCGATGCGACCGTCTCGCCGTCGACCTGGTAGGACCACTCGAAGGCGAGCGCCGTGAGGTCCAGGAAGTCATGGGCGTTGCGGATCCGCACGGTCCCGGGGCCCGCCCCGTACTCCGCAGGAGCCGGGGGCCGGGCCTCGAAGCGGACCGGCTCGATCACCTTCTTGTACTCGACCAGACCGGGGGACGGGGTGCGGTCCGGGAACAGCAGTCCGTCGCAGACGAAGTTCCCGTCGTGCAGTTCCTCGCCGAAGTCGCCGCCGTAGGCGAAGCCATGGCGCTCGTCCTTGACGCCGTGGTCGATCCACTCCCAGACGAAGCCGCCCTGGACGCGGTCATGGGTCTCGAAGAGCCGCTGGTAGTCGGCGAGGCCGCCGGGGCCGTTGCCCATGGCGTGCCCGTACTCGCAGAGGACGAAGGGCAGTCGGCGGCGCTTGAGGGGGCCGCCGTCCAGACCGCGGCCGATCCGGTCGACCTCCTCGTGGACGGCGTACATCCGCGAGTACATGTCCGTGTCCCGGCAGTCGCGGTCGCCCTCGTAGTGCACCAGGCGCGAGCTGTCCCGGCCGTGGATCCACTCGGCCATCGCGGTCAGTCCGCGGCCGGTGCCCGCTTCGTTGCCCAGCGACCAGACGACCACCGAGGGGTGGTTCTTGTCGCGTTCGACCATCCGGGCGGCGCGGTCGAGGAGGGCCGGGGTCCAGCGCTCGTCGTCCACCGGGTTGTCGCGCCAGGACTGCTCCACGAAACCATGGGTCTCCAGATCGCACTCGTCGATCACCCAGAGCCCGAGTTCGTCGCAGAGGTCGAGGAAGGCCGGGTGCGGCGGATAGTGCGAGGTGCGCACGGCGTTGATGTTGTGCCGCTTCATCAGCAGCACGTCCTCGCGCATGGTCTCCCGGTCCAGGGCGCGGCCCTGCTCCGGGTGCCACTCGTGCCGGTTGACGCCCTTGAAGAGGATCGCCCTGCCGTTGACCTCGATCAGGCCGTCCTCGACCACCACCGTGCGGAAGCCGATGCGCAGCGGCACGCGTTCGCCCTCGGTGGCCAGGACGCCGTCGTACAGCCGTGGGGTCTCCGCGGTCCACGGCTCGACGGGGACGGTCACGGATGCACCGGTGGGGACGTCGATGCCCAGGGCGGGCACGGTGACCCGGCCGGCCACGTCCGAGTCGACCTTCAGCGTGCCCGCGCCGGCGGTGTGGTCGTAGGAGGCGTGCACGAAGAAGTCGAGGGCGCAGCCCGCCGGGCGGTGCAGCAGGGTGACGTCCCGGAAGATGCCCGGCAGCCACCACTGGTCCTGGTCCTCCAGATACGAGCCCGCCGACCACTGGTGGACCCGGACCGCGAGCACATTGCCCTCGGGCCTGAGCAGATGCCCCACCGCGAACTCGTGCGGCAGCCGGGAGCCCTTGAACTCGCCGAGGTCGGTGCCGTTCAGCCAGACCCGGGCGCAGGACTCGACCCCGTCGAAGCGCAGCACCGCCCCGCCGTCCGAGGGCCAGTCGGAGGGCAGGTCGAAGAGGCGCAGATGGTCACCGGTCGGGTTCTCGGTCGGCACCCGCGGCGGGTCGACGGGGAACGGGTAGAGGTGGTTGGTGTAGGCGGGGGCTCCATGGCCCTGGAGCACCCAGTGACCGGGCACCGAGATCCGCGCCCAGTGCCCCGCGTCGAATCCGGGCCCGGCGAACGCGTCGTCCTCGGCGTCGGCCGTCGGGGACAGCCGGAAGCGCCAACTGCCGTTCAGGGAGAGGGAGGCGGCGTCCGAGGAGGCGTACCAGGCACGCGGCGGCAGGGTTCCGCTGCCCGGTGCGACATCCTCGACATAGTCGGTGGCGGCCCTCAGAGGTGATCGGTGGTCCCGGTTGCTGCTGCTCGGTGCCGACATGCTGACGTCCTTGTCTCGAGTACGGCTGCGGCTTTCACGGTTCGCGCACGAGCGGGCTCACAGGGCGTTGCGGGCGGGACGTTAACCTTCCTCCGACCCTTCGGCAAGGGGTCGGACGAAGGTGCGCCGGGTCACCGGAGCACGGCAGTGCCACCGCGCCGTCCGAGCGGGCGCCGCGACCGGCCCGCGCTTGCCTTGCGGCCGGGGCTTGTGCTGTGAAGCTGATCACCACGGAGCCGGTCTTGGTTGAAACTTGAACTTCCCGAGTCTAGGGTCGGTGTCGCAAGTCGATCCCCCGGGATCCATCACACGACTCGAGGAAGTTCCCCCCATGTCGCTCGTTCTTGACCCCACCGCCCAGGATCTGCTCTTCCGCGAGGCCCGCACGGCGAACACCTTCACCGACGAACCGGTGACCGACGAGCAGGTCCAGGCGATCTACGACCTGGTCAAGTACGGCCCGACGTCCATGAACCAGTCGCCGCTGCGCGTCACCCTGGTCCGCTCCCCCGAGGCGCGTGAGCGCCTGGTCCAGCACATGATGGAGGGCAACCGGCCGAAGACCGCCGCCGCCCCCCTGGTCGCGATCCTCTCCGCGGACAACGAGTTCCACGAGGAGCTGCCGTACCTCTTCCCGCACTTCCCCGAGGCCAAGGACGCCGTCTTCGGCGACCGCTCGGTGCGGGAGAACCAGGCCGGCCTCAACGCCGCCCTGCAGGCCGCGTACTTCATCATCGGCGTCCGTGCCGCGGGCCTCGCCGCCGGCCCGATGACCGGCCTGGACTTCGAGGGCGTCCGCAAGGAGTTCCTGGACGACGACCACACCCCGCTGATGGTCGTCAACATCGGCAAGCCGGGCGAGGACGCCTGGTTCCCGCGCTCCCCGCGCCTGGAGTTCGACCAGGTCGTCACCACGGTCTGAGTCGCCCCCACACTCTGAGAAGGCCCCCGGAACCCCTGGCGGTTCCCGGGGGCCTTTCGCACGGGCCGGGGGAGCGGGCCCGGCCACCGTCAGGGGGACGGTGCGCTGCGGCGTACGGGCGGCGCGGTGCGGTGGGCGGGCCGCCGGCCGGCCGAGCGGAGTGCGCCCTCCAGGGCGAAGGTCGCGGCTCCCAGGCACACCGGGTCGGTGGGAACGGGGGACAGCACGATCTCGGTGGCCGCGAACGGGCGGCCGAGCGCATACCGGCCGACGGCCTTCCGCACCTCGTCCAGCAGCGGCTCGCCGAGCGTGGCCGCGACCCAGCTGCTGAGCACCACCACCTCGGGGTTGAGCAGATTGACCAGGTCGGCGATGCCGGTGCCGAGATGGCCCGCGGTGATCCGTACGACCTCCAGGGCGACCGGGTCCCGCGCGGCGACCCCGCGGGCGAGGGCGTCGATCGTGGCGGTCTGGTCCTCGGGGTGCAGCAGCGGGCTGCCGGGGTCGAGCTCCCGCAGGCTGCGCATGATGCCGGGCGCCCCGGCATAGGCCTCCACACAGCCGTGGTTGCCGCAGTGGCACGGCCGGCCGTCCGGAACCAGCGTCGTATGGCCCCACTCACCCGCGCTGTTGCTGACCCCGCGGTGCAGTCCGCCGCCCAGGGCGAGCCCGGCTCCGACCCCCGTGCCCAGATTGACGACCACGGCGTCCTCGCGCCCCCGGGCCGCCCCGAACCACAGCTCGGCCACCGTGCAGGCGCGCAGCGGATTGTCCAGGTACAGGGGGTGGGCGAGGTGCTCGGCGAGCAGCTCGAGCAGCGGCACCTCGTGCCAGTCCCAGTTGGCGGCGTAGGCGCACACCCCCCGGTCGCGGTCGATCTGCCCGGGCACACCGACCCCGATGCCCAGCACCCGGGAGGCCGCCTCCCCCGCCCGGGCGACCACCGCGCCGACGCCCGCCACCACCCGGGCCACGACCTGCTCCGGGCGGTTCTCACCGGGACGCATCTCCTGCTCGTCGCGGGCGCGCGGGGTCAGCGCCAGGTCGAACAGCTCGACCCTCACATAGGTCTCCGCGATGTCGACGCCGATCAGCACGCCCCCCGAGGCGTCGACCGCGACCAGTCCCCGCGGCCTGCCGCCCGCCGAGTCCTCGTAGCCGACCTCGGTGATCATCCGGAGGTCCAGCAGCTCACCGACCAGGGTGGCGACCGTGGCCAGGCTCAGCCCGGTGGCGGCGGCCAGCTCCTGCCGGGAGGCGGGCGAGCGGGCGATGATCCGGCGCAGCACCTCGGACCGGTTCGCGGTGCGAATGTCGCGCGAGGTGCGTCTCATCGGTAGGTCCCCCGATTCCCCCGATCCCTCCGGGCCATCGATCCCCCCGGGCCTCCGGCGAGGCCCGCGCCCCGGCGCGCGGGATCCTAATCTCGCCCCGGAGCCCCTACAAGGGGCGGGAGGGAGGACCGGGCACGCCTACCGCCCGGGCCGCCTCCCGGCTCAGCGCAGCCCCAGGGACTCGCGCACGAACGCGTTGCGGAAGGTGCCCTCCGGGTCCAGCGCCCCGGTCAGCGCCGCGAAGTCGTCGAGCCGGGGGTAGCGCTCGCGGAGCACCCCGGCCGGCACGGTGAAGACCTTGCCCCAGTGCGGTCGGGCCTGGAAGGGGTCCAGCGCCGCCTCGACCTGCCGCACCACGGGCAGCACGGCGGCCGTGTCCTCGATCCAGGTGAAGTGCAGGGCCACGGTGTCCCGCCCGTAGGAGGGGCTCAGCCACTGCGCGTCGGCGGCGACCGTGCGCACCTCGCAGGTCCGCAGCACCGGCGCCACCGTCGTACGGATCGCGTCCAGGGCGTGCAGCGCGTCCAGGGCGTGCCCGCGTGGCAGCAGATACTCCGACTGGAGTTCGGCACCGCTGCTCGGCATGAAGTCCGCCCGGAAGTGCGGCAGCCGCTCGTGCCAGGGGCCCGGAACGCCGAACTGCCGGGTGCAGTTGACCGCCGGCATGCCCGGCACGGGGTGCATCGCCTCGGTGGCGGGCGCGGCCCACGGGAAATCCGGCAGCGGCTGGTCGGTGCGCCGCTTCAGCCAGACCTGGCGGAAGCCCGGCGCGCGCCAGTCGGTGAACAGGCTCACGCTGTACGCCGACGCCGCCACGGTCTCGAAGTCCAGCCCCTCCAGGGGTAGTTCGGTGAACACATGCTGTTCGACCTCGAAGCCGGGCTCCAGGTCCAGGGTGAGCGCGGTGACCACGCCCAGCGCGCCGAGCGCGGTCACGGCGCCGTCGAAACGGTCCTCGCCCCGGCCGATCCGCAGGGTCGAGCCGTCGGCGGTGACCAGCTCCACCTCGCGTACGGCCGAGGCGAGCGAGCCGTTGGCGACACCCGAACCGTGGGTGCCGGTGGCCACCGAGCCCGCCACCGAGATGTGCGGCAGGGAGGCCATGTTGTGCAGCGCCAGCCCGTGGCCGTGCACCACCCGGGCGAGCTCGGCGTACCGTACGCCCCCGCCGACCCGCACCGTACGGGCCGCCGGGTCGACGTCGATCTCGGCGGGCAGCCCGGCCAGCGAGAGCAGTACGCCGCCGGCGCCCGGCTCGGCAATCTCGTTGAAGGAGTGCCCGCTGCCGAGCACCCGCACCCGCGCGGCGCCCGCGACGAGGGAGCGCAGCGCGTCGAGCGTGCCCGGGCGGTGCAGCTCCCCGGCGGCGTAGGTGATGTTGCCCGCCCAGTTGGTCACGGTCTCGGTCATCTCTCGCAGTCCCTCCCCGTGGCGTCGAGAGCCACGCGTCTGACCGGGAACCTATCCCGGTGCCCCCGCAGGGCGTGGCGGCAGGTTCCCGGTCACGGCGGCCGCGCGGTGCCAGGTCCGCGAGCCCGGCATGATCCAGACGACAGGCCCTTAGGGGACCCGGCACCGCGTACGGACGGCCGGGGGCATACCGTGAGGAGTCGTACGTCCGATCCGGGAGGAGACAAGGGATGGCCAGCCGGACCGCACTGGTCGAGGATCTGATGGAGCGCTTTCCGCAAGTACCGCGGGAAGCCGTCTTCAAGGAGGATCTGCTGCGCGGGGGTGTCGCCTTCGACGCGTCCGCTCTCTCCGACAACGAGGGCGGCGAGGTCAAACCCAAGTCGTACTTCATCTTCTCCTTCGACCACGGCACCCTGCCCGAGCTGGGGGAGGCCGCGCTGCGCCGCCCGCCCGAGGAGATCATCCTCACCGGCGGCCCCTACGACCTGAGGCGGACCGTGGTCTCCGTACGGGTCAACCCTTCCTCGCCCTACCGGGTGGCCGCCGACGGGGAGGGGCTGCTCGGGCTCTACCTCGACGGGCGCCGGATCGCGGACGTCGGGGTGCCGCCCATGCCGGAGTACTACCGGCACACCCTGTCCAACGGGAAGTCCGTGATGGAGGTGGCCCCGACCATCCAGTGGGGTTATCTGATCTATCTCACCGTCTTCCGTGTCTGCCAGTACTTCGGCGCCAAGGAGGAGTGCCAGTACTGCGACATCAACCACAACTGGCGCCAGCACAAGGCGGCCGGGCGTCCCTACACCGGGGTGAAGGACGTCGAGGAGGTCCTCGAGGCGCTGGAGATCATCGACCGGTACGACACCCAGAAGGCGTCCACCGCCTACACCCTCACCGGCGGCGCGGTCACCTCCAAGGTCGCGGGCCGTGACGAGGCCGACTTCTACGGGCACTACGCCAAGGCCATCGAGGAACGCTTCCCGGGCCGCTGGATCGGCAAGGTGGTCGCCCAGGCCCTGCCGAAGGACGACGTCCAGCGGTTCAAGGACTACGGGGTGCAGATCTACCACCCCAACTTCGAGGTGTGGGACCGGCGTCTGTTCGAGCTCTACTGCCCGGGCAAGGAGCGCTATGTCGGCCGTGACGAGTGGCACCGGCGCATCCTGGACTCGGCCGAGGTCTTCGGCGCCCGCAATGTGATCCCCAACTTCGTGGCGGGCGTGGAGATGGCCGAGCCCTTCGGCTTCACCACGGTCGACGAGGCGATCGCCTCGACCACGGAGGGCCTGCGCTTCTTCATGTCGCACGGCATCACCCCCCGGTTCACCACCTGGTGCCCGGAGCCGACGACCCCGCTCGGCAAGGCCAACCCGCAGGGCGCGCCGCTGGAGTACCACATCCGTCTGCTGGAGGCCTACCGCGCCACCATGGACGACTTCGGGCTCGCCTCGCCCCCCGGCTACGGCCCGCCTGGACCCGGCCGCGCGGTGTTCTCCGTCAGCTCCTTCATGGACAGCCTCTCGGCGGAGGAGAGCGCCGAGGGGAGTTCGGACGAAGGCGCCGGCGACGGTGCCGGACAGCGGTCCCTGGCCTGAGGACCCGAGGTGCGCGCCCCACCCGCCGAGCACGGGTGGGGCGCCGGACCGCGCGGCCGGGCAAGGAGTCCGCGGCCACGCCGGGCCGCCCGGCGCAACAATTGAATGCGCAGCTTGTCAGTTGTGCAGGGCCCGTGAAAAGCTCTGAGTCTGTCGTGAGACTACCCTCAACTCCCTTGTGTTCCAGGTGGGTTGAATTTGCATGTCGCAGTTGACGCAGGAGCCCCCATGTCTGACCTGCCGACCCCCCAGGATGCCGCCGAGGCCGCACTGTTCTCGGAGTGCTGGGACGCGGTGCTGTCCTACGCCGACCTGTGCACCTCCGGTTCGGTGGCCGGCCGGCAGCTGGCCACCGAGGCGTTCACCCATGGCATCCAGGAGATACGTGCCACCGACGCCCGGGGGAGGACCACCGGGCGCCGCACCCCCCGGCTGCCCGGGATCCCCCTGCTGCTCACGGCGGTGCGCACCACCGCCATGGCCTGGGAGGCGCAGGGGCACGGGCAGCGGCTCGACCCCGAGCTGCGCCTGTGGCTCAACTCCGAGAAGGCCGCCCGCTATGCCGGGCCGCCCCTGACGCGTCCGCTGGCCCTGCGCGGGCTCAAGGACATGCAGGAGCCCGACGCGGCGCTGCTGTGGCTGGCCGAGGTGGAGGCGCTGCCGCTGTCCGACGTGGCCCGCCGGCTCCATCTGGACCCGGCGCGCGCGGCTGCCGAACTCGACCAGGTGCGGGCGCTGTTCCGGGACCGTTGCCGGCGCAGCCACCTCGATGCGCCGATGGCCTCCGACTGCCGGCGCTATGCCGGACTCCTCGACGCGGTCACCCGCTCTCCGGCGGCCGAGACACCCGAGGACCTCTCCCGGCACCTGGCCCTCTGTGTGGAGTGCGCGGAGGCCGCGGCCTGTCTGCGCCTGCACGGCGGAGGCACCCCGGCGGCGCTGGCGAGCGGGGTGATCGGCTGGGGCGGGCTGGCCTATCTGGAGCGGCGGCGCAGGGCCGCGGAGGCCGGGCTGAGCGGCGGACGCGCGGACGCCGGCACGGACCGGGGCATCGCCCCGGGGATCGTGACACGGCCCCGGATCGGCCGGACCGGCATCCTGGTCGGCGCGGTGATCGTGTCCGCGCTGGCGCTCACCGTGTCGCTGCTGCAGAGCGGTGCCTCGGGCGGCGACGAGGACACGCGCGGCGACGCCGCCGACCAGTCGGCCGCCGTACCGGCCCCGCCGTCCTCCGACGCGTCCTCGGGTGACGACACCTTCGGCTCCTCGTCGACCTCGCGCCCCGCGGGCCCGGAGACGGCCACCGGGGACGACGACTCCGACACGGAACCGCAGGGCGAGTCGACGAGCCCCGTGGACGACCCCTCCGCCGGTCTCGGCACGGTCCTCGGCACCTCGACCGCCTGCCGGGTGGCCTACCAGGTGGTCAACGAGTGGACGGACGGCTTCCAGGCCTCGGTCACCGTCACCTCCGCCCGGGCGCTCGACGACTGGAGCCTCGCCTGGACGTTCGCGGACGGCCAGCACATCACCCAGATGTGGGACGCCACCTACGGCCAGGCCGACGGGCAGGTCACCGCGAAGGCCGTCGAGTACAACAAGCGGGTCGCCGCCGACGACAGCGTCGCGATCGGGTTCGTCTCCACCCGCAACGGCACCAACTCGGCGCCGCGGGCGTTCACGGTGAACGGGGCCAGGTGCTCGACCGTCGGCTGAACCCGCGCGGCTCGGCCACCGCCCGGGCGCGCAGCGGAAAAACCGATGGCGCCCGAGCGTGTGTCTCTCTAAAGTGACGACTGCTTCTTGCGGCAGGTCGTCGACTGCCGCTGTCGGCCGAGTGAGGAACGGGAGGTGTGACCGATGACTGTCTCTGTGACGGGCGCTGCCCGCGACCAGAAGTTCATCCACTCCATCCCCGTGGCCTCCGGCTGACCTTTCTCACCGCGCCGACCTGCGCGAAGCCGGGGCCGCCCCTTTGAAGGGTTTCCCTTGAATCTCTCTTCTCTTTCGGCTTCGTCGCACCCTCTCACCCCGTACGGCTGGGACGAGGCATGGGAGTCCGAGTTCGCCCCGTACGCCGAGAAGGGCCTCCTGCCCGGCCGCGTCGTACGAGTCGACCGCGGCCAGTGCGATGTCGTCACCCCGGTCGGCACCGTGCGCGCCGATACCGAGTTCGTCGTGCCCCGTGACCCGATGAAGGTCGTGTGCACGGGGGACTGGGTCGCGGTCGACCCGGACGGGGAGCCGCAGTATGTACGGACGCTGCTGCCGCGTCGCACCGCCTTCGTGCGGTCGACGTCGTCGAAGCGTTCCGAGGGCCAGGTGCTGGCCACCAACATCGACCATGTCGTCATCTGTGTGTCGCTCGCGGTCGAACTGGACCTCGGACGGATCGAACGGTTCCTGGCGCTGGCCATGTCCTGCTCGAGCGGTGAGGCACTGCTGCACACATCGCCGCTCTCCCGGGAGTCCGGGGCGCAGTCGATCGTGGTGCTCACCAAGGCCGACCTGGTACCGGACGCGACGACGCTCGACCATCTCGTCCAGGACGTGGCGGCCACCGCGCCCGGGGTGCAGGTGCTCCCGGTCAGCTCGCGGCACGGCGAGGGGCTCGACGTGCTCGTCGCGACCCTCTCCGGAGGTACCGCCGTGCTGCTGGGGCAGTCCGGCGCAGGCAAGTCCACCCTCGCCAACGCGCTGCTGGGCGAGGACGTGATGACCGTGCAGGCGGCGCGCGAGGTGGACGGCAAGGGCCGCCACACCACCACCACCCGCAATCTGCTCACTCTGCCGGGCGGGGGAGTGCTCATCGACACGCCCGGGCTGCGCGGGGTGGGGCTCTGGGACGCCGAGACCGGTGTGGGCCAGGTGTTCTCCGAGATCGAGGAACTGGCCGCCCGGTGCCGCTTCCACGACTGCGCGCATCTGGCGGAGCCGGGCTGTGCGGTGCGCGCCGCCGCCGACGCCGGGGAACTGTCGGTGCGACGCCTGGAGAGCTACCGGAAGCTGCTGCGCGAGAACCGGAGGATCGTCGCCAAGACGGATGCCCGGGTACGGGCGGAGCTGCGCCGGGAGTGGAAGCGCAAGGGCGCGGCGGGGCGTGAGGCCATGGAGGCGAAGCGCGGGCGGAAGCGGTAGGGCCCGGGGCCGCCCCGGGCACGCCCCGGGGCGGTGACGCCACCCCCGGGGCGACGCGCGGCCGGAGGCGCCCGGTCCCGTACCGCCCCGTACCGGGGCCCCGTGCCGTCGTGCCCGTCGGCGGCCCCGTACCCGAACGTGTGACGGGCTGTTAGCAGCCCGGCGTGTCACGGGAAGTCATGGAACGCCCCCGGTACGCACCCCGGGTCGCCTGTGAGGAAAGGGTGGTGCGTTCCCATGGTCCACCTGGCCCGCGCGCACGGAATGCGGCGCCGCTGCTTCGCCGTCCTGGCCCTCACCCTGGTGTCGACCGCCGCCACCTCCCCGGGCGCCTCCACCCGGCAGGAGACGGCGCCGCGCTGGACCGGCACCTGGGAGGCCGCCCCGTCCGGAACCGCCCCCGCCCTGCCCGGCGTGTCGATCCGCAATGTGGTGCACACCAGCGTCGGCGGCAGCGCCGCCCGGATCCGGGTCACCAACCGCCTGGGCACCGCCCCGCTCCGGCTCGACGCCGTCACCGTCGCACTGCGACGGAAGGACGGGCCCGCGGGGCCCGGGGCCGTGCCGGGTTCGCTGCGCGCCGTCACCTTCGGCGGGGAGAGCTCCGTGACCGTACCGGCGGGCCAGGACCGGGTCAGCGACCCCGTCCGGCTGCGTGTCCCGGCCGACGCCGACCTTCTGGTCTCCGTGTACACACCCATCGCGTCCGGCCCTGCGACCTACCATCGCACCGCCCTGCAGACCAGCTATCTCGCCGAGGGCGGCAACCGGACCGCCGACACCGAGGGCACGGCGTACACCAAGACGGTCTCCCACTGGTACTACGCGACCGGAGTCGACGTCCTGCGCCCGGGCACCGCCGGCAGCGTGGTGGCGCTCGGCGACGCCGTCACCGACGGCACCGGATCCACCGCCGGCGCCGACCGCCGCTGGCCCGACGTCCTGTCACGGCGCCTGCGCGCGCTGCCCGTGAGCCGCAGGCCCGGTGTCCTGAACGCCGGGATCTCCGGCAACCGCCTCCTCCTCGACGGAGTGGGCCCGAGCGCCCTGGCCCGACTGGACGCGGACGTCCTCTCCCGCACCGGGGTGCGCACCGTGGTTCTGCTGGAGGGCGCGGGGGACCTCAGGCGCGCTCCGGCCCGGACCGACGCGGGCGCGTTCGTCCGGGCGTACCGCACTCTCGTGTCCCGCGCCCACGCCCGTGGCGTCCGTGTCGTCGGAGCCACCCTCACCCCCTTCGGCGGCCACAGCGGCTGGACGCCGGCGCGCGAGCGGCTGCGCCATGAGATCAACGGGCTCATCCGCGGCGGACTGTTCGACGCGGTCGCCGACTTCGACGCGGCGGTCCGCGACCCCGCCCGTCCCGAACGCCTCAGGGTCGCCTATGACCCGGGTGACCACGTCCACCTCAACGACGCCGGGATGCAGGCCCTCGCCGACGCGATCGACCTGGCGGAACTGGTCCGCTGACGGCCGGCGGTCCCCGGGGTGCGCGGTCAGTCCCGTGCCACCCAGCCCCGTTCGTAGGCGTGCCAGCCGAGTTGCAGCCGGGTGGTCACCCCGGTCAGCTCCATCAGCCGCTTCACCCGCCGCTGTACGGTCCTCAGACCCAGATCGAGCTGTTTGGCCACGCTGACGTCGGTCAGCCCGGCGAGCAACAGGGACAGCACCTCCAGATCGGTGCTGTCGGGGCCGTCCGGGGCCGGCTCGGTGATGCCGGACGAGCCCAGCCGCAGGGGCAGCGCCTCCCGCCACACCGACTCGAACAGCCCGCAGAGCAGCTCCAGCAGTCCGCTGGCATGCACCACCAGCGCGGCCGGCTCCGCGGTGTGCGAGGTGAGCGGCACCATGGCCAGGGACCGGTCGGCGACCACCAGTTTGGTCGGCACCGTGTCGACGACCCGCACCCGTTCGTCGCGGGTGATCGCGGCGGTCACCTCCGTGATGCCGGTGGGCTGGTCGAGCACCGCCCGCTCGACCACCACCCGGTAGCGGACCCCGCGTCCCGCGGCCTGTTCCTCGGCGTCGTTCTCCGTGCCCGACACGGCGACCGGAGCGCCGGTGACCAGCGCGCACACCTCCTCGGTCGCGCCGAGCTGGAGCTGGAGGAAGCGCTGGGAGACCGCCGCCGCGCCGATCACCACCTCGATCAGATCGTGCACCGCGGGCTCGGAGGCCGCCGCCCGGTACTCCTCGGAGAGCAGCGCGGCGGCGAGTTCGGCCTGCTCCAGCTCGTGCCGCCGCTGGGTGAGCAGCGCGCCCAGGGCCACCCCGGGCGGCGCCGCGACCCAGCGGCCGGACCGGGCCGACGACTGGGCCGCGAGCCCGTGCCGCTCCAGCCGGCGCAGGGCGCGCTCGGTGTCGTACTCGCCGAGCGCCAGCCGCCGTGCGAGGTCGGGTACCTCGGCGGCGCCCACGGCCACCAGTGCCCGGTACGCCGACTCGTGCGTGTCGTCCAGTCCTATCGCTGCCAGCATCAGCTCCGGCCCTCCCCGAAACTCGAACCCGCGGTGCCGTGCCGTGGCGGAAACCGGCCACGGCGCATACCCGCCTCGGCACATCATCGCCGTACCCCCGGTCTTTCTGCCAAGGTGGCGTCACCGCGGTGACCACCACCGTCCTCCTGCGCGTATCGGTTCCGTCCGATTCCTGCGGACGCGGACGGGGGGCCTCGGGAAGCGGGACATGCCCGGCCGGATCCGGCCGAACGCGACGGGGCCCGCGGGAAGGTGACGGGGCGCCCGGTGGGGTGCCGGGACCCGGTCACGGTGCCGCCGCCGTACGGTCCCCCTGTGGGGGGTGGGACCGTCCGGCGGCCGGTGGCGAAGCGGCCGGTTCCGCTCGTCGCCCGGAGTTTTGTCCGGTGTGCGGAGGGCGGAACGGACGCCCGGCCGGATTTTCCTGATGCCCCGTCTCCCCGTGCACGGGGCGGTGGACAATGGGCGGCATGAGTCAGCAGGGGGAGAGGCCCACCGATCACGAGGACGACTGGTGGGGGGAGTTGTACGACGGCTCCACCGGTGACGCGGGTCCGGCCTCCGCGGCCGACACCCTCGACGACCGCTTCGCCTCCGCCGCGGGAACCGTGGGCCGGGACACCGAGGTCCCGCCCCCGGCTCCACCCGTGCCCGGCGACCCGTCGGCGGCGGCGGTGCCGCCCGCCGCACCCGACCGGAGCGTGCCGGAGGCGCAGCCGGGCACCGCGCCGGGAGAGCGCGGGCCGGATCGCCGCGGCGGGCGGCCCGGCACGGAGAGCGGCGCTCCGGGCGTCCCCGCCGGGGCCGTGGACCCGCCCCTCCCGGCGATCGGGGCCGACGAACCCGACCCGCCCGGCGGTCCGGTCCGGAAGGCCGCGCCCTGGGAATTCCGTTCCGCCCGGCCCACGGGCCCCGTGACCTTCCCCGCCACCCCCGAGCCGCCGGGCCGGAGCGCACGCTCCCCGCGCGGCGGCACACCGACCGAACCGACCGCCGTCCCGTCCCCCCGCTCCCCGGCGGACCCGGCCACCGCCCCGGCGTGCGGCCCTCCGCCGGACACGCCCTCCCCGACCGGCCGTTCACCGGCCGACCGGCGGCTCCCGCCGCCTCCGCCCCCGCCGTTCGACGCCGCCCCGCGCGGCCCCGTCCCCCACGCCCCGCCCGCCGATCCCCGATCACTGCTGGATACAGACTCCCGAACTTCGATGAACACTGAACTTCGCGCCCCGGCGGACACCGACGTCCCCGCCCAGGCCACCCCAGAGCCCAGTACCCCGGCGAACGCCGACCCCCATACTCCGGCGAACGCCGATCGCCGTACCCCCACGGAGGCCGACCCCCACAGCTCCCAGAACGCCGACCGCCCCCCGGCCGGCCACGCCGGTTCCGGACCGGCCCCCGACGACCGGCCCGGTGTCCTTCCGCCCGCCGATGCGGACGCCCTTGACGGACTGGTACCGGACACGGTGCTGGACGGCGGGAGTTTCGGGACCTGCACCTTGCGGGCGGTCTCCGCGCGGGGGGACGCGGCGCGCCGGCAGGGCGAACCGCGCCGGGACTTCCTGCTCACCGCCCGTTTCGGCACGGGCGAGCAGGCCCTGGTGCTGGTGGCCATGGCGACCGGTGCGCCCGGCGTCGCCGCCGAGGTGTGCCGGTGGATCGGGCGTGCCGTCGGGCGCAGCCACCTCCGGCTCGGCGAGGACATCAGGTCCGCCCGGCGCGGTGAGCTCAAATCGGGCCTGCAACGACTCACCGACCGCTGTCTCGGCACGCTGCGCGCGGACGCCGTCGAGCGGGGCCTCGCCCCCGAGGAGTACAGCGCCACCCTGCGCTGTCTGCTGCTGCCGGCCGACCCCTCCTGCCGTACCCGGGTGTTCTTCGGTGTCGGCGCGGGCGGCCTCTTCCGGCTGCGGGACGGCGCCTGGCAGAACATCGAGCCGCGCGTGGCAGACGCCTCGGGCGAGGCGGTGGTCGGCTTCGGCTCGCCGTCCACGGGGACCCCCGGGGACGACCGGCTCACCGTGGACCTGGGGATCACCACGCCCCCGGGCCCCGACACGGCCGCCTCCCGTTCCCCGGCTCCGTCCCCGCGGGGCGGGGGCCCCGTCGAGTCGGCCCGTGATCCCTTCCGCTTCCGTGCGTCCATCGCCCGCCCGGGTGACACGCTGCTGCTGTGCACGGGTGGTCTCGCCGACCCGCTGCGTGCGGAGCCGGGGGTCGCCGAACACCTCAGGGACCGCTGGTCGACCGGCGAACCACCGGGGCTCGCCGCCTTTCTCGCCGACACCCGGGTGCGGGCCGAGGGCTGTAGCGACGACCGTACGGCGGTCGCCGTTTGGGAGGCGTGATCGCGATCCCTGTGGATTGATGGACTCCAGGCAACCGAAAGGGTGCAGGAGCCATGGCCAAGCAGAACGTCGCCGATCAGTTCGTCGACATCCTCGCCCGCGCGGGGGTGAGACGTCTGTACGGCGTGGTGGGGGACAGCCTCAACCCGGTCGTGGACGCCGTGCGCCGCAACTCCGCCGTGGACTGGGTCCATGTGCGCCATGAGGAGACCGCCGCCTTCGCGGCGGGCGCCGAGGCGCAGATATCCGGCCGGCTGGCCGCATGCGCGGGTTCCTGCGGCCCCGGCAACCTCCACCTGATCAACGGCCTGTACGACGCCCATCGCTCCATGGCCCCGGTGCTCGCCCTCGCCTCGCACATACCCTCCAGCGAGATAGGCCTCGGCTACTTCCAGGAGACCCATCCGGACCAGTTGTTCCGTGAGTGCAGTCATTACAGCGAGCTGATATCCAACCCCCGCCAGATGCCCCGACTGCTGCAGACGGCGATCCAGCACGCGATAGGCCGCAGCGGAGTGAGCGTCGTCTCGCTGCCCGGCGACATCGCCGACCAGCCCGCCCCCGACAGACCGGCCGAGACCGCCCTGGTCACCTCCCGGCCCACCGTCCGCCCCGGCGACCACGAGATCGACGAACTGGTGGAGATGATCGACCGGGCGGAGCGCGTGACCCTCTTCTGCGGCAGCGGCACCGCGGGCGCCCACACCGAGGTCATGGAGTTCGCCGAGAAGATCAAGGCCCCCGTGGGACACGCCCTGCGCGGCAAGGAATGGATTCAGTACGACAATCCGTACGACGTCGGTATGAGCGGTCTGCTGGGCTACGGCGCCGCCTATGAGGCCACCCATGAGTGCGATCTGCTGATCCTGCTGGGCACCGACTTCCCGTACAACGCCTTCCTCCCCGACGATGTGAAGATCGTCCAGGTCGATGTGCGTCCGGAGAACCTGGGACGCCGTTCCAAGCTGGACCTCGCGGTGTGGGGCGACGTCAGGGAGACGCTGCGCTGTCTCACCCCGCGGGTGAAGCTCAAGCAGGACCGGCGTTTCCTGGACAGGATGCTGAGGAAACACGCGGACGCGCTGGAAGGCGTCGTCAAGGCGTACACCCGCAAGGTCGACAAGCACATTCCGATCCACCCGGAGTATGTGGCGTCGGTGGTCGACGAGATGGCTGATCCGGACGCGGTCTTCACGGTCGACACGGGCATGTGCAATGTCTGGGCCGCTCGCTATCTGTCCCCCAACGGCCGTCGGCGGGTCATCGGTTCGTTCTCCCACGGCTCGATGGCGAACGCGCTGCCGATGGCGATCGGGGCGCAGTTCACCGACCGCGGCCGGCAGGTCGTCTCGATGTCCGGGGACGGCGGATTCTCCATGCTGATGGGGGACTTCCTCACCCTGGTGCAGTACGACCTGCCGGTGAAGGTCGTCCTGTTCGACAACTCCTCCCTCGGCATGGTCGAGCTGGAGATGATGGTCGCCGGACTGCCCTCGTACGGCACCGCCACCAAGAACCCGGACTTCGCGGCGGTGGCCCGCGCCTGCGGGGCATACGGCATCCGGGTCGAGAAGCCCAAGCAGCTCGAGGGCGCGCTGAAGGACGCCTTCCGGCACCAGGGCCCGGCCCTGGTCGACATCGTCACGGATCCGAACGCCCTGTCCATCCCGCCGAAGATCCGCGCGGACATGGTGACGGGCTTCGCGCTCTCCGCGTCGAAGATGGTCCTGGACGGCGGCGTCGGCCGCATGCTCCAGATGGCGCGCTCCAATCTGCGCAACGTGCCACGGCCGTAGCCGGGCGCACCGCGCCACCAGACCAGAACCCCGGCCCGATTCCGGCGGGCCGGGGTTCTCGCTCTTACCTCTCTTGTCTCTCGGGGCGTGTCCAGATCACTTGCCGGACTGACCGCCGCCGCCACCGCCCTCTTCGAAGCCACCGCTCTCGAAGAAGGCCCCGCCACGGCGGTGGTGGTGACCGATCACACGGAAGCTGGCGACCACACCGTGCTTGACCTTCACACCGCCGGGGATGTGACGGAAGACACGGATCCCGTTGGCCGAGCTGTGGGGACCGACGGTGGCGATCGGAGCTCCGTTGTCGCAGGTGGCACCGTTGAAGACCTCGATGTGCCGCTTGCTGTCGTTGCGGACGTTGAAGCTCCTGGATCCGAGACCGCTGACCACGGTGATGCAGCCGTCGGGGACGGCGGCGTAGTCGCGCTCGTTGATGTGGATCCTGTCGTAACCCTCGTCGTCGCCGTAGCCGCCTCCGTAGCCGCCGCCGAAGCCGCCCAGGCCGCCGCCGAAGCCGCCGCCGAAGCCGCCCTTGCCGCCGCCGCCGAAGCCGCCCTTGCCGCCGCCTCCGAAGCCGCCCTTGCCGCCGAAGCCGCCACCCTCCTCGCCGCCCCGGCCGCCGTTGCCGCCGCTGTTGTCGCTGCCCTGTACGGCGGAGGCCTGCTGGGCCACGGCCTGTGCCGGCTCCGAAGCGGCGGAGGCATAAGTGATACCCGTGGCCGCAAGGGCCGCGGCTGCCGCGGTTGCGGCGATTACTGCAGTGGAACGCGTTGCCATGTCAGTTCTCCTGTCTGAGAGACGTCGGCTGTGAGCCGATGCGAGATTGAACGTACAGACGATCCGCATAAGCGTCATGTCGGACATGCTGACAATATGAAGAACAATACGATTGGAGTAATCGTGGGCCTGACAAGTCCGTCCTGACGCCCCCTCACTCGGAGGGTGGGTGGGGGGAGTCCCGGCGGACCGGTGCACGGCTATCGGTGACCGTGGTCCTGCTTCCGGTCATTTCGCCGTAATGCGTGGATAGTTGGCGATTTCGCGTGACGCTCGGCGTCCCGACGGGCATGGATTCCCCTGGACATGTTCGAGCAGGGGGAATCGACATCCGGGCACGGGCGGGGGACATGAAGAGACGAGTACGGGGGGACGGGGCTGCGCCGCAGCTCAGGCGCCGGCTGGGGCGGGCCGATGCCCGGGCGGTGCCGGAGGCGCGCAGGGCGCTGCGGGAACTGCTGATCCGCTGGGGGCGCGCGGAGCGGTCCGACACGGCGGAGCTGCTCACCAGCGAACTGGTCACCAATGCGCTGTTCCACACCGACCGCGGGGCGGTGCTGACGGCGACCGTCTCCGCGCGCGGACTCCGCGTGGAGGTACGGGACTTCACGGGGCACCTGCCCCGGCCGCGGCCTCCGGACGGGGGTGAGCGCACCCATGGCCGGGGGCTGATCCTCGTTCAGTCCCTCGCGGACGCATGGGGTGTGCGGGCGCACGGGGTCGGTAAGGCGGTGTGGTTCGAGCTGGACGCGAAGGAGCCGCCCGGGGTGCTGGACGCGGGGGCCGCCTGACGCACGGGAAGGGGGCGCGGCATGGTGCCGCGCCCCCTTCCCGTGGTGTCCTGAGGACTCAGCCGAACTGCTGCTCGAGATCCTTGAGCTTGCGCTCCAGGGAGTCGAGCCGGGGCAGTGCCATGGTGTCGTCCTCGGTGGTGAGGTCGACCGTGATCGGGTCAGCCGCGGGGTTCCGGACGGGCTGGAGCGAGGGACGCGTGTGCGAGGGCAGTTCACCCACGGGTAGGGCAGGCTCCGAAGGGACCGGCTCGGTCGCCCGCTCCACGGTCGGCATCTCGGCCTTGCGGCCGCCGTTGCCGCCGGACAGCGCGCGGCGGCCCCGGCTGATCGCCTTGAGCTGGGCGCGCTCGACCCGCTTCTGCTCCCGGCGCCGAGTCTTGTGCTGCTCCTTCTGGCGCCGGTCCTCGCGGACCTCCTCGACGGCCTCGTCCAGGCTGCGCACACCCTCCAGAAGCATCAGCGACCAGGCGTGGTAGGTCTCACGCGGGGCCCTGATCCAACGGACGACACGGATCTGCGGCAGCGGCCGGGGCACCAGACCCTGCTCGCGCAGTGCGGCGCGGCGGGTCTGCTTGAGCGCCCGGTCGAAGAGGACCGCGGCCGAGAGCGACATGCCCGCGAAGAAGTGCGGCGCCCCGGCGTGGTCGAGACCCCTGGGCGCGTGCACCCAGTTGAACCACGCGGCGGCGGCGGCGAACGTCCACACCAGGATCCGGGAGCCGAGCGCCGCGTCGCCGTGGCTGGCCTCGCGCACCGCGAGCACGGAGCAGAACATCGCCGCGCCGTCGAGGCCGAACGGGACCAGATACTGCCAGCCGCCGGAGAGATTCAGGTTCTGCTCGCCGAATCCGACCAGGCCGTGGAAGGAGAGCGCCGCGGCCACCGCCGCACAGCAGAAGAGCAGCGCATAGGAGGCGGTGCTGTAGACGGCCTCCTTGCGTCTGCGGCGTTCCTCGCTGCGCTCCCACGAGTCCTCGGAACTCGTGCTCTCCTTGGACTGCTTGCCGCGCATGAGCACCACCACCGCCACCAGCACGCCCATGAGCAGCACGGTGCCCGGTAGCAGCCAGTTCAGCGATATGTCAGTCATCTGGTGTCCCTTGCATTGGGATAGGGCGTAATGCCCGCCATGGTGGCCCAATCCCGCCATGCCTCAAGGGGTTTCGGGGCAACAGACCGCGAGGGAAGCGCAAGGGGTCGCCCAGGACGGCGTTCTGCTCGAACGGCCGTGTGAGGGGCGGGGGTTGGGTTCGAACAAGATACCCGTACGGATGGTTCCTCGGAAAGTTCCTGCGAACAGTGAGGAAGATGTGAAACTGCCGCCATCCGGGCGGGGTCTGTTCGGAGCGGATCCTACGGCACGCGCCGGGTGCCGGGCCGCCGGGGCCCTGAGGGGCCCTCAGCAGGCGGCCGCGGCCACCAGTTTGGCGACCCGGTCGGCGTCCGGGGTGCGGGGGCAGGTGGTGCAGGTGTCCTCGGGGCGCAGCGTGTAGAACAGGCAGCAGCTCGCCCGGTCGCGGGTCGGCAGCGTCTCGCCGTCGGGGCCGGTGAGCTCGCGGAAGGCGGCGGCACCGGCGTACGGCTTGGTGGCCCCCGGGAGCAGCAGCTCCAGCTCGCGCATCGCGCGCCGTTCCTCGCCCAGCAGATGGGCGATGTACCAGAGCCCCTCGACCACCTCGTCCGTCGCCATGCCCCACAGCGCGCGTCCGCGCCGCCGCATGCGCGGTCCGAACCCCGTCAGGACCGGGCCCAGGTGCTCCGCCACGGCCGCCCGCACCTCGGCCCGCAGCGCCTCCTCGTCCGCCACGACCCGGGCGCCGGGCAGTCCGGCCGCCGGGTCCCCGGGCAGACAGGCGAAGGCGCCGGTGCGCACCGCCATACGTCCCTGGGCGCGCTGGAACGCGACGTGCTCCACGGGCAGACGGGGCACCCGACGGCGCAGGAACCAGGGCAGGGTGATCAGCAGGCAGGCCGGCCAGGCGTACCGGTGCAGTCCGAAGCTCGCCACGACGTCCGGGCGGGCCCGCTGTCCGTAGTCCCGGACCACCTGTGCCTCGTCCCAGGCCAGGAACGCCTCCAGGGCGGCCCCGCCGGCGGCTAGTTCGGCGGCCGGGAACCAGTCCTCACCCTCGGGGGCGTCGCCGTCGGGGCCCAGCTCCAGGACGGTCAGCCCGGGGTACACCTCGGCGAGCCGGGCGTAGGCGTCCGCGGCCGCGGAAAGGGGTGAGGCGGGGAGGGGCATGAGGGACCGCCGTTCCACGAGCATTCGGTAGGTAAGGCTTACCTTACCCGAGATCCCCGGCTGTTCGCGGTCCAGTTCGAGGTGATCCCCGGCTGAAACGGAGCGTAAGGTGCCCAAGGTGCATCACGAGCGGTAACAAGCCCCACGAAAGTCCCGCATAATGTGCAGCATCGTCAGGACCGGAGGAGGAGCCCGTGGAGCAGGCCCGTTCCCGCCATGCGGAGGGCTCCGCCGAGACCGGGGCCGTCGGCGCCCGTACGCGGACCACGCAGCTGCCGTCGGTTCCGGGCGCGGAGGACGACCGGCGCGAACGGGGTGCCGCCCCGGGTTCCGTGCGCGGTGAGCACACCCATGGCGAGCCGCCCCTGCCGCGGCCCCGGGTGGTGGAGCCGCGGCGGTCCGGCGAGCGGTCCGGAGCCGGGGAAGGTCCCCTGTACGGGGCTGCTCCGGAGACCGAGCCCGGGCGCCCGGTCGTTCAGCGGTCCTCCGTGCGCCGGCAGGTCCTGGACGCCCTGCGCACCGCGCTGGTCGCGGGGGAGCTGGCACCCGGCGAGGTCTACTCCGCGCCCGCGCTCGGCGAGCGTTTCGGGGTGTCCGCCACCCCCGTGCGCGAGGCGATGCAGCAACTCGCCCTGGAGGGCGCCGTCGAGGTCGTCCCCAACCGCGGCTTCCGCGTCGTGGTGCGTGACGCCCGTGAGCTGGCCGAGCTCGCCGAGGTCAGGGCGCTGATCGAGGTCCCGGTGATGCTGCGGCTCGCCCGCACGGTGCCCGCCGAACGCTGGACGGGGCTGCGCCCGCTGGCCGAGGCGACCGTACGGGCCGCGTCCTGTGGATGCCGGGCCACCTACGCCGAGTCCGACCGCGCCTTCCACCGCGCGGTGCTCTCCCTCTCGGGCAACGAGCAGCTGGTGCGGATCGCGGAGGAACTGCACCGCCGCGCCCAGTGGCCCCTCGTCTCGAGCCCCGTCCTGCCCGGCCGCGCCGACCTGATCGCCGACGCGGCCGAACACACGGCCCTGCTGGACGCGCTGGTCGCACAGGACCTGACCGAAGTGCGCTCGCTGGTGGGAGAACACTTCACCGTCGCACCCTGACCCCGACCCGGGGCCGTACGCGCGTACGGCCCCGGGCCCGGAGCCTTTCCGTCCGGTCCCGAGAGGGATCCGCTACTGACCGGTCGGATCCGTCGCCTCTCCCGCCGAGGCCAAGTGCCGCGGCAGCCAGGTCGGGACCCCGCCCAGCAGCCGGAACAGCCGGCCCGCCTCGGCCCGCAGCCGGGAGGCCTCCGGTTCGCTCTCGGTGTCCGCGAGCGAGGCCAGCGCGGGCGCCGTACCGACGAGATAGCCCAGCTCCTCACGGATCCGCAGCGATTCCGCGAACCCGTGCCGCGCCTCGCCCAGCTCACCGTCGCGCAGGGCGAGTCCGGCCAGATGGCGCCAGGTGAAGGAGAGCAGCAGGGTGTCGCCGTGGGTGGCGGCGTTCGCATGGGCGCGTTGGTAGGCGGCGCGGGCCGCCTGCGGGGAGCGGGAGAGATTCTCGGCGAGCAGCCCGCGCCGGAAGTCCAGCAGCGCCCGGTCCGGGGAGTCCGGCGCGATCAGCGCCGCCGCCCGGCCCAGCGCGGCACGCGCCTCGTCCGCCCGGTCCCGTACGCCGTGCAGCGTGGCCGTGTACGCCAGTTGCCCGCGCTCACAGGCCGCGGCGCCCCGCTCCTCGTCGCTGTCGGCCTGCGCCTCCGCCGTGCGCAGGGCGTCCTCGGCCTCCGCCCAGCCCTGCTCCGTGTACAGGCATCGCTCGACGAGCAGCGCGGCCCGCAGCAGCGAGTCCTGCGCCGTCCGCCCGCGGAGCAGGGCCGCCGCGTCGGCCCAGCAGGCGCGTGAGCGTAACCGCCATACCGCGGTCCGGAGTGGATCGTCATCAGCGGTCGTTCCGGTACCAGACATGGCGGTATGCGCCACGTTGCCCTCCCCGAGCACGCCATCGAGCTGTTGAGTGGTGGCGGCATTCCAGCACCGATCGGGGCGCGAGGCCAAGAGGTCGGGTGAAAGAATTCACAAAGTCGTGGGACAGAGGAACGGCGCACGGTCCCTTGCCGTGCGCCGGGTGTGCCACCCCGGTGACCTCAGCTCATCCGCAGCGCCAGGAAGAAATCGAGCTTGTCCTCCAGGCGTGACAGGTCACGGCCCGTCAACTGCTCGATACGCCCTACCCGGTATCGCAGCGTGTTGACGTGCAGATGCAGCCGGGTCGCGCAGCGGGTCCAGGAGCCGTCGGACTCCAGGAAGGCCTCCAGGGTCGGGATCAGCTCGGCGCGGTGCCGTCGGTCGTAGTCGCGCAGCGGGTCCAGGAGACGGGCGGTGAAGGCACGGCGCACATCGTCCGGGACGAACGGCAGCAGCAGCACATGCGAGGCCAGCTCATGATGTCCGGCCGCACAGACCCGGCCGGGCCGCGCGGCGGCGACCCGGCGGGCGTGCCGCGCCTCCTCCAGGGCGCCGCGCAGTCCCTCGGCGGAGTGCACCGCGGCGCTGACGCCCAGGGTCAGCCGCCCGTCGTCGTCCAGGCCGGCGGACAGCGGATCCCGGATGGCCTCCAGAAGGGTGTCGGCGGCGACGCCCGACTCGGTGCCGTCGTGCTCCGAGGAGACCGCGGGGAGCGGGACCAGCGCGATCGCCTCCTCGCCGGTGTGGGCCACCGCCGTCCGGTCGTTCTGCTCCGGGCCGCCCGGGCGGGGCTGCTCCTCGCCCGTGGCGGGGGCGCCGAGGATCTCCTCCAGCAGCGACCGGGCGACCGGGCCGCCCTCGATCTCGCCGCCCTCCCACTCCACCCGGGCGACGACCACCTGCCAGTGCGGGGCCGCGCCGAGGCCGGGCAGCAGTACCGGCGCGGCGACCCGCAGCCGGGCCGTCACCTCGGTGGGGGCGGCCCCCGTCTGCACCAGTTCCAGGACCTCCTGCGCCAGCCGCCGCCGCACCGTGCGGGCCGCGTCCCGCCGGTCCCGTTCGACCGCGATCAGCTGGGTGACGCCGCGCAGCAGATCGAGCCGGCCCTCGGGCCAGTCGCGGCCGTCCGCCTCAACGGCGAGCAGCCAGTCGGAGAGCAGCGTCTCGCGCGGATCGCGCGGGGTGTCGGCCGTCGCACGGTTCTCCCCGGCCGTCCCGGGGCGGTGGCCGCCGCCGTGGACGGGGAAGAGTGTGTACGTCGTTCCGCCGACCGTCGCCCGGTGCGGTCCCCGGCGGTCGGTGCGCGCCGCCGCCAGATGCTCGGCGGCCAGTTCGGCGCGCACCTGCGCCGGGAGTCCCGGGACCGGGCCCGCGATCTGCCGGCCGGTCGGGGAGAGCACCCAGGCGCGCAGGTCCAGGTCCGAGCCGAGCAGATCCAGGACGACGTCCGGTCCGCCGCCGGCCGGGCCCGAGGTCATCATCCGCCGGTGCCGGTCCACCACGGCCGCCAGGTCACCGGCCCGCTCGCCGGACACCTGCCGCACGACATGCTCGGTGACCGTCGCGAACGCCACCGACTCGTCGACGCCGAACAGCGGCAGCCGGTGCCGGGCGCAGGCCAGGGTCAGCTCGTCCGGGACGGCGCGCAGCTCCGCCTCGCCCACCGCGAGCGCGCTGACGCCCGCGTCGGCGAGGATCCGGACGAAGGGCTCGAGGTCGGCGGGGTCGTGCCACCAGGCCAGGCCCGTGAGGACCAGTTCGCCGCCGGAGAGATAGCGGCTGGGGTCCTTGAGGTCCGTGGTCATCACCCCGCGCACCGCGCGGTCCAGCTGGTCCTCGCCGCCGAGCAGGCGCAGCCCCAGCGCGTCGGTGTTCAGCAGTGCGCGCAGCCGCATGTCTCGTCGCCGCCGTTCCCTGTCCGTCCGTCGTCTGTCCCCGTACGGCGGGCCGGGCGGCCGAGCCGGGGGGTGCGGAGGCCGGGCCCGTGCCTCCCCGGCTGTGCACTGAATTTGAGACAGCATGGGGACGACGACCGAGGGCCTCCGTTCATATGAATCTACAAGATGGGGGCCTTGGCCAGCCAATTCCTTCATGCGTTCCGCCCGGGCGCGGAACGCAACCGGACCGTACGGCTGTCCCTCTTACCGGTGGAGACCTCGGGGTGACCTTACACATTGCGTATGCGTCACATACGGGGCCATAAGTACAGCTCGGGGGTGGCGCGTGCGCGGGAACGAGTGGGGGAGAATCGGCCGTGTGGACATGACACCGGACAGATTCCGGCCCTCTGGAGAGCGATATCCGGGCCGGCGCTCGACGATGCCCCTCTCGCCCCCGACGGTCATCGCGTCGAAGAAGGGGGAACGGGGCGAACCCGGCAACGCCGAGGCGTTCCTGGAAGGCTTCGAGCAGATCCTCGAGGACGCCGCCGCCACGGGCCGCCGCCTGACCCGCAACGAGATCGAGTCCCGCCGGGATCTGGGCGCCCGGGCGGCCGAGGCGGGACTCGGGTGGCGCGCCCTGGTGCGGGCGCATCTCGCGGCCGGGCGCACCAGCCGGCCCGCGGGGGCCGACCCGGACGCGGTGCTGGCCGTGGTCGAGCAGGCGGTGGACGCCTTCGCCGACGGATACGAGCGGGCACAGCGGCGGGTCGTCCGCAAGGAGGAGGCCGCCCGGCGCGAGTTCATCGACGATCTGCTCCACCGGCGCGGGGACCCGGGCCATCTCGCCTCGCGCTGCGAGCGGTTCGGGCTGCGGCTGTCCCGCACCCATGCGGTCGCGGTGGCCGAGGGGCCGGAGAAGTACGACGAGTCCGATCCGGTGCCCGGGCAGGTCGCGGGCGAGCTGTTCGCGCGCTTCGAGAACCGCCGCATCCTGTTCACCACCAAGGACGGCCGGATGATCTGCATCGCCGGCGGTCATCAGGACGACGTGCTCAACCACTTCGCCAAGCTCGTCCACACCGTCACCGGGGCGAGCCGGGTCGCGGTCGGACGGTCCAGGCCGGGCGCGGTCGGTATCGGCCACAGCTACGAGGAGGCCCTGAACGCCCTGGACGTGGCCCAGCGCATGGGCCTCGACGAACCCCTGCTCCGCGCCGCGGACATGCTGGTCTTCCCCGTCCTGGCCCGGGACCGGCAAGCGCTGGTGGACCTGGTCCAGCACACCCTGGGACCGCTGGAGACGGCACGCGGCGGGGCACAGCCGCTCCTGGACACCCTCGCCGTGTACTTCGACTCGGGATGTGTGGCCGCCGCGGCCGCCCGGGAGCTTTCCCTCAGCGTGCGCGCGCTCACCTACCGGCTGGCCCGCATCCAGGCCCTGACCGGCAACGACCCCACCGACCCCACCCACCGCTACACCCTCCAGACCGCGGTCATCGGCGCGCGTCTGCTCGAATGGCCGGGCAGGCCCTTGTGAGCGGGTTCACCCGGTGTCGGCCGGTGTTACGGGCGACTTCGCGTGCTTCCTCCTTCGCCAGGCACGGCGGATAGGCTCGACGACGTGCGTGAGAGCACCGAAGCCCTGGTTCCGGCCCCCGAGGAGTCGTCCATGCGCCACCCGGACCCGCGGTATGCCGAACGGCTCGCCACCTATGGGACCGTGGCCACGCACCTGTCCCTGCTGAGCGACCGCCGGCTCGGCGAGGCCGTGGCCGCCGCCGACCCGCTCGGGTCCGGCATCGGCGGCAGGTCGGCGGAGCTGGACATCGACGGCACGCGGGTGTTCGTCAAACGGGTCCCCCTGACGGACACCGAGTCGCGGCCGGAGAACGCGCGATCGACGGCGAACCTCTTCGGACTGCCGATGTTCTACCAGTACGGGGTGGGCTCAGCGGGGTTCGGGGCCTGGCGGGAGCTGGCCGTGCACATCATGGCCACCAACTGGGTCCTCGGGAACGAGTACGAGGGCTTTCCGCTGATGTACCACTGGCGCGTCCTGCCCGACTCCCCTCCCGAAGGGGTCGCCGACGAGTTCGGGGGCATCGACGGGGCGGTCGTGCACTGGGAGGGATCACCGGCCGTGCGTGAGCGGCTGGAGGCCATCGGCCGGTCGTCGTCCAGCCTGGTTCTCTTCCTGGAACACGTCCCGCGGACACTCGCCGACTGGCTGCACGACCACCGGACCGCCGCGCCGGAGGGCGGGGAGAGCTCGCCGTACCCGTGGGTGGAGCAAGCCCTGGCGCGCGGCACCGACTTCATGAGCTCGCACGGACTCGTCCACTTCGACGCCCACTTCGCCAATGTCCTGACCGACGGCCGGCTGCTCTACTTCGCGGACTTCGGGCTCGCCCTGAGCTCCGGCTTCGAACTGTCGGCGAGCGAGGCGGAGTTCCTCTCCGACCACCTCGGGTACGACCGCTGCCACACCGTGAGCCATCTGCTCCGCCACCATCTGCCCGACGGCCTGCGCGGCGGTATGGAACACGAGACGTTCCTGCGCGCGTGGGACGCGGGCCACCGGCCCGACGGCGTCCCACCCGAGATCGCCGCGATCATCGACCGGCATTCCCGGGCCGCCATGATCTTCGGCGAGTTCGCCCGCCGTCTGCGCACCGAGAGCAAGCGGACGCCGTTTCCGGCCGCCGAGATCGAGCGGGCCCGGCGCACCACGGCGATCACGGCGCCCCGTTGAGACGTCGGTGGTCCGGGCGAGGCCGCGAGCGTCCCCGGCCGAGAAGGGCCGCACCTCCGCCGCCCGCCCCGTTTCGGCCGTGCCTCAGGGGTGCGTTCTGAGGCGTGGACGATGTGCTGGGCGGTGGTCCCGGGGCGCCGCGGCGGGGCGACGGCGCCCGGGACCCCCTCGGTCAGCGGTGGCCGACCGTGTCCTGGTCGTCCAGGGCGGCCTGCGGCGCCGTGAGCGCCGCGTCGGGCGTCGCGGTCGCGGGCGCGCCCCACCGGCCGGTCAGGCGACGGGCGATCGGCTCGGTCCAGCGGGCGCTGATCGGGCCGAGAACGACCAGGATCAGCACATAGGCCGTGGCCAGCGGGCCGAGCGCGGGCTCGACCCCGGCGGTGACGGCCAGTCCGGCGATCACGATGGAGAACTCGCCGCGGGCGACCAGGGTTCCACCGGCCCGCCAGCGGCCCCGGACGGAGATCCCGGCGCGGCGGGCCGCCCAGTACCCGGTGACGATCTTCGTCACGGTGGTGACCGCGGCCAGGGCCAGGGCGGGCAGCAGGACCGGCGGGATGTCCGTGGGGTCGGTGTGCAGGCCGAAGAAGACGAAGAACACCGCGGCGAACAGATCCCGCAGGGGCGACAGCAGGTTGTGCGCGCCCTCGGCGACCTCACCGGACAGCGCGATACCGACCAGGAACGCCCCGACGGCGGCGGACACCTGGAGCTGCTGGGCGATACCGGCGACCAGCAGGGTCAGGCCCAGCACCACCAGCAGCAGCTTCTCGGGGTCGTCGTGGGAGACGAAGCGGGAGATGTGACGGCCGAAGCGCACGGCCAGCAGCAGCACCAGCCCGGCCACCCCGAGGGCGATGCCCAGGGTGACACTGCCCGCCGCGATGCCGGTCCCGGCGAGCAGCGCGGTGAGGATCGGCAGATACACCGCCATGGACAGGTCCTCGAGGACCAGGATGCTCAGGATGACCGGTGTCTCCCGGTTGCCGAGCCGGCCCAGTTCGCCCAGCACTTTGGCGATCACGCCCGAGGACGAGATCCAGGTGACCCCGGCCAGGGCGATGGCGGCGACCGGGCCCCAGCCGAGCAGCAGTGCCGCGGCGGCTCCGGGCAGCGCGTTGAGCGCCCCGTCCACGAGGCCGGCCGGGTACTGGGTCTTGAGGTTGGAGACCAGATCGCTGGCCGTGTACTCCAGGCCGAGCATGAGCAGCAGCAGGATCACGCCGATCTCGGCGCCGGTCGCCACGAACTCCTCGCTGGTGTCCAGCGGCAGCAGCCCGCCTTTGCCGAAGGCCAGGCCGGCCAGCAGATACAGGGGGATCGGTGAGAAGCCCATCCGTCCGGCGAGGCGCCCCAGCAGCCCCAGGCTGAGGAGGATCCCGCCGAACTCGATCAGGAAGACCGCGGTCGAATGCACGGTCACTCCCGCCCGAGGATCACGGCGGCGGCCTCGACGCCCTCGCGTGTGCCGATGACGATCAGGATGTCCCCGCCGGCGAGCCGGAAGGCCGGGCCGGGGGAGGGGGTCGCCTCGGCCAGGCGCAGCACCGCCACGATCGAGACACCGGTCTCGGTGCGCATCCGGGTGTCGCCCAGCAGCCGTCCGTTCCAGTGTGATGTGGCCGACAGTTCTATGCGTTCCGCGACCAGCCCCAGCTCGGTCGTCGACAACAGGTTCGGGCTGCGGTGCGACGGCATCAGCGCGTCGATGAGCGTGTCCGCCTCTCCCGAGGTCAGCCGCACCGACAGGGCGCAGGCGTCCGGATCGTCGTCCCGGTAGGCGCTCAGCGTCCGTGAACCGTCCCGGTGCGCCACGACCGACAGACGGCGCTGCTCCCGGGTGGTCAGGTCGTACCGCACCCCGATGCCCGGCAACGGCGTACTGCTCATACGTGAAGCCCCCACTTGTCTCTCTCCCGACTTCGGCTTCGTTTTGACTGTTTCTTTGGGAAACATTGATGCCACCCTAACGGCGGACCCGGATTCCGCCGATGGATTCCGGTGTCGAAGAGCAGCAGAAGACCAGTGGAACGATCCGTGCCCGGGGTCCCGGCGACCCCGCGGCCGCCGTGACGTCGCGCGCCCGGTCGGCGCCGGCAGGACCGGAAGGAAGCGTCAGCATGATCGAGTGGGTGTCCCTGGGCGTCGAGGCCCGGCCCGTGCCCCAACCCGTCGCCACCCCCTTGGTGTGGGCCGGGGCCTTCGGGGGCGGGCTGGCGCTGGTGGCGCTCCTCAACGCCGTGGCCGGCCCGGGCCGACCGCTGCTCGCCCTGATCGCGCTGTCCGTGCTGGCGGCCGTCCTGAGCGGATGCGCGCGCTTCACCGCCGCCCCCGGCACCGCGGTGCTGTGCTGGCTGTTCCTCAACGGCTTCGCGATCCCGCCCGAGGGCACCCTCACCTGGGCCGTACGCCGCGACGGCTGGTGGCTGGCCTGTCTGCTCGGCGCCGCCCTCATCGGCACCGCACTGGCCCGCCTGGTGACCGCCCATGCCGCCTACCGCCGGCTGACCACCGTGATCGGCACCGCGATACCGGGGGCGGAGGACCTGCCGCCCGAACGGTGACGGGACGGATGGGGAGGGGCGGGTGTCCGGGGGATGTCGGGCGGGTGTCCGCCGGGTCCCGATGCCGGTCCCTGGGCGGAGGACGGCATCAAAAGCGTGTGAAGATTGCCGGGACACGGCAGTGAAACGGGCTCTTGTCGTATGTGAGGATTCGGCCAAGCCGGAGATCAGCGGCAGGGGAGAGGGGGACGGTGCACATGGCCTGGTTTCTCGGACTCGGCATCACGGGGGTTGTACTGCTCACCCTGTCGCTGGTCTTCGACGGAGTACTGGACGGCGCGTTCGGGGGAGCGCTGGACGGCGTCCTGGACGGGTGGCTGTCGATGCCGGTCATCGCCGGATTCGTGTCGATGACCGGTTTCGGCGGGGCCATCGCCCTGGGTGTCACGGACATCGGTCCCGCGGCGGCCACGGGGGTGGGCGTGCTGGCGGGACTGGCGGCGGCCTGGCTGACGTATCGTTTCAGCCGCGCCCTGATGCGCGACCAGACGGCGAGCACACCCAACGGGGGTGATCTCGTGGGCACCTCGGGCAAGGTGGTGACCGCGATCCCCACCGGGGGCTTCGGTGAGGTGCTGCTCCAACTGGGGGGTCAGCCGGTGAAGTTCGCCGCGCGCAGTACCGTACCGGTGGCCCGCGGCACCGAGGTGTGGGTGGAGGCGTCGCCGAGTTCGACGTCCGTCGTGGTCCGTCCCGTGGAACGCTGAGCGGGCGGCCGTGCGGACCTCGCCCTCGGCCGTCGGCTCCCGGGGCCTCGGCCCCTCGTGTGTGCCGTGCGCCGTCCCGGGCCCGTCGTCCGGTATGTCATTTCCTATGGATTTTCATCCTCCCATGTGATTCGGGGGTACTGTCATGAGTCCTGTCATCATTGCGGTGGTGGGAGTCGTCGTTCTCCTCGTGCTGATCGCGCTGGTCGTGATCACTCGCTACAAGGTGGCGGGGCCGAGTGAGGCGTTCATCATCACGGGTCGGCGGGGCAAGAAGGCCACCGATCCGCAGACCGGTCAGGTCTTCACCGACAACAGCGGTCAGAAGGTCGTCGTCGGCGGCGGTGTGTTCGTCGTCCCGTTCGTCCAGCAGAAGTTCAGTCTCGACCTGTCCTCGCGGCACATCCCCGTCGCGGTGCGCGGCGCGGTCACCCTGCGGGGTGTGAAGGTCAACCTGGACGGTGTCGCGATCGTCAAGGTCGGCGGCACCGAGGACGCCATCCGCGCCGCGGCCCAGCGGTTCCTGATGCAGCAGGACGGCATCGTCGGCTTCACCCAGGAAGTGCTCTCCGGCGCGCTGCGGGCGATCGTGGGCCGGATGTCGGTCGAGGACATCATCCGGGACCGTGCGGCGTTCGCCGGCCAGGTGGCCGAGGAGGCGGAGGCGAGCCTGTCGGGGCAGGGCCTGGCCCTGGACGCCTTCCAGATCCAGGACATCACCACCGAGGGCTCCTACCTGGAGGACCTCGGCCGGCCCGAGGCGGCCCGCGCCAAGCAGGAGGCGGACATCGCCGAGGCCGTGGCCCGCCGCGCCGCGGAGCAGGCCCGGCTGAAGGCCGAGGAGGAGATAGCGGTCGCGCAGCGGACCTTCTACCTCAAGCAGGCCGAGATCAAGGCAGAGACCGACGAGGCCTCCGCCCGTGCCGCCGCAGCCGGCCCGCTGGCCGAGGCGGCCCGCCAGCAGGACATCCTGATCGAGCAGGAGAAGGTCGCCGAGCGGCAGGCCGCACTGACCGACCGTCAGCTCGACACCCAGGTCCGCAAGCCGGCCGACGCCCAGCGGTACGCCGCCGAGCAGGAGGCCGAGGCCAAGCGGGTGGCCCGCGTCAAGCAGGCCGAGGCCGAGCGGCTGGCCGCGATCGCCGCCGCCCAGGGTGAGGCCGAGCGGGCCCGCCTGACCGGTGAGGGCGAGAAGCAGCGCCGCAGCGCGCTGGCCGAGGCCGAGGCCATCGAGGGTCTCAAGCAGGGTGAGGCCGAGCGGGCCCGGCGTGGCGCGATCGCGGAGGCGGTCCGGCTGGAGGGCGAGGCCGAGGCGGCGGCCATCGGCGCCAAGGGTGCGGCCGAGGCCGAGGCCATGGAGAAGAAGGCCGACGCGTACGAGCGCTACGGCGACGCGGCGGTGCTGCAGATGGTCGTGGGGGCGCTGCCGGAGATCGTCGCCAAGGCCTCCGAGCCGCTCAGCGCGGTGGAGAAGATGACCGTGATCTCCACGGACGGTGCCGGCCGCATCCCGCGGGCGGTCGCCGACAACGTGGCCCAGGGCATCGAACTCCTCGGCTCCACCACGGGAGTCGACCTCGCCGAGCTGCTGAAGGGGATGTCCCGCCGGACCGGCACCGCGCCCGCCGCGGTGAACGGAAGGACCGAGATCACCGACTGATCGGTACGCGCAACGGGACGCCCGGACCGGGGTGTCGCGGACGGGGCGACTCGTCCGTGACACCGCGGGGCCGGGCGTCCGCCGTTCGTACGGGACCGGGAAGGTGACGTCGCCAGGACGGTGACCCGGCGGGCCGCGGAGGCCGGGACGGGACGGGAGAAGATGGTGAGGGAGCGTTGCGGGCCGCTCGTGGAGGCCCGCAACGCCCCCTGGTCTGTGCCTGAGCGGTGCTCAGGAGGCGGCGAGGACGCCGGGCCCGTCCATGACGGCCGTCCGGAACGGGAGAGCGACCGGCCGGGCCGCGGCGAAGGTGCCACGGAGGTGCGGCGGTGCGGCCGTGCAGGCGGCGACGGTCGCTCTGGCGCGGTCGGGCGCGAACATGAGTCTCCTCACGGGCCGCCGGTGGGGGCCGCCGGGGTGGGGGGTACCCGGGCGAGCGGCATGCCCTCACGCTAGAAGCCGGAGGGTTCCCCTCCCAATGAGGGAACCCCCTAAGGGAACCGGGCAGGGAAAACCCTCGGTCCCCGCGCACGGCACGGCCTGACGGTTCATCAGCGCTCCGTGGCTGCGGCTAGCCCTGCCCCGCCGCCAGGCGGACGATGTCGACCCGGGAGCGGATCCCCAGCTTGCGGTAGACCCGGGTGAGCGTCGCCTCCACCGTCTTCACGCTGATGAACAGGCGTGCCGCGATCTCCCGGTTGGTCGCGCCCTCCATCACCAGCGCGGCGACCTGCCGTTCGGTCGCGGCGAGGCACTCGAGGGTGGCCGTGGTCCGGGCCGGCCGGCCCGGTTCGCCGGCCGCGACCGTCTCCACCCGGCGCAGCCAGGGCATCGCCCGGCAGCGCCGGAAGAGACGGGCCGCCTCGGCGTACGAGACCGGTCCACGACCCTGGGCGCGCACCTCCGCCAGCGCATAGGCCGTACGGGCCTCCTCCAGCCCCTGGCCCAGCCTCGCCAGCCGGTCCCGGGCCGCGGCCAACTGCCGTTCGGCGGCTTCCGTCTCCCCGCGCCCGGCTCGGACCAGGGCCTCCGCCCGGTCCAGCACCGCGAGCACGCCGGACCGTTCGAGCCGGCGCGCCCGGGTCCGCGCGGCGTCGACGAGCGCCTGAGCCTCGGCGGGCTCCCCGATGCGCACCAGCGCCTCGGCGAGATCGCCGTGCCAGCGTCCCCTGGCCGGATCGGTGACCCCGAGCCCCTCCTCCAACTCCCCTACCCGGCGCAGCGAACGCACCGCCCCCTCCGTGTCCCCCGCGACCAGCTGGGCGTGGCCCAGTGCGGCCAGGGCCCGCGACAGATAGATCGCATCGCCGTTCCGCTCGGTGCGTGCCACCGCCTCGCGGGCCAGTGCCAGAGCCCGGTCCACCTCGCCGCCTGCGGCCTCCGCGAACGAGGCGAGCATCGCGCTCGGGGCCTCGCCGATGCCGGTGTCCCGGGACAGCCGCAGACTCTCCCGCGCGAGATCCAGAGCTCGTCCGCAGTGTCCGGCCCGCAGCTCCGTCTCGGCCAGCCCGCGCAGGAAGTGCACCTCGGCCTCGACCGTCCCGCGCCGCCGGGCCTCGCGCAGCAGCGCGCTGACCGCGGTGCGAGCCTCGGCCAGCTGGTCGCTCATGATCAGCCAGCGGAACCGCACGGCACCGGGGCCGTTGTGGTCGCAGGCCACCCGGGGGTCCTGCGGCTCCTGCTGGGCGCGTGCGATGGTCGTGGGCGCGTCCGGATGCCCCATCAGCGTCTCGGCGTGGGCCTGGAAGGCCAGGGCCAGCAGCTCGTTGCGCCGGTCACCGGCCCGGGCCGCCAGCTCCGCGGCGAGCGCGCCCTCGTCCCGGGCCTGTCCGAAGTCCCCCTCCACCAGCACGGCCCGCCAGCCGAGCAGATAGTGCACCAGGGTGAGCAACCGGGGGTCGTCGCCCGCGTCCACCAGCGCCTGCGGGAACGCCGCGTCCACCTCGGCCATCGCATGCCCGGCGGAGTTGATCACCACCATCCACGCCCGTACCCGGTCCGCCGGATCGGTGGCACGGTCCAGCACATCGTGGGCGATGTCCCGGGCGAGGTCGGTCTCCCCGGCGGTCAGCGCGTCCTCGGCCGCCTGGAGCCGCCGTGCCTCGGGACCCGGCAGCACGTCCGCGGGCGTACGGCGGGCCGCGAGCAGCCCGAGCCCCGCGGCCACCGAGGGGGCGCCCCGGTCCCGGGCGGCGGCAGCGGCCTCACCCAGACGTGCGGCCACCCGGGGGTCGGTCCCGGTGGTCGCCAGCGCCAGATGCCGGGCCCGCTCGATCGGATCGGAGGCCGCCGTCGACAGCGCGGCATGGGCGTCGCGCCGCTCCTGCGCACCGGCCTGCGCATACAGCGCGGCCGATATCAGCGGATGAGCGAACCGCACGCCCGGCGCGTCCTGTTCGGTCACCAGCAGCCCCAGGGCGGCGGCCTGCGCGGTCTCCGCCTCCGCGTTCTCCCGGCCCGCCGCGCGCAGCAGCGCCAGGGTGGGCCGGGCCCCCGCGCTGGCCACCAGCAGGGTGCGGCGCGCCTGTGCCGAGAGAGCTTCCAGCCGGTTGAGCACCAGGGCGCGCAGCGAGGTCGGCACGGGCAGCGGCTCACCCGGGCGCGGCGGTGTCGGGCTCTCGACGAGGGCACGGCCGAGTTCCAGCGCGAACAGCGGGTTGCCGCCGCTGGTGCGATGGATGTCCCGGACGATGGAGCGGGGCAGCCCGGAGTAGCCGCGGTGGCTCAGGAGCTGGGCGGTCTGGGGGCGGGAGAGCGGGTCGACTCTGAGCGTGAGGGTGCCCGGCGGGGCCGTGTCCAGCTGGCCGTGGTGCTCCCGGCCCTGCGGCTCGCTGTGGGTACGGACCGCGCACAGCAGCTGCACCGGGGTGCCGCCCAGACGCCGTGCCGCGAAGCCGAGGAGTTCGGTGCTGGCCGGGTCCAGCCACTGCAGATCGTCGGCGACGATCAGCACCGGACCGCGGGCGGCGAGCGCGCGCAGCGTGGACAGCACCGCGAGCCGCAGCGCCAGACCGTCCCGTTGCAGTGTGGACTCGCCGCGGCCGGTGAGAGCGGACTCCAGGGCGGTGCGCTGCGGGGCGGGCAGCTGTGCGGCGACCTCGTCCATGACGAGACCGAGTAGATCGGCGAGGGCGAGGAAGGGGAGGTGGGATTCGGACTCGGTCGCCGAGCAGCGCAGCACGGTGTGCACCTCGCGGCCGCGTTTTTCGGCCAGCGCGCGCAGCACCGTCGACTTCCCGATCCCGGCCGGGCCGTGCACCAGCACGCTCCCCCCGGCGGCGAGCTGCTCCCGCGCCCCCGCCACCAGGTCCTCCCGGCCGATGAGCAGGTTCTCCCGGCCGATGACCAGGTCGGGGCGGGGCCTCACAGGCTCCCGGAAATCCCGTCGCACGGTGACCGCTCCCCTTCGTGTGTCGTTCGCTGGCCCATGCTAAGCAAGAGACGTCTGAATTCGGCCAGCAGCAGCGGTGAGGCAGACAACAGCGGGGCTGTACAGAGGAATTCAACGACGTGAACGAGGTGAGAACCCGTGGTCGACGGGCGGTGCGCAGCAGCGGTGCCACACGGCCGCGCGGGCGGGTGGGCCGAGGGCGGTCCCGCGGCCTTCGGTCCGGCTCACGGCAGAACCCCCGCCCGTCGTGCCGCCACGACCGCCTCCCAGCGGGTGTGCGCACCCAACTTCCGCATGGCCGACCGTAGATACGCCTTCACGGTCTCCGGGCGCAGCCCCAGCAGCTCCGCGGTGGCCGCATTGGTCGAGCCTCCCGCCACACACGACAGGACGTCCACCTCCCGCGGGGCGAGGTGCGCCGCCCGCGCCGACCGGACCGGGGCGCCCGCGCCCGCCAACCGTCCGCAGACCGCGAGGAGTTCGGTCCGCAGCACGGGGTCCTCGACCCGCTGTGCCAGGGACCGCAGCGCACCATGGGCGTCACGGACCCGCTCCCAGGCCGCGCCGGCGGGAGCCTCGGGTTCCCGTACCGCCCCCAGCAGGGCGCGCGCCTCCTCCCGGGCGACCAGGGACTGTTCCACGTCCCGCGCCGCCGCCACGGCCGCGTTCAGCACCCGGTCGCCCAGCGGCTGTGCCGTCCGCAGGGCGCCGTACAGCACACCGCGCACCCGGCGCCGTACGACGACCGGGACCGCGAGCACCGACTTGAGGCCCTCCGTCGCCACCGCCACGTCGTACTCGTGGCTGATCTGCCGGGACGCCGAGTAGTCCGTCACCGCGCACGGCCGGGACAGTGCGACCACCTTGCCGCCCAGACCGTTGCCGGAGACCACGGCGAGCGAGCTGAGCGCCGTCGTCGCGTTGCCGTTGAGCTCGCTGATCCGCATCTGCCGCCGCCCGTTCTCCACGAGCCCGCCGAAGGCGACCGGCAGCCCCGTGGCCCGCCGCAGCCGCACCAGCGCGCCGCGCACCTGCACCGCCTCGGCTGCGTCGGCCGCCATCCGCTCACCCCTTCGTCGCGGCTACCCCCGTTCGGGGGTGGTGAGACCTCTATCACGGATTACACGATGCTAGTGCCGCGTCAGGCAACGTCCGCCCCGCCGGGCGAACGCCGCCTGCCGCGGGCGTGGGCGGCTGTCCGGCGATGAGGAGAACACATGACGGCGAACAGCGAGGCGACGGAGTCGTTCCGTGCCGCACGGGACTTTCTGCTGGCGCACCGGGAGGACTATGCCTCGGCCTACCGGGGCTTTCGCTGGCCGCGCCCCGCGCACTTCAACTGGGCGCTCGACTGGTTCGACGCGATCGCGGACGGGAACGACCGCACCGCCCTGCACATCGTGGAGGAGGACGGCGCCGCCGTCGCCCTGTCCTTCGCCGAGCTGTCCGAGCGCTCCAACAGGGTGGCGAACCGGCTGCGTGCCTGGGGGGTGAGCGCCGGGGACCGCCTCCTGGTCATGCTCGGCAACCAGGCGGAACTGTGGGAGACCGCGCTGGCCGCGATGAAGCTGCGCGCGGTCGTCATCCCGGCCACCCCGCTGCTCGGCCCCGCCGACCTGCGTGACCGGGTGGAGCGCGGCCGGGTCCGTCATGTCGTGGCGCGCGCCGGGGACACCGCCAAGTTCGACGAGGTGACCGGCGACTACACCCGGATCGCGGTCGGCGGCGCCCCCGAGGGCTGGCGGGCCTACGAGGACGCGTACACCGCCGCCCCCGACTTCGAGCCGGACGGGCCCACCCGCGCGGACGACCCGCTGATGCTGTACTTCACCTCCGGCACCACCGCCAGCCCCAAGCTGGTCGAGCACACCCATGTCTCCTATCCGATCGGTCATCTGGCGACGATGTACTGGGTCGGCCTCAGGCCCGGGGACGTGCATCTGAACATCTCCTCCCCGGGCTGGGCCAAGCACGCCTGGTCCAATCTGTTCGCCCCGTGGAACGCGGAGGCGACCGTCTTCCTGCACAACTACACCCGCTTCGACGCCCCCCGGCTGATGGCCGAGATGGACCGCGCGGGCGTCACCACCTTCTGCGCCCCGCCGACCGTGTGGCGCATGCTCATCCAGGCCGACCTCACCCAGCTGCGCACCCCGCCGCGCGAGGCCGTCGCCGCGGGCGAACCGCTCAACCCCGAGGTCATCGAGCAGGTGCGGCGCGCCTGGGGCGTCACCATCCGGGACGGCTTCGGGCAGACGGAGACGGCCGTGCAGGTCTCCAACAGTCCCGGACAGCGGCTGAAGACCGGTTCCATGGGCCGGCCGAGCCCGGGCTTCCGGATCGAACTGCTGGACCCGGTGACCGGGGCGCCCGGTGCCACGGAGGGCGAGATCTCCCTGGACCTGTCCGACCGGCCGGTGGGCCTGATGACCGGCTACCACGGCGACCCCGGCCGTACGGCGGAGGCCATGGCGGGCGGCTACTACCGGACCGGGGACATCGGCTCCCGGGACGAGGACGGCTACATCACCTATGTGGGCCGCGCCGACGACGTCTTCAAGGCCTCCGACTACAAGATCTCCCCCTTCGAGCTGGAGAGCGCGCTCCTCGAACACGAGGCGGTGGCGGAGGCTGCGGTGGTGCCCGCCCCGGACGAGCTGCGCCTCGCCGTCCCCAAGGCGTACATCGTGCTCGCCGCCGGCTGGGAGCCAGGACCGGACACCGCGAAGGTCCTCTTCGAGCACTCCCGCGAGACCCTCGCCCCCTACCAGCGCGTCCGCCGTCTGGAGTTCGGCGAACTGCCCAAGACCGTCTCCGGCAAGATCCGCCGGATCGAGCTGCGCGAGGCGACCGCGGCGGGTTCCGGAAGCGAGTACCGGGAGGAGGACTTCCGGTGATCGTGCCGCCGTGACGGACGACGCCGCACGGCCGCACGGGACCGGAATCGCCGCACGGGTATTCCGCCGCGGTGTCCCGTGGTGCCCCGCGAGGCGGCGTCGTCCCGGTGAGGCGCCGCCCCGCGGGACGGCCGTACGGTCGCTCGCCCTCAGCCGTGGTTCCGCCGGGCTCGCACATACGGGCGGGAGTGCCGTCCGCGGCTCTTCCTCTCCACGCGCAGCACGATCAGCAGGATCAGGAGCAGCAGCGCCAGCCAGCTCACCACCACGCCGACCGGCCCGGTGTGATCGCCGACCATGACGGCGGGCAGGGCGGCCACGGCGGCCCAGAACGTCGCGATGCCCAGCGACTCGATCCGGACGGGCAGCCCCTCCCGGGCATGGCGGGACGCGTGGCGGGCGGCGACGGCGCCCGCGTACATGCCGAAGAGGCCCACGGCCAGCAGGGCGAGCGCCAGGGCCGTGAGGGCCTCCGGCTCACCGTCGGGGGTGTCGGCGGACTCCTGGGTGACGCCGCCCTCGCTGACCGCGGTGGTGTAGCCGCGCCAGCGGGTCAGTGTCACGGTGTCGCCCTTGTGGAGCTTGCTCAGCAACGGGTCCGGGCCGTCCATCTCGAGTTCGGCGGGGACCCCGCGGGGGCCGTCGAGGAAGAGCATGTACCGCGGGTTCCGTTGCCGCTCCTGGATGGTCCTGCCCCGCACGGTCGCCGGGACCGTGCGCAGACAGTCGGCGGCCGGGGCCACCGGGGACGGGCACGGCCGGGCCGCGCGATACGCCCGTACGTCCTCCAGCGCGCCGGGCACCGAGGCCAGCAGTACGGCTGTCGCCGTCACCGCCGCCACACCGAGGAGTGCCGCGGCGGTTCCCCAGACGCGGTGCCACCAGGTCGTCCGCCGCAGGCGCCGGGCACGCTCGGCCGCCTGTGCCGCCTCGAAGGCCCGTGCTGCCGCCTTCTCGTGCCTCCGGCTCATGTCGGCCGCCCCCCCTGGTGCCCGAGCGGCACCCCTCCTCGCGCAGTGCGCGGTGCCCCTGCCACACGGATATTGCGCCATGGCGGCGGGGCCGGTGGGTACGTCGGTCATCGGCACAGTCGGCGGGCCCCGACTGCCGGAACACGGCAGAACAGGGGCTGGGCGGCGCTGCGGAGCGTCCCACCCCCATGGGTCGCCTCCGTCGGGTCCGGCCCCTGCATCCGGTCCCGTGCCTGTGCCGCCGCTCAGCCCCTTGCCGCAGGGCCCGCCGCCCCCGTGCCGGCGGGCCCTTGTACGGAGAAACTGCCCACGCACACGGGGAGTTGAAGCCTCCCGGCCGGGGTTCAGAGGTTGATTTGAGGTTGCTGCGGACGGGCGCGCGGCGCCGGTGCGTCCGGGCGGTTCACCGCTGCGCGTCGGCGGCGGAACGGGGCGCCTCCGTACCGGCGGAAACGCGCGCCTCCCTCCGGGCGCGGAGCTCCGTCGCATAGCCCGCGCCGATGACGAGCAGCGCGCAGCACACCGCGAGGGTGAACGACAGCCCGTTCAGCCAGGTGTAGCTGGGGGAACTGGCGTACACGGTGCCGTCGTCGCGGACGCAGTCGAAGCGAAGGGGCAGATAGGAGGCCCGGTGGTGGCTGAGGTACTGCACCGTGGCCTCGTCGAAGCCGTCGCGGCACGCGGGTGCCGGTATCGAGTCGGCACCGTTGCCGAACTCGTGCTCGGAGGCCAGGACGGAGGCGAGCCCCAGCCCGTAGACGGCGCCGGCGGCGGACGCGGTCAGCCAGGCCGCGCGGTGCACCAGATGCTTCTGCCAGGGCTGGGGCCGGCCCGGGAGCGCCACCCCGATGACCCCCAACAGGGCGATCAGCGCACCGATGCCGCAGAGCACGAAGACCGCGAGACCCACGAGCATGAGGATCCTCCCCCTCGGTGAGATGAATCCGCCCACCTCACCAGGGCGCGGACCGCCCGGACTGTGAGGGGGGTCACTCCCTCTGTCACGGGGGTGTCACAAGTGCCGTGCGGAGGACACAGCCCCGGGCCCGAGTACGGCCGCGGCCCCTGCTGTCCCTCACCGACTGGGCGGAGCGGCACCGGGTGGCGATCGCCGAGGCGCGTGCGTGCTATGACGCCGAGCACCGGCCGGAGCAGCTCGACGCGTAGGGCGCCGCGGGTCCGCCGCGTTCGGGGGGAACGTCGCTTGTCGGGGCGCCAGGTCATGCCCGCCGGGGCGACGCCAGTACATAGCGTGTGCGGCCTCGTGGCTCCGTGTGCTCGCTCACCTGCCAGCCCGCCTCCTCCAGCGTGGCCGCGCAGGCGCGCAGGGCCCCGACGTCCGGCTGGTGCACGGCGACCGCCTCCGGCTGCGGGGTCGTACGCACCCGGTAGCCGTCGCCGTCCCCGGTCGCGGGCCGGTGCCCCGCCGCCTCCAGGGCGAGCGCGGCGGCCCGCACCAGATGCGCGCGCTCCCAGGCGCAGGGACGGTCCCTGGCGCCGCCCGGGTTGGTCATCCGGCGCAGCTCCAGCAGGCCCTGCCAGGCGCCGTGCACCTCCCGCAGCCGGGCGGGGGTGGTGTCCGACGGTTCCTCACCGCCGACGCGTGCGGCGAACACCCCGGACTCCGCGGGCGCCGGGGGCTGCGCCGGTTCCTCCGCGGGTGTCTCCCGCACCCGATGCCCTGCCGGGGTCAGAAAGTGCTCGTGCGGTGGACGCGGATGGCGGAAGGCCAGGCCCCGCTTCACCAGCGCCGCGAGCTGGGCGTCCGTCCCCCGCAGCCGCCCGGTCAGGGGATCGGCGGCATCGATGACGCGTCGCTGAGCCGTGGTCGGCGGTCGGGTCATGACGTGCTCCTTCCCGCGGGACGGAGGCCGGTCAGGGCTCCCCGGGGTCCGCCTCCCCCGCGGAGAGGGACCCATGGGAACAGTAGGTGTCGGGTCTGACATTCCAGCCGGCCACCACATGTCGGCGGTGCTCCGTGCTCAGCCGGCTCATCGTCCCCGTGGCGAGCTGGAACAATGCGCCCGCCGCCACGGGCAGCCCCAGCCGCCGCGCGGTGAGCACCCGCAGGAAGTGCCCGTGCGAGACCACGACCACACTGCCCTCCGCGTCGCCGAGCGCCGCGTCGATCTTCGCGAGCATCCGCTCCGCGCGCGCCCCGATCTCCTCGGGGCCCTCCCCGGGGAACTCGGGCGGGCCGGGCGTGACGCCGTCCGTGAACAGGAACCAGTCCGGCCGGGTGTGGTGGATCTCGACGGTGGTGACGCCCTCGTACCCGCCGTAGTCCCACTCGGACAGATCCGTGTCCACCCGCGCCCCGCCGATCCCGGCCAGCCGGGCCGTCTCCCGGGCCCGCTGCATGGGGCTGACGAACGCCGCCGCGATGCGATGCCGTGCGATCAGCGGAGCCAGCCGACGCGCCTGTTCCCGGCCGTTCTCGGTCAGAGGGATGTCGGACCGCCCGGTGTGCCGCCCGGACAGCGACCACTCGGTCTCACCGTGCCGGACCAGAATGAGATCGCCCACGCCTGCCCTCCCTGTCCCGCTGTCGCGCTGTCGTGCTTCTGCATACCGTCCCACCGTACGCAGCCGCCCCGCGCCGGTGAGGAACCCTGCGCGGGGCGTGTGACCGGTCTTACGCCGACGGTCGGCGGCGGTCGCTACTGCCGGTAGCCGTTCAGGAAGCGGCCGATTCTGCTGATCGCCGTGTCCAGGACGTCCGCGTGCGGGAGGGTGAGGATGCGGAAGTGGTCGGGGTTGGGCCAGTTGAAGCCGGTGCCCTGGACCACCTGGATCTTCTCCCGCAGCAGCAGGTCGAGGACGAACCTCTCGTCGTCGTGGATCCGGTGCACCTCGGGGTCCAGGCGGGGGAAGGCGTACAGCGCCCCCTTCGGCTTCACACAGCTCACGCCCGGGATCTCGTTGAGCTTCTGCCAGGCGCGGTCGCGCTGTTCGTGCAGCCGGCCGCCCGGGGCGGTCAGTTCCTGGATGGACTGGCGGCCCCCGAGTGCGGCCTGGATCGCGTACTGGGCGGGGGCGTTGGCGCACAGACGCATGGAGGCCAGCATCGTCAGGCCCTCCAGATAGTCCCGTGCGTGCTGCCGGGGGCCGGTGACCACCAGCCAGCCGGAGCGGAAGCCCGCCACCCGGTAGGTCTTGGACAGCCCGCAGAAGGTGAGCACCACCAGATCGGGGGCGAGGGCGGCGGCCGAGTGGTGCACGGCGTCGTCGTACAGGATCTGGTCGTAGATCTCGTCCGCGAAGACCATCAGGCCGTGGCGCCGGGCGAGGCCGAGGATGCCCTCGACGATCTCCTTGGGATAGACCGCGCCCGTCGGGTTGTTGGGGTTGATGATGACCACGGCCCGGGTGCGGTCGGTGATCTTCGCGGCCATGTCGTCGAGGTCCGGGTACCAGTCGGACTGTTCGTCGCACAGATAGTGCACCGCCGTGCCGCCCGCCAGGGTCGTCACCGCGGTCCACAGGGGGAAGTCCGGGGCGGGGATGAGGATCTCGTCGCCGTCCTCCAACAGTGCCTGGACGGCCATCGAGACCAGTTCGGAGACGCCGTTGCCCAGGAAGACGTCGTCGACGCCGACCTCGATGCCCCGCTCCTGGTAGCGCTGGGCCACGGCGCGGCGGGCGGAGAGGATGCCCCGCGAGTCCGTGTAGCCGTGCGCCTGAGGCAGCATCCGGATCATGTCCTGGAGGATCTCCTCCGGTGCCTCGAAACCGAAGAGCGCCGGGTTGCCGGTGTTCAGGCGGAGCACGCTGTGGCCCGCCTCCTCCAGCGCGTTCGCGTGCTCGATCACCGGGCCGCGGATCTCGTAACAGACCTCGCTGAGTTTGCTCGACTGCCGGAACTCCATGCGCCGCATCCTCTCCGGTATCTGGTGTTGCTTGGTTTTACCAAGTAGCAGCTTGGAAAGTCCAACAACATGTCTAGACTGCGTCGCATGTCACCTCGCCGAAGCTACGACCAGTACTGCTCCACGGCCCGGGCCCTCGATGCCGTCGGCGACCGCTGGACCCTCCTGATCGTCCGTGAACTCCTCGCCGGACCGCGGCGCTACACCGATCTGCACGCGGATCTGCCGGGGGTGAGCACGGACGTCCTGGCGTCCCGGCTGAAGGACATGGAGCGCGACGGCCTGACCACTCGACGTCGGCTGCCGCCGCCCGGGGCCGCGTCCGTCTACGAACTCACCGGACGGGGCATGGAGTTGCTGCCCGTGCTGCAGGCTCTCGGGACCTGGGGCGCCCCCGCGCTGGCCGAGCGCAGGCCGACGGACGCGGTGCGGGCGCACTGGTTCGCCCTGCCGCTGCTGCGCCTGCTGGAGAGGGAGGGCGAGGGACTGGTCGAAGTCCGGCTGGACGAGGGCCGGTTCCATCTGCGGCTCGGCGCCCCGGACGGCCCGGTCTACGGCGACGGAGCGGCCCCCGAGGAGCCCGACGCCCTGCTGGCTCTCGACGCGGACACCTGCACAGACCTGGGCGGAGGGAGATTGACGCTCCGTCAGGCCGTCGAGGCGGGACGCGTCGAGGTCTCGGGCGGCGGGCCTCTTGCCAAGGCGCTGCGCGCCGGCTGAGGGAAGCGGCGCCTCCGGAGCGGCGCTCTCGGTGCCGGACACGGTGCCCCGGCGGCCGAAAGCGGGAGGCCCGCCGCGCCCCACAGGGCGCGACGGGCCTCCGCCACCGGCTTCGGGGCTCAGACGCCCGGCGGTATGCGGGACGGGCGGCCCGAGCCGCGGGTCAGCGCATAGCCGCCGATACCCGCGAGGGCCGCGAGGATGCCGCCGATCCCGGTCCACACCCAGCGGTCGGACCACCAGCCCGACGACCAGCCGCCACCCGGCTTGAGCGAGAACAGCTTGGGCGCCTCGGAGTCGGAGGACTCCTGCGAGGTGGTCGCGATGCCCGGCACCAGCGGCTCGGCCAGCGAACCGTCCACCGCCGCCGCGCCGCCGATGTCCTTGGACTCCACCCGGACCTCGGTGTCCACCGGAAGCCCGAGGTCGCCCGCGCCCACCCCCACGGCCGTCACCCGGATGTAGTAGGTACCCGGCAGCGGGTCGTCGGCCCACGGCTCCGACCAGGCGCGGACCGTGCGCAGGGTGCAGGCCAGCTCCACGGAGGCCGCCTCCGTGGCCGCCGTGCGGGTCTGCGTCCCGTACTGGCACGCCTGGCGGCGGCGCAGACCGTCGTACACATCGAGCTGCCAGGTCTGCCCACCGTTGCGGGACGACGAGGTGAACTTCACCGTCGCCTTCACGGTGGGCCGTGTCTTGGCGTCCGCCGGGAACGACCAGTACAGATAGTCACCCGTGGAGGCGTTGGCCGTGGCCTGCTGCCCCTGCTCGATCTCCGTCGCCGTACGGAACGAGGTGCCCGCCGAGGTGGGGGCGCCGTCGTCCTCGGACGGGCTCGCGGAGGGCGAGGAGTCGGCGACCGCCGGGGACACCGCCATGCCGAGCAGCAGGACCGCCGCGCTCAAAGCTCTTGGGAAACGCATCAGTTGGTCCTCCAGATCGCGAACCGCCAGCGCGACAGCCAGCCCCACAACAGACCCGCCAAGAAGCCGGTCAGCACCAGTGCGCCGAGCAGCCACCAGCCGCGCCCCAGACCGAAGGAGGCCACGTCGGACGCCCGGTCGGGACCGGCGACGACATCGACGGTGAGTTCCAGCGGCAGACCCGGCGTGGTCTTGACACCGGCCGCCGGGGAGAAGGAGTTGGCGACCTCGAGGCACACCGTCTCGGCGGGCGTGCTCTCGTCGTCGCTCTCGGGCTTCGGATAGCGCAGGCCCGTCGACAGCACGTCCGTACGGCCCGTGCCGGTGGCCTCACCGCGGACGATCTCCCGTCCGTGCTCCGTGACCGCCCGCAGCGTCACCCCGTAGTCGGGAGCCACCTGACGGTCGTCGGCGACGCTCACCGAGGCACGCAGCTCCTGACCCGGCTCCAGCTCCACACGGTAGTAGCGGTGCCGGCCGAACTCCTCACGGTCCGTGTAGAGACCGGACTTCAGCGAAGGCGCCGCGCTGCACTGATCGGTGCCGTCCACGGCGACCGGAGTGACCACCTTGTCCGCCGCGCGGTCCACCAACTGGTTGACCTTGCCGGAGAGTTCCTCCTTGTGCTCCACCGACGTATAGGTGCCGCCGGTCGCCTCGGCGATACAGCTCAGCTGCCGGTTCAGCTTGACGTCGGGCACCAGGCCGAGGGTGTCGATGGTCAGACCCACGCCCTTGGCCGCGATTTCCCGGGCCACCTCGCAGGGGTCCAGCGGGGCACAGGTGTCCTCGCCGTCGGTGATGAGGACGATACGACGGGGGCCGTTGCCGCCCTCCAGGTCGTCCGCCGCCTTCAGCAGAGCGGGGCCGATCGGCGTCCAGCCGGTGGGCTGGAGGGTCGCCACGGCCGCCTTGGCCTGGTCGCGGTTGAGCGGCCCGACCGGGTAGAGCTGCGCGGTGTCCTTGCACCCTGTCTTGCGGTCGTTTCCTGGGTAGTTGGCGCCCAGCGTCCGGATGCCGAGCTCCACATCCTCCGGTGTCGCGTCCACGACCTCGTTGAAGGCCTGCTTCGCGGCGGCCATCCGGCTGTCGCCGTCGATGTCCCGTGCCCGCATCGAGCCGCTGACGTCGAGGACGAGATTGACCTTGGGCGGGTCCTGAGGAGTGGTCTCGTCGGCGACGGCATCGGCGGGAACCGCGATCCCGGCCGCCAGAGCGGCGAGCAGAGTACAGACTCCCGCCGCCAGCCGTTGTCTTGTGATCATCGGCGGATCCTATTGACCGGAAGGGGTGTGCTTCAAAACGACCTCATGGAGCGTAGGAGTCCCCCTGGGGAACAAGGGGGTTGGGCAGCCGCGCCCACAAGTCCCCTGACCTGCGCGGCGTCAGCCTCATCAGGGTCAGCGCCTTCGCCGGAAGCGACTCTCGGCACAGGGCCGCCAGATCGGGACCGTGCGGCAGATCCCGTACGGCGGCCTCGAGCGCCGCCCGCAGCGCGGGAGCGGAACCCGCCGTGGCGGCCAGCGCGCCCGCCACCAGCGAGCCGAACAGCTTGCGGCGCAGGGTGGTCTCGTCGTCCGTGACCATCCGCGCGGCCAGCTCCGGGGCCCTGAGTCCGTGCCGGGCCAGCCGGGCCGGGCTCACCCGGATGTCCGCGAGGTCACGGTAGACCAGCCGTCGGGGCGCACCCGTGGACGAGAGCACCACCAGCAGGTTCTGGCCGTGCGCCTCCAGGGCCACCCCCGCCTCCAGCAGCCCCAGACCGGCGGTGAGGGCCAGGCGCGCGAAGCCGGCCAGCCACTCGGGGGAGGAGGGCAGCCCGGTGAGCGGAAGGGCGGCCACCGGGACCACCCGCTCACCGGCCGCCGGGTCCGCGTGGACCGCGGGCGACTCCCGCAGCACCGCCCCCAGATCGGGGGAGTGGGCGCTGACCGCTCCCAGGGTGCGGGTGACATACAGCGGCGCCCCGGTGCGCGTCACGACCGACTGCACGAAGTCGGACACCGTGCGGGAGGTCTCGACGGACCGCACCGAGATGTTCCGCACGGAGGACGTCAGCCGTGCGCTGAGGGCGGTCTTCACATGCGGGCCGTCCGCGGCCAGGGCCAGGGTCCGCAGCGACATCAGCGGATGCGCGGCCGGGCCCTCCGACGCCGGTACGCCGAGCACATGCGCCCGCTGCCAGGGATGGACCGGGATCAGCGGGCGCCCCCCGTCCCACAGCCACGCCGGCCAGTCGCCCCGTACCAGGGCGTCCTCCACGGGCACCAGGCCGAGCCGCACCACCTGCCGGTGCTCGGGCCCGTAGGCGAGCTGTTCGGCGACCGAGAAACCCTGTCGGGAGCGGCAGTTGGGGTGGTAGGGGTGCCCGTCGACCACCCGCTGCTCCCACGCCCAGTCGGTCACCGGCTCCGCCGCGTCCTGTGGCTGATCCGCCCGTGACAGTGCCAACGACGCCGTACCGTGGTCGAGTTCACCGGCGAACTCCGTACCGTGAGGAACCCCGAGCGCCCTCATCAGATCCCCCGCACGGTCGTACGCCCGGGTGCCGAGCCGCACCTCGTCGACGTACGCGGCGGTCGCATACGGGTCGGCGCGCGGGCCGTGCAACCGGCGCCCGTCGGTCAGATGGAGGGTGAGTTCCCCGCCCGAGGTCTCCCGGCGCGCGATCCACGGCAGCGGCTCATGGGCCAGGGCCCGCCACAGACGCGACAGAACGGCCGAGCGGGCACCGGGGAGCGCGGTCGCGTACGGTGCCGACAGGGCGGGCCGTACCGAGTCGAGCTCACCGGCGAGCTGCTCCTCGGCCACGGCGCAGGGGGAAGGGGGCACGGTCGGGTTCCTCCGGGGCAGGGGGGACGGGACGGTGGTGGGGGACACCACGGCCGGCGGAGCGAGCGTGGCGGTGGAGCGCCACCGGGGTGGCCCACCTCGGACACCGGATCCCGGCGACGGATCACCACGGGCATCCGCATCCGATGGTGGAGATGATCCACCACGGGCACCGGATCGTGGGCGGCGGCCCTCCACCGACATACTGATCGTCAGCGCAGTGCACCGTACGGAACGAATGGATCGTGTGGACTCCATGCATTCCAGGGACGAGCTTCCCGAGCGCGCCGACGCCTACGCGATGGCGCCGCTGCTCAACTGTCTGCTCCGGGAGGCGGCGGAGCCCGCCGGGGAGCAGGGCGTCCACCGGCTGCGGTCCTGCGGGAGACTGCTGAGAGTGCGCGGGGGACGCCGGCCCCGCGACCCCGAGGTGTACGCCGACGGCCGCTGGGTTCCGCTCACCCACGCCGAGCTGGTCAAACTCACCGCCGACGAGCTGCGCCGCGCCACCGGCCTGTCCAACCCCGAACTGCCCGGCGAGATGATCGACAGCCGGGAGGCGGTGGCCGCGATCCTCGCCGCCCGCGCCCGGGCGACGGCGCCCGAGGACCCGTACCTCCGCTCCGAGCAGTCCCTGGTCACCGGGCACCCCCACCACCCCGCCCCCAAGGCGCGCGGCGGCGGCCCCGTCGCCGAATGGCTGCCGTACGCGCCCGAGGCGTACGCCCGTTTCCCGCTCGCCCTGCTGGGGGTGCGGGAGGACACGGTCGTCGAGGAGGGCGACACCACGGCGCTGGACGCGCTCGGCACCGCGCCGCGCGGCTACCGGCTGCTGCCCGCGCACCCCTGGCAGCTCGCGCTGGTCGCGGGCCGCCTGGAGATCCGGGAGGCCTTCGAGGACGGACGGCTGGTCCGGCTCGGCGAGACGGCGCGGCCCGCCGGCCCCACGGCCGCCATCCGCACGGTGTACCTCCCCGGCGACGACCTGTTCCTCAAGTTCAGCCTGGACGTGCGGATCACCAACGACATCCGCCGGCTGTGGCGCCATGACCTGGTCGAGCTGCGGCGCACCGATCAGGCGGCGGTGTCCGCCTTCGCGGGGCTGCCGGGCCCGGCAGCCTGGCTGAGCGACCGCGGCTACCGCACGGCAGGCTTCGCCTTCGAGGAACTGGCCGTCCTGGTCCGCGACGGACTGGGCCCCCATGTCCTGCCCGGCACCACCCCGCTGCTCGCCGCGGCCCTGGTGGAGGGGTTCGAGGGCAACCCGCTGGACGCGCTCACCGACCCGGCTCACTGGTGGACGGCCTATCTGCGCCAGGTCGTGCCACCGGCCCTGGAGGCGTTCGACCGGCACGGCGTGGTCGTCGAGGCCCATCTGCAGAACACCCTGGTCGCGGTGGCCGCCACCGGCCTGCCCGTCCAGGCGCTGTTCCGGGACGCGGAGGGCGTGAAGCTCCTGACGGACGTGTCCCGGCAGGCGGGCTGGGAGCGGCTCGTCTACTGCCTGGTCGTCAACAATCTCGTGGAGACGGCCGCACTGCTGTCGGAACGTCACCCCGGCTGGGACCCCTGGCCCGCCGCCCGCGCCGAACTGGCCCGCCACCCCCTCCCCGAGATCCCCGCCCTGCTCGCCTCCCCCACCCTTCCGGGCAAGACCAATCTGCTGCTGCGCTGGACCGGCGCGGACGGCGCGGACGCGCGCTACCTTCCGCTCCCCAATCCGCTGGCCGCCCGGTGAGACGCGGGTGCGTCGCCTGCGTTCGCGGACCTTTTGGCGAGCAGGGCGGCGAACCACCGAGAAGCCGCTCGCCCGCGGGTGCATATTGGGGATATGGAGGCAGCGCAATACTTCGCCTTCGTCCGGCAGCCATGGCAGTTGCGCCGTGCTCTGGTGGCGATCCCCCTTGTGTTGATCGTGGCCATCTCCGTGGCGGACATCTGCGCCCCGCCGGATGTCCACCTGAGCCCACTGCTCGTCGTGGCGCCCGCCATCACCACCGCATTCGCCGGCTATCGGCTGACCGCATTGATAGGGGCGCTGGCCGTGGGCGCCCATCGCCTCATCGATGAACTTCAGATCGGCCTGGCCGAGGACCGTTACGCGCAACTCGTCGGGCTCGCGCTCCTGTCGATCATCGCCACGCTGATGTCCTTCGCGCGCGACCGGAACGCCAGTGAACTGGCCCAAGTGCGGTCTGTCGCCGAAACCGCACAGCAGGCCCTGCTCCGCCCGCTGCCCGATCGGCTCGGCCCCTTGCGCATCGCGTCGTCGTACCTGGCCGCCGCGAAGCAAGCCGCCATGGGCGGTGACCTGTACGCGGCGGCCCGCATCGACGGCCGGACCCGTGTGATCATCGGCGATGTCAGAGGGAAAGGGCTTGCCGCGGTGGGAGAGGCAGCCATGCTGCTGGGCGCGTTCCGCGAGGCCACCCACCGCTACGCCACACTGCCTGCCCTCGCTGAAGCCCTGGACCGCAGCATCTGCCGCCACCTCACCGAGTTCCCCGAGACGGACGAGGAGGCCGAGGAGCACTTCATCACCGCCCTTCTGGTGGAGCTCTCCGACCACAGCCCCGTGGCACGGATGATCAACTGCGGACACCCACCGCCCCTGCTGGTCAGACGTGGCCAGGTGAGATGCCTGTCGTGCGAGGACCCGGCGCCCCCGCTGGGCATGTGGGGGCTGGCACCCGACGATCACCCCACGCATTCGTTCTGCTTCCAGTTCAGTGACAGCCTGCTCCTCTACACCGACGGCGTCGTGGAGGCCCGCGACCGCGACCGCAACTTCTATCCGCTCGAACAACGAATCGCCTTCTGGACCAGGAGCAGCCCCAAGGCACTGGTGCAGCACATCGAGCGGGACCTGAGCGCCCACTGCCACGGGGCTCTCGGAGACGACGCCGCCATCCTCGCCCTCCAGCGCACACCCCCACCGCGCCTCGGGCTCCACCTCGGTGACCTGGTCGCCGAGGCGCATTAGCGGGCGGGCCCACGAACGGTGGTCGGCAGTTCGGGCCGCCCGCTCCGGCCGAGGCCGGTATCATTCCGCCGCGCACGAAGGGTGCGCCGGGCTGCATCGCGTTGGAGCTGGCCATGGAATGCAAGACAAACAGGCCGTGGGGCTTTGGAAGATGTTGAGAGAGGTCACCGCAACCTGCTACTTCGAGCCCCTGCGTTCCGGCGGCTCCGTGCCCGGTGTCGTCGAGGCCGATGACCTCGGGACGTATGTCATGAAGTTCACCGGCTCCGCACAGGGAGTGAAGGCGCTGGTCGCCGAGGTGATCGTCGGGGAGCTGGCGCGCAGGCTCGGACTGCGGGTGCCCGAGCTGGTCCTCGCCCACTTCGACCCGGCGCTCGCCGCGCACGAACCGCACCAGGAGGTGCGCGATCTGCTGGACGCCAGCCCGGGCCTCAACCTCGGCATGGACTACCTCCCCGGGGCCCGGGACTTCACCCCCGAGGTGGCCATGGCCTGCACGGTCGACCCGCTGGAGGCCGGCAGGATCGTCTGGCTCGACGCCCTGACCGTGAACGTGGACCGCACGGTGCACAGTTCCAACCTCATGGTCTGGCCCACCTTCGGCACCGCACCCCCGAAGCTCTGGCTGATCGACCACGGCGCGGCGCTGGTCTTCCACCACCGCTGGGACGCCTCCTCGCCGGAGAAGGCGTACGACTTCCGCCACCACGCCCTCGGGCACTTCGCCCCGGACACCCGGGCCGCCGAGGCGGAACTTTCGCCGAGGGTGACCAGGGACCTGCTGCGCGAGATCACCGAGGAGGTGCCGGACGCCTGGCTGGCCGAGGAGCCCGGCTTCGCCACCCCCGAGGAGGTCAGGGACGCCTATGCGGACTATCTCGCCGCCCGCGCCAAGGCGTCGGAGAGCTGGCTGCCCACCGACTTCCCCACCCGGCGGGAACTCGCCGACGAGCAGGCCGCACGGGCGGCGCGCACCCAGGAAGGCCGTCCGGACTGGCTCAAGCGCGTTCCGGATCTGCACGGCAAACCGGCGGCACAACAGGATTGGTCGGTGCACCTGGGATGACGGACAGCCATCGTGTGGAGATCGAGTACTGCGTCCGGTGCCGCTGGCTGCCCCGGGCGGCCTGGCTGGCACAGGAGTTGCTGACGACGTTCGAGTCCGAGCTGACCGAGCTCGCGCTCAAGCCGGGCACGGGCGGCGTCTTCGTCGTCCGGGTGGACGACGAGGTGGTCTGGGACCGCAAGGAGCAGCGCTTCCCCGAGCCGACGGCGGTCAAGCGGCTCGTACGCGACCGTGTGGCACCGGGAAGGCCCCTGGGCCACTCGGAGAGGACGGCGGAGCCGGGGTGAACCGGCCGGGCGGCCACGGCACCGTTCGTACGCCCCTTCCCGGGGGCTGAATTTCCGTCCGTACGGTGGCGCCGGCGTACCGGGGTGGCGTTTACTGGCGCGCGTCCCCGGCGCCCGATATGCGCCACGGGGTACCGGGCGACGTACCGACGCCGTGCGCACCACGGGGTGCAAGGGGGGAGCTGCGTTGCGGAGCTTGGAACAGCGGCCGTGGACCGGCAGCGAAGAGGACCCGAGGGCGGTGGGACTGTGGACCACGGTGTCCCGGCTGCGCCGTGAACTGGCCGCGCATCCGGGGGAGTTACCGGACCGTGCGATCGCCGAGGAGGAGCTTGCCGCGCTGGCCGAGATGGCCCTGAGCGGCGGCCCCGAGATCCCGCGTCTGCACCGCTCCCTGCTGCTGGTCGCCGGGGCCATCGGCTCGGTCAGCGCTCTGGCCGGGGGCCTCGCGGACGTCCGCAGGGCGGTGGAGCTGTTCGGGCAGCAGACCCGCCGTTGACGGACATCGCGGTGCGGCCCGGGGTACGGAAGCGGCCCCGGGCCGTGCGGTCGGGGCCGCGCGGCCGAGGGCCTGTGGCGCGGTCCGGTCCAGTGGCGATGGCCTCCGGCCCGGACCGGGCGACGGGATCGTCGGGCCGGTGCGAGGCGTCCCCGAGGTACCGTGGTGGGGAGCCCGGCCGGACACGTCGTGGCGGGGAGGTGCCGTGGCGGGAAGCCCGGCCGGGCGCGGGTCACACGGTGCGGGGGGCGTTCTCGATCTCCCCGAGGTTCACCGGGCGTCTCTCCCGGCGGGACAGCTCACAGGCCTCCGCGACGCGCAGCGCCTGGAGCGCCTCACGGCCGTCGCAGGGATTGGCCCGCTCGCCGCACACCACCTCGACGAACGCCGCCACCTCGGCCTCGTAGGCGGGGGCGAAGCGCTCCAGGAAGCCGGTCCAGGGCTTGTCCGCGGGCGGCGGACCGGCGACCTCGGTGGAGGCGATCGGCGTACGGTCGTCCAGACCGACCGCGACCGTGTCCAGCTCGCCCGCCAGTTCCATCCGGACGTCGTAGCCGGCGCCGTTGGTACGGGTCGCGGTCGCCACGGCCAGGGTGCCGTCGTCCAGGGTGAGCACGACCGCGGCCGTGTCCACGTCGTTCACCGCGCGGTACATCGCCCCGCCTGCGTCGGACCCGGTCGCATAGACCTCCACGACCTTGCGGCCGGTCACCCAGCGCACCATGTCGAAGTCGTGGATCAGGCAGTCGCGGTACATGCCGCCGGACAGCGGGAGATACTCGGCCGGCGGCGGCGTCCGGTCGGCCGTGGTCGCACGGACCGTGTGCAGCCGCCCCAGCCTGCCGGAGTGCACGGCCTCCCGTGCGGCCGTGTAGCCCGCGTCGAAGCGCCGCTGGAAACCCATCTGGAGAATCGTCCCGGCGGTGTCGACCTCGGCGAGTGCGGCTAAGGTCCCGGGCAGGTCGAGGGCGATGGGTTTCTCGCAGAACACGGGGAGTCCGGAGCGTGCCGCCCGGCCGATCAGGTCGGCGTGGGCCACCGTCGCCGCGGTGATCACCACCGCGTCCACGCCCCAGGTGAAGATCTCGTCCACCCCGGGTGCCGCGGTCTCGCCCAGCCGGTCCGCCAGCCCCCTGGCCCGGGCCGGGTCGACGTCGGTGACGATGAGCGAGCCGACCTCGCGATGACGGCTGAGCGTGGCCGCGTGGAAGGTGCCGATCCGGCCTGCTCCGATGAGTCCGATGCGCATGGGAACAAGCTGAGGCCGCACCCCCCGGCGTGTCAATTGTTTGTCCTGACAATCGGACTACACAACTTCCCGTCATCAGGCACCGGAGCTACGCTCGCCCCGTGCCCAAACCAGACGTGGACCCGACTGTCTCGCTCCACCTCGGCGTCGACCGGAACAGCCCGGTCCCGTTGTACTTCCAGCTGTCCCAGCAGCTGGAGGCAGCGATCGAGCAGGGCATGCTGACGCCCGGCAGCCTACTGGGCAACGAGATCGAGCTGGCCGCCCGGCTCGGACTCTCCCGGCCCACCGTCCGCCAGGCCATCCAGTCCCTCGTGGACAAGGGCCTGCTGGTACGCCGTCGCGGCGTCGGCACCCAGGTCGTGCACAGCCAGGTGAGGCGCCCGCTGGAACTCAGCAGCCTCTACGACGACCTGGAGGCGGCCGGACAGCGCCCCGCGACCCGGGTGCTCCTCAACACCCTGGTGTCCGCCTCCGCCGAGATCGCCGCCGCACTCGCGGTGCCCGAAGGCCAGGAGGTGCACCGGATCGAGCGGCTGCGCCTCGCCCACGGGGAGCCGATGGCGTATCTCTGCAACCACCTGCCCACCGGCCTGCTCGCCCTCGACAGCGGACAGCTGGAGTCGACCGGCCTCTACCGTCTGATGCGCGCCGCCGGGATCACCCTGCACAGCGCTCGGCAGTCCGTCGGGGCCCGCGCCGCGACCCTGCTCGAGGGCGAGCGGCTGGACGAGCCCGAGGGCGCCCCGCTGCTCACCATGGAGCGCACCACGTTCGACGACACGGGCCGGGCCGTGGAGTTCGGCACCCACACCTACCGCGCCTCGCGCTACTCGTTCGAGTTCCAGCTCCTCGTACGGTCCTGAGCCGGGCCGAACGGGACTCCGCCCCCGACCTCCTCCTCTTCCCTCCTCCCCTCCCCTCTGTCTTCCTTCTGTCCTTCGTCCTGTCCTTCGTCGTCGTGTTCTTCTTCCGGGGGCACCGGCGGTGTGCCCGAGGTCACCGAATCCGTGCCGCCGTGCGGAGGACGCCACGGGTGAGGCAGAATCGGCGCGATGAGCAGCTACCGCGACTTCACGCACCGCGGCACCGCCCGGGCCACCGTCCTGCGGACCGTCGGCACGCGTGAACGCCGATCCCACCTCACGGCGCCGCGTGTTCCCACCGTCGGCATCGACATCGGCGGCACCAAGGTGATGGCCGGGGTCGTCGACGCCGACGGCAACATCCTGGAGAAGCTCCGCACCGAGACGCCGGACAAGTCCAAGAGCCCCAAGGTTGTCGAGGACACCATCGTCGAACTGGTCCTGGACCTCTCCGACCGGCACGATGTGCACGCCGTCGGCATCGGCGCGGCCGGCTGGGTGGACGCGGACCGCAATCGCGTCCTGTTCGCCCCCCATCTGTCCTGGCGCAACGAACCCCTGCGCGACCGCCTCGCCGGTCGGCTCGCCGTGCCCGTCCTGGTCGACAACGACGCCAACGCCGCCGCCTGGGCCGAGTGGCGCTTCGGCGCCGGACGCGGCGAGGACGACCTCGTCATGATCACGCTGGGCACCGGCATCGGCGGCGCCATCCTGGAGGACGGCCAGGTCAAGCGCGGCAAGTTCGGGGTGGCCGGGGAGTTCGGCCATATGCAGGTGGTGCCCGGCGGTCATCGCTGCCCGTGCGGCAACCGGGGCTGCTGGGAGCAGTACAGCTCCGGGAACGCCCTGGTCCGCGAGGCCAAGGAGCTGGCGGCCGCCGACTCCCCGGTGGCATTCGGGATCATCGAGCACGTCAAGGGCAGCGTCGCCGACATCACCGGCCCGATGATCACCGAGCTGGCCCGTGAGGGCGACCCGATGTGCGTCGAGCTGCTCCAGGACATCGGCCAGTGGTTGGGCGTCGGCATCGCGAACCTGGCGGCGGCCCTCGACCCCTCCTGCTTTGTGATCGGCGGCGGGGTCAGCGCGGCCGACGATCTGCTGATCGGCCCGGCCCGGGACGCCTTCCGCCGTCAGCTCACCGGCCGCGGCTACCGCCCCGAGGCCCGGATCGCACGGGCCCAGCTCGGTCCCGAGGCCGGTATGGTCGGCGCCGCGGACCTCGCCCGGCTCGTCGCCCGCCGCTTCCGGCGCGCCAACCGGCGCCGCGTGGAGCGGTACGAACGGTACGAGCGCTATGCGGAGGCGCGTCGCACGGCCAAGGAGGCGCTGTGACGGCGACCACCCCGATACCGCATCAGTCCTCCCCGGTCGGCGAACCGCAGCGTCCCCCGGAGAGCAGGGGGCGGATGATCCGCCGCCGGACGCTCACCCTGCTGATCATCGTGCTGCTCATCGGGGTCCCGGCCGGCTATCTGGTGATCTCGGCCAACCAGAGCCGGGACAGCGGTCGGCTCAAGGAGGCCAAGTACTCGGCGACCGGGCTCACCTCGGCCTGGCCCTCGCGCGTGCAGCGCCGCCTCTACCATGTGGCGATCCCGAAGGGCGCCACCGGTGTCGCGTACTACGAGACGAACAACTGGAAGACCAGTCGTATGTACGCGCAGTTCACCACCAGCGAGGCCGGTCTGACCGAGTTCCTCGGGGCCCTGAAGGTCACCCAGGACGCGCTGAAGCAGGCGGACCTCGCGATCAACGCACGCGACCAGCAGGTCGTCGGCTGGAACTTCGCGGTGGGGAGCACCTGGTACGGGCTGGTCCACACACAGAAGAACCCCGCGCCCACCCTGGACATCATGGTGGACAAGTCCGTGCCGGAGCAGCCCAGGGTGTATGTGGTCTCCCGCACCATTCCCTGACGGTCCCGCCCGTTCCCGGGGGTCTCTTCCCGCCTGTTCCCGAGGGGCCCGCCGGCCCGTTCCTGACGGCCCTGTGCGGGCCCGCGGGTGAGCGGCAGCCGGAGCCGATTGTCAGACCCCGCCCTTACAGTCGAAGACGTTCGATCCGACGGAGCGGCGGGAGGTGACCGGACGTATGACGGACCAGGTGGCTCAGGCCGCCGTGTCCACACGGCTGGCGGCGGTCTTTCTGCCCGCGCCGCTGCCCCGGCAGGGCCGGTTCGCCTTCTGGGACCCGGAGGGCGGCGCACCGCCGCCGGGTGACACCGAGGAGCTGACGGTCGCACGGCGGCACGGGACCGGAGCGCGCCGGGGCACCGTGCCCGCCCTGTCGCTGCCGGTCGCTGAGGCCCTGCCGCTGCTCACCCGGGCCCGGCGCGACCCGGGTGCCCACCCCGCCACCGCCTGCTGGGGCGCGGCGGCGCTGCACGCCCTGCGGCTCGTCGCGCGAGGGCGGCTGCTGCCAGGGCTCACCCCGGACGGATACGACGCCTGGCGGGCCGGACCGCTGGAGCCCGACGACATCACCCACCTCAGAGCGGTCGCCGCCGCCCTCCCGTACGAGGGGCACGCCGTGCCGCTTCCCGGCAAGGGCCCCCTCCAGCTGCCCGAGCCCGAGGACCTGGTGCGCTCCTTCCTGGACGCGGTCGCGGACACCCTGCCGCGTACCCCGGCCGCCGCCCATGCCGTGGGCCGGCCCTTCGCGGCGCGCGCACCACAGCGACTGCCCGGGGCGCACGACTGGGCCGCCGAGGTCGCGGCGGGCATGGACGCGGGGGTGCGGATCTCGCTGCGCCTCGACCTGTCGGCGTACCAGCTGTTCGACGACGGCGAGGGCGCCCACCGCGCCGGGGCCGCGGTGGTGCAGGTGCACAGCCTGGCCGACCCGACCCTGGTGGTCGACGCGGCGGCGCTGTGGGCCGGGGAGGCGGACACGGCCTTCGGCCCCCGGGCGCGGGTGGACGCCGCTCTGGCCGTGCGCCGCGCGGCCCGGGTCTGGCCGCCGCTGGACCGGCTCTCCGCACGGGAGACGCCGGACGTCCTGGAGCTCTCCGAGGATGAGCTGGGCGACCTCCTCGGCGTGGCGGCCGCCCGGCTGGGTGCGGCCGGGGTCGCGGTGCACTGGCCCAGGGACCTGGCACAGGACCTGACCGCGACGGCGGTGGTGCGCCCCGCGCCGGGCTCGGCGACCGACGGCACGGGATTCTTCGAGAGCGAGGAACTGCTCCAGTTCCGCTGGCAGTTGGCGCTCGGCGGCGATCCGCTCACCGACACCGAGATGGACGCGCTGGCAGAGGCCCACCGTCCGGTCGTCCGGCTGCGCGACCAGTGGGTGCTGGTCGACCCGGCGCTGGTCCGCAAGGCACGCAGACGTGAACTGGGCCTGCTCGACCCGGTGGACGCGCTGTCGGTCGCCCTCACCGGCAGTGCGGAGGTCGACGGGGAGACGGTGGAGGCGGTGCCGGTGGGCGCGCTGGCCGCGCTCCGGGACCGGCTGACGGCGGGCATCGTCCCGGTGGAGCCGCCGCCGGGCCTCGCCGCCCGGCTGCGGGCCTACCAGCTGCGGGGCCTGGCCTGGCTGGACCTGATGACCTCCCTCGGCCTCGGCGGCTGCCTCGCCGACGACATGGGGCTCGGCAAGACGGTCACCGTGATCGCGCTGCATCTGCGCCGGGCGCGCCGCGAACCGACCCTGGTGGTCTGTCCGGCCTCGCTGCTGGGCAACTGGCAGCGGGAGATCACCCGCTTCGCCCCCGGCGTCCCGGTCCGCCGCTTCCACGGCGCGGACCGCTCCCTGGACGGCCTGGACGGCGGTTTCGTCCTCACCACCTACGGGACGATGCGCACCGCGGCGACCCGCCTGGCCGAGCAGCCCTGGGGCCTGGTCGTCGCGGACGAGGCCCAGCACGTCAAGAACCCCAGCTCGGCGACGGCGAAGGCGCTGCGCACCATTCCGTCCCCGGCACGCGTGGCCGTCACCGGCACCCCCGTGGAGAACAACCTCTCCGAGCTGTGGGCGCTCCTCGACTGGACCACCCCCGGGCTGCTCGGCCCGCTGAAGTCCTTCCGCGCCCGGCACGCACGCGCGGTGGAGAACGGCGAGGACACCGAGGCGGTGGAGCGGCTGGCCCGGCTGGTCCGCCCGTTCCTGCTGCGCCGCAAGAAGTCCGACCCGGGCATCGTCCCCGAGCTCCCGCCGAAGACGGAGACGGACCATCCGGTGCCGCTCACCCGAGAGCAGGCCGCGCTCTACGAGGCGGTGGTCCGGGAGTCGTTGCTGGCGATCGAGACGGCGGAGGGCATCGCCCGGCGGGGCCTGGTGCTCAAGCTGCTCGGGGCGCTCAAACAGATCTGCGACCATCCGGCGCTGTATCTGAAGGAGGACCCGGGCAGGGCCGCGGGCCTCCCCGCCCGGTCCGGGAAACTCGCCCTGCTGGACGAGCTGCTGGACACCCTGCTTGCGGAGGACGGCTCGGCGCTGGTCTTCACCCAGTACGTCGGCATGGCCCGGCTGATCACCAGGCATCTGGCCTCCCGGGCGGTGCCCGTCGACCTGCTGCACGGGGGCACTGCGGTGCCCGAGCGGGAGCGCATGGTGGACCGCTTCCAGAGCGGCGCCACACCGGTCCTGGTCCTCTCCCTCAAGGCCGCCGGCACCGGCCTGAACCTCACGCGCGCGGGCCATGTCGTCCACTTCGACCGCTGGTGGAACCCGGCGGTGGAGGAACAGGCCACGGACCGCGCCTACCGCATCGGGCAGACCCAGCCGGTCCAGGTCCACCGTCTGATCACCGAGGGCACGGTCGAGGACCGCATCGCTGAGATGCTGGAGGCCAAGCGCGCGCTGGCCGACGCGATCCTGGGCTCCGGCGAGTCGGCCCTGACCGAACTGACCGACCGTGAGCTGTCGGACCTGGTGTCGCTGAGGAGGACGGTATGAGCGGGGCGGGGGAGGAGCGGCCCGGAGCGAGCGGCGCGGCGCGTCCCGCCGACGGGGCGCGCCGTGCGCTGTGGGCCGCCCGGGAGCGGGAGCCCTCGGGCGGGGTGCCTCCGGGGGAGGCGAACGCCGTCGAGCCGGGGGAGGCCGGGATCGGCGGGGGCGTGGGGCCGGGGGCGCGACCGGGGGACGCGGCGCGCGCGGCACTGCGGCGGGCGACCGCGGAACGCCGCGGTGGCATACCGGGGCCGGGGTCCGGGGCGGACGAGGGAGCATCGCCGGAGCCCGCACCCGCGCCCCCGGCCGTTCCCGCGCCCCCGGCTGTTACCGCGCCCCCGGCCGTTCCCGCGGAGCCCGCTCCGGCGTCCGAGGCCCCGCGAACTGCCGCGTCGGCGTCCGGGTCCGAGGGCGCCGCGGCGTCCGCGGCCCCGCGCACCGCCCCGGCCGCGCGCCCCGGCGATGCCGCACGCCAGGCCTTGCGCGCTGCCCGGGCACAGGCCGCCAGGGAGCAGGCATCCAGGGAAGAAGCCTCCAGGGAAGAAGCCTCCGGGGCAGAGGCCGCTCCGGGGCGGGACGAGACCGGGACCGCGGTGCAGGCCGGAACCGCAGAAGCGGCCGACACGGTCAGGGCGAGCCATGTGGTCGAGGCGGGCGGAGCGGCACGGGCCGTCGGGGCGGTCGGCCGGCCCGGTGCCTCGGGCACCCGGGGCCGCCCGGACCGGGGCGCCCGTGCCCGCGCGAGCCGCCCCCGAGCCCGTGCCCGTGAGGCCGGCGCCCCCGTCCAGGGCATAGGGGAACTCCTCGCCGGTGTGTTCGGACCGCCGGAGTCGGTGGCAGCCCGGGCCGGGACCGCGTTCCCCGAGCGGGTCGCCGGATCCGAGCGGACGGAGGCACCCCCGCCCACCGGGCACCACGCACCCGAACACTGGAGCGGACAGGCGCATCCCGACCCGCCCCGGAGCCCCCGTGGCACCCCGGAGGCCGCGCCCGCACCGGCCCGTTACCCGTCCTCCATGGCCGCCCCCGGCCGGGACGGCGAGCTGCGGCGCACCTTCGCGGCCCTCCCCGCGCGCCCGGCGGGCGAGAGCGAGCAGTTCGCCGGGACCTGGTGGGGCAACGCCTGGGTGGACGCCCTGGAGGAGGGCGCCCTGGACGCGGCGCGCCTGGCACGCGGCAGGGTCTACGCGGACCGCGGCAAGGTGGACGCCATCACCGTCACCCCCGGTCTCGTCCTGGCCTACGTCCAGGGGAGCCGTCCACGCCCCTACCGGGTGCAGGTGCGGCTGCGGACGTTCTCCGACGAGGAGTGGGACCGCTTCCTGGACGCCGCCGCCGAGCAGCCCGGACATATCGCGGCACTGCTGGACCGGCAGATGCCGAGGTCCCTCGCGGAGTGCGGCGTCCGGCTGCTTCCCGCCCCCGGCGACCTCGAACCGCGGTGCGGCTGCCCCGACACCGGCCACCCCTGCAAGCACGCGGCGGCCGTCTGCTATCAGACCGCCCGGCTGCTCGACCGGGACCCCTTCGTCCTGCTTCTGCTGCGCGGCCGCGGCGAGCGCCCGTTGCTCGAGGCGCTGTCCCGGCGCAACGCGGCGCGCGCGGCCCGGGCCGCCCGGGAACGGAAACCCGCGCCCCTCCCCGGCGTACGCGCCCGTGACGCCATGGCCCGGCAGGAGCTGCCGCCGCTCCCCGCCCCGCTGCCGCCGCCCGCCCACCCCGAGCAGCCGCCGGTCTACCCGGGAGCGCCCGGCGGCCCCGACGCCTTCGCCCTGGACCAGCTGGCCACCGACGCGGCGGCCCGCGCGCATGTCCTGCTGACCACCGGGCAGGACCCCGTCGCGGAACTGACGCCGTGGCAGGACGCGGTACGGCTCGCCGCGGCCCGCCCCGGCTCGGGCCTGACCGCCGGCACCCGTGAGCTGTACGCCTCGCTGGCCGCCGCCACCGGGCGCAGCACGGCCGACCTGGCACGGGCGGTGGCCGCATGGCGGCAGGGCGGACGGACGGCACTGGCCGTGCTGGAGGAGCCCTGGGATCCGCCGGCCGGACGCTTCGACCGCGCCCGCCCCCTGCTGCTCGCCGCCGACCTGCCCGCGTTCCGCCCCTGGCGCAACCACCTCACCCACCCGGGCGGCCACCTCCAGCTCCGCCTCGGCCGGAACGGCCTCTGGTACGCCTACGAGTCCGAGCCGGCCCGCGAGGACTGGTGGCCCCGGGGCACCCCGGACCCGGACCCGGTCGGCGCCCTGACCGGCCTGGGAGCCCTGGACGGCCCATGACCCGGCGGTCCCCCGGGGCTTCGGCACACGCCCCGGGCGCCCGCCGGCGGCGGACGAAAATCCGCCAGTGCCCCGAACGAGTCGGCCCCCGCGGGGAGAGGCGTATAGCCTCTTGTGCCGACCGGGGCTGTGCGGGACCCGTCCGTACGACGTCCGCGCGTCGTGCCTCGGGCGCCCCGCGGACAACGGCGTACCGGATCACCTCCTTGCTCGTTGGACAGGGCGCGCCCCTGTGGAGACGGCAGAGAAAGACGGCAAAGAAGTGGTATGTCAAGCCAGATGCGGAAGATCTGCGCGAGGCCGCCACAACGTGGGAGGGTCTGCACAGTGCCCCAACCCCGGTACGTGAGAAATTGTGAGATGTGAGAGCGTGAGTCGAGTGAGTGAGACGACTGCCGCACCCCTGCAATACCGCTTTGACGGGCCAGAAGACGCCCCGGTCCTGATCCTCGGCCCCTCGCTCGGGACGACATGGCACATGTGGGACCGGCAGATCCCGGAACTCGTCAAGCAGTGGCGGATCTTCCGGTACGACCTGCCCGGGCACGGCGGCGCCCCCGCGCACCCGGCGCTCTCCGTCGCCGATGTCACCGCCCGGCTGCTGGCCACGCTCAACGGGCTCGGTGTGCAGCGCTTCGGCTATGCGGGCTGCGCGCTCGGCGGGGCCGTCGGGATCGAGTTGGCGCTGCGTCACCCCGAACGCCTCGCCTCGCTCGCCCTGATCGCCGCCTCGCCCCGCTTCGGCACGGCCGACGAGTTCCGTCAGCGCGGGGTGATCGTCCGGACGAACGGGCTCGACCCCATCGCCCGGACCTCCCCGGAGCGCTGGTTCACCGGGGGGTTCGCGGCCGCCCAGCCCGCGATCACCGAGTGGGCGGTGCAGATGGTGCGCACCACCGACCCCGGTTGCTATATCGCCGCCTGCGAGGCGCTCGCGACCTTCGACGTGCGGTCCGAGCTCGGCCGGGTCGGCGTACCGACCCTGGTCCTGGTCGGCTCCGAGGACCAGGTCACCGGGCCCGCCGAGGCCCGCACCCTGGTCGCCGGGATTCCGGACGCCCGGCTCGCGGTGGTGCCCGGCGCCTCCCATCTGGTGCCCGTCGAGCAGCCCGCAGCGGTCACGGACCTGCTGGTGCGCCATTTCTCGACCGCGTGGCAGCCGGCGTTCGACGCGTCGACCGGGCAGCTGACGGCGGTCGCGATGTCCCCGATGTCCCCGATGTCCCCGCCCAGGCCGGTGCCGGTGGCGCCCCTGCCGGTCGCACCCCTGGCCGAGATCGCCCCGCCCGTCGCGCCCCCGGAGCCCGAGGGCGGAACCGACCGGTACGACGTGGGCATCAAGATCCGGCGCGAGGTGCTGGGCGACGCCCATGTCGACCGGGCGCTGTCCATGGCGGACGACTTCTCCGGCGACTTCCAGGAGTTCATCACCCGGTACAGCTGGGGCGAGATCTGGGACCGGCCCGGTCTGGACCGGCGCACCCGCAGCTGCATCACGATCAGCGCCCTGGTCGCGGGCGGCCATCTGGACGCGCTGGCCGCCCACACCCGTGCGGCCCTGCGCAACGGGCTCACCCCGGCGGAGATCAAGGAGGTGCTGCTCCAGTCGGCGGTCTACTGCGGTGTACCGGCCGCGAGCAGCGCGTTCACGGTGGCGCAGCAGATCATCCAGGAGGAGACCACCCCGCAGGGCTGAGCGCCGGCCGGACCGCCCGGAGCTTTCCCGCCGTCGTGCCCCGGCCGCTCGGGCCGGGGCACGATGGACCCATGAAGCTCACCAAGAAGTCGCATGCCTGCATCCGGCTCGAGAAGGACGGGCGGACGCTCGTCATCGACCCCGGCGCCTTCAGCGAGCCGGACGCCGCGGTCGGCGCCGACGCGATCCTGGTCACCCATGAGCACCCCGACCACTTCGACGAGGGGCGGCTGCGGGCCGGCCTGGAGGGCAACCCGGGCGCCGAGATCTGGACCCTGGCCTCCGTCGCGGAGAAGCTCTCGGCGGCCTTCCCGGGCCGGGTGCACACCGTCGGGCACGGCGACACCTTCACCGCCGCGGGCTTCGACGTCCAGGTGCACGGTCGGCTGCACGCCGTGATCCACCCCGACATCCCGCGCATCACCAACGTCGGCTATCTGATCGACGACGGTACGGTCTTCCACCCCGGCGACGCGCTCACCGTCCCGGACCAGCGGGTGCAGACGCTGATGCTTCCGGTGATGGCCCCCTGGAACAAGATCGCCGAGGTGATCGACTATGTGCGCGAGGTCGAGCCGCGGCGTGCCTACGACGTCCATGACGCGCTTCTGACCGACCTCGCCCGCCCGATCTACGACAACCAGATCGGCGCGCTGGGCGGCACCGAGCATCTGAGGCTGGCGCCGGGCGCGTCGGCGGAGCTCTGAGCGGCCGGGCAGGCGCCGGCTCCCGGGCGCCGGGAGGCGATGTCGGTGCCGCCGGGTAGGTTGGCAGTCATGCGCATCGCCACCTGGAACGTGAACTCGATCACCGCCCGCCTCCCCCGCCTCCTCGCCTGGCTGGAGAGCAGCGGCACGGACGTGCTGTGCCTCCAGGAGGCCAAGATCGCCGAGGAGCAGTTCCCGTACGAGCCGCTGCGGGAGCTGGGGTACGAGGCGGCGGTCCACGCCACCGGCCGGTGGAACGGCGTCGCGGTGCTCTCCCGTGTCGGCATCGAGGACGTGGTCAAGGGCCTGCCCGGGGACCCGGGGTACGACGGTGTCCAGGAGCCCCGGGCCATCTCCGCGACCTGCGGCCCGGTCCGCGTCTGGTCGGTCTATGTGCCCAACGGCCGTGAGGTGGGGCACCCGCACTACGCCTACAAGATCCAGTGGTTCGAGGCGCTGAAGGCGGCGGTGGCGGGCGACGCGGGCGGCAGCCGCCCGTTCGCGGTGCTGGGCGACTACAACGTGGCGCCGACCGACGACGACGTCTTCGACACGGCGGCCTTCGAGGGCCAGACCCATGTCACCCCGGCCGAGCGGGCCGCCCTGGCGGAGCTGCGGAGCACGGGCCTGACGGATGTCGTGCCGCGCCCGCTCAAGTACGACCAGCCCTTCACCTACTGGGACTACCGCCAGCTCGGCTTCCCCAAGAACCGCGGTATGCGCATCGACCTGGTGTACGGCAACGAGCCGTTCGCCAAGGCGGTCAAGGACGCCTATGTGGACCGGGAGGAGCGCAAGGGCAAGGGCGCCTCGGACCACGCACCGGTCGTGGTGGACCTGGACGCGTAGCGGCCCCGGGGGCTGCCCTGTGCCGACCGGCGCGAGGAGGTCCGCGCGCCCCGTAGTGCGACCCGTACCGCCGGTGCCACGCTGGGATGCATGAACATCCCTTTCCTGGTCAACTGGCGCAAGAACCGCGGCCCCGCCGCCGGTGTCGCGGTGTTCTCCGACGACGACGCCGATGCGGCCGGTGTCGCCGGGCTGCTCTCCGAATGCGAGCTGTTGCGCTCCCACGCCGGGCAGGCGGGCGTCGAACTCGACGACTCCGCCGCCTCGTTGGAGGCACTCGACCAACTCGTCCCGCGCTGGCGCGACGACGAGGAGATCCTGCCCTGGCTCGGGAACGACGCGGGCCTCTACCTGGGTACCGTCATCGTGCGCACGGTCGCGGGCGCCGCCTGGAGGATCCGGTCCGACGGGCACCCCGTGGTCCGGCTGGCCTCCGGCCGTGAGGTGGATGTGGTCGCCGACGGCCATACCTGGGCCGCCACCGGGGCGCCCGAACTCTCCCATGTCTATGCGGAGGTGACGGAGATCTGACCCGCCGTCCCCGCGACCGCCGCCCGAAATGGTGCGCCCCGCCCGGAAACCGCCTGCCGTCCCCCGAGGCGTTCCCCCACGCCGGGAAGGGCATCACAGCGAACCTCGACTACGATATAGCGCTCATCCCCTTGGTGATGGTGTCCCCACCGATCCACGCCGGGATGTGCCATGTCGCTACTTCCGGTACCCGCAGTGGGCGTCCCGGCGGGAGCGGCGCAGTCCCCCGACGAAGACCGCGGACGCCGTCCCGGCCGCGCCGGGGACGTTGCTGCCGGGTGGGGTTCCCCCACGGCCCCGGGCCCCGGGGAACACGAGCGGCAGCCACAGGGCCATGCCCGGCCGGCGGCAGCCGGAGATCACTGTTCGCACAGCGAACGGTCCCGGGGGAGGGACCGTCCGAGGCCCGAACGGAAGGTCAGCTGCCCGCCGGACGGGTTGTGCTCACCCCGACCGGGACCGAGCCCGCCCCGACAACAGCTGGGCCTGCCCCATGGTCGGCGAAGGACTGCCCGCGCGGACCACGCTGGCGCATTGACGTAATGTTTGCGTCAAAATATCGTGTGGGTGTGCTCTTCCCCACGCCTGCTCTCAACGTCGAGGATCAGCGGGTTCTCGGTGAGATCGAAGACCTTCGCCACTCGTTGCGCCTGCGGGTGAGGTCAACTCCGGTGAAGTGGACCGAACGGCTGCGCAATTTCTTGACCGCCGATGCGGTGGCGGCCTCCAACTCGATCGAGGGCTTCACAGTGTCCACGGTCGACGTCGAGGACCTTCTGGAGGGTGAGCGGGACGTCGATGTCTCCGAGGAGGACCGTGAGGAGACGCTCGCTTATCAGCGGATGATGACCTACCTCCAGACGCTGCACGATGTCGCGGACTTCCGTTACAGCAAGGAGTTGCTCAACGCGCTCCACTGGATGCTCCAGGGACACCGGCACACCCCGCGCAAGCCCGCCGGGCAATGGCGGCGCGGAGCGGTCCATGTGACAGATGCCCGCGACCCCGGCATCGCGGCCTACACGGCGCCGGATGCGGCCGATGTGCCTGCGCTGATGGGCGAACTGGCGGAGTGGCTGAACGCGGACGACGGCACCCATCCGCTGGTACGGGCCGCCATGGCGCATCTGCACCTCGTCTCCATCCACCCGTGGGCGGACGGAAACGGCCGCATGTCCCGGTCTCTTCAAACACTGATGATTGCGAGAGAGGGACAACTGGCCCCCGAGTTCTCCTCGATCGAGGCCTGGCTGGGTCGCCCAGGCAACACCTGGGAGTACTACCGCGAGTTGCAGCGCCGGGGTGCCACCTACCACCCCGACCAGGACGTTTCCGACTGGATTCGCTTCAATCTCACCGCCTACCACCAGCAGGCCCAGACCGTACGCAGTCGTCTGGACCGTTCGAGCCGGGTGTGGCTCCTGCTCGGTGAGTTCGCGGAGGCCCGGGGGCTGGACGAGAGGGTCGTCTCCGCCCTGCATGATGTGGCGATGTCCGGGCGGGTGCGTCGTACACGCTATGAACGAGCGGAGGATCTGAGCCTGCAGCGGGCTCAACGCGACCTGCGGGACCTGGTCGCGGGCGACGTCCTGACACCGGTCGGCCGTACCCGCGCCCGCTTCTACACCACCGGCCCCGCCTTTCCGGAGTCAGCCCTGGAAGCAGCCCGGACGCCCCTGCCGCTGGCCGATCCGTACACCCGCTGAGGACGTCCGGCGATCGTGTCCGCCGACGCCGCGGTATCTCCCGGAGCCCGCGACGGCACAGGTCGCGGCGGAGGCAAGCTGGGGACCGATGCCGAGATCCGCTGGCGGGCCGTTCAGGAACTGCTCGCCTCGGGCGCCGCCGCGCTTTGAATACGTCGAGACGGTGGGATTCGCCACCGGCGATCGATGTCGAAGCCGCCCGGCCAGGCCGGCGTGGCGCAGGGTGCTGGAAGGGGACGGAGTCACCTCTCCGGGTACAGGTCGGTGCGGTCGATCCAGGTGGGGGCGACGAAGACGGTGTCGCCGGCGGGGGCTTCGGAGGCTTCCAGCAGGGACCATGTACGGGCCTCTTCGACCAGGTGCTCCCAGGGCACGGTCCAGTCGAGTTCCCAGTCCGGGCCGGGGTTGGTGACCCTGGAGGTGGACCCGCCGTTCACGCGCCAGAACTGGGAGTAGAGGATCACCTGGGCGTGGTCGGCCAGATCGTTGATGATCTCGGTGAAGTGGGCCGAGGGCCAGCCGGGGGCGTCATCCGCGGCGGTGGCGCGTAGGCGCGCGGTGAGCGGTGGGACGACGGGGGTGCGTGCGCCGAGTTCGGTCAGGGCCCAGCGGATGCCGCCCGGCTCGGTCCAGTCCGGTGGGGTCGCGCGGTCCAGGCAGGCGCGGTACGCGCGGCGCAGGGGCTCGACGGCGCCGTCGACATCCAGGCTCGCCAGGGCCATGGCCGCCCATTCGCGGACGGTCGGGTTGTCGCTGTTCAGCAGTCCGATGAGGGCAGGGCCGCAGCGGGGATCGCCCACCTCCGCGAAGACCTCGATGGCGGTCAGCTGCCCGAAGTCGCCGAGGGAGGGCAGTCCGTCGACGATGGCGGGGATGGCGTCGGAGCCCATGCCGATCAGTTCCGCGCGGGCGTCGTACGACGGGCCGCTCGAGTCGTCGAGCTGCTGGATGAGTCTCTCGATACGGGAGGTCATGAGGCGGAGTGGTCGCGGCGCCAGAAGGTGGGAAGCCACCAGCAGAGCGCTGAGGGGTCTGCCGGCCGCGGGGCCCGGTCCTTCGCTCCCCAGATCTCGAAGGAGTCCGACCGTCGGCCCTGCTGGTCGCACGCGCCGAAGTCCCGGTGGTTGTGCCGGGCCTCGATCAGGGAGGTCTTGTTCGCCCCGGGGCGGATTGCGTGGGACCCGGGCGTCTTGTCGAGTACGAGGTGGCCGCAACAGGGGCAGGGATGACGGGGGTTCACTCTCGCAGTCTCGTCGAGAGGCCGGTCCCGGGGCCATTCATTTCCAGAGTGGTTGTGGTCCCGCCCCCCGCGGCACCTTGCAGCGGGACCGTCGCGCCTCCACGACGCCTGCCGGCGCCGCTCCGGCCCCCCGCTCTACTGAGGCGCGCTCGCCCCTTGTTCGGCCTTCTCTCCGGTGGGGCCCACCGCGAACCATGTGCCGCCCACGCCCTGTCCGTTCAGGTCGCCCGGCCTGCTGTCGCCGGAGAAGCGGTAGACCGGCCAGCCGCCGACGGTGAGCTGGACCTGGCCGTCCTGGCGGCGGATCGCTCCGACGTCCTTCTGGTCCACGCCCGCCAGATAGACATTGCCGCCCTCCTTGATGGTCACCGGAGGCCACTGCACGGCACAGTCGTCGTTGCAGTTGGACTGCGACGGCTGGGCCGTGTCCTTGTCGAAGCGGTACAGCGCGGCCTGGTTGATGTTGATCAGGTGCGGCGAGAAGAGCGGCGCCGAGGTCACCGCCGACAGCTGGACCCACTTCGGAGGCGCCTCCTGGACGGCGGTGCCTGTTACGGTGCCGCCGTTGCCGTTCAGGCCGGCGTCCTGAGCGGTGGAGTCGACGACCTGCAGCGCGGTGTTGTCCCCACTCCGGCCGTCCGCCGCGGCCGGGGAGGACGCCGGTGCCGGGGCCGAGGCCGTCTGCGGAGTGCTGTCGCCGATCTGGATGGTCTTGCCGCAGGCGGACAGGCCCGCGACGCCGCACAGGACGAAGGCGAAGGTGACGGCGGTCCGGCGTGCGGTGGTGCTGCGGAACGGCAGGCCGGTGAGAAGCGAGGTCATGCCTGCTACACGAGACAGAAGCACGAAAGGTTCGATGCGTCCGGCGACCGCCGCGAAAAACCTCCGGAGGTGAACGATCCGGGCCCCTGGACCCGTGTTGTACACACAGGTGAATCCTCATCGCACCGGAACAGGTACTCAAAGATGGCTTCGGACATCAACATTCCCGGGAGTGAACTCCGGGAGGCCCAGGAGATGCTGGGCTTTGTGCACGACTTCATCGACATCGGACACCACACGTTCGACTTCGATGCGGCCTTCGGCCGGGAGCTGTCCCGGGGTTCCGCCCAGAACTTCGAGAACAGGTGGGAGGACGGCAAGCACCAGCTGCAGAAGCAGGTGCAGGGCATCAGGGACGCGATCGGCAGCATTCTGGACTCGTTCGAGAAGACCGATCTGGACGCCGTGTCCAACCTGGACAGCGGCAGCGACGGGGCCTGAGCCGCGGCCGGCTCGGGAGGCGGCGGTGAGGAGTGTGTTCGATGGCGGACGAGACGATCGGTGACCGATGAGTACTGCTGCACGGCGCTTTGTGCTTGACATACCGGATCTGTGGAACCAACTGGACCTCACCGGCGAGGACCTGGCCCAGGTGCGTGCGCGGGCACTGGCCTCGACCCGGGACCCCCTGGAGAAGGCCCGGATCAACGACATGTTCCGTCAGGGACGGGAGGTGACCCGGGCCGCACGCCGCCATGGAGCGGTGCTGGCGGTGGGGACGGCGACGATGTATCCCGAGGGCCTCTTCATGGCGTACGGGATGGTGTTCGCCGTCACCACTCCGCAGGGTGAGGAGCTGACGCTGCCGGTGCTGTCCGCGCGGCTCGGCGTCTCCTCGGCGACCGGGGCCGCGCCGAAGGACCGGGTCATCACCTCCGTGGACGTGCCCCATGTGGGCACGGTGGCCCGGGTGACCGGTACCGAGGTGACCCGGCTGACCGGGGACATCGACGTCAAGCTGCTCACGATGCACACCATGATGCCGGTGCCGGGCACCACCGAGGACTTCCTCGTGGTCACCTTCGCCAGCCCCAATCTGCCGCTGAAGAGCGAGGCGTACGACCTGTTCGACGCCATCACCAGCACCTTCCGCTTTGTGACGGACGACGGTGTCCAGGTCACCCGGGACGGCGGCTGAGGCGTCGCCGCCTGACCGGCGCCCACGACGGGACGCACGGCGGGACGTACGACGGAACGGAGGAAGGGCGGCCGGGTGCTTCACCCGGCCGCCCTTCGCGTCCCGCGGGCAGGACCGCTGCGCCGTGCCCGCGGGGGAAGGAGGTGCACCCGGCGAGGGGGTCATGGGTGCACCTCCGGCTTCACAGCTCCGTTTCCGGAAGCGGCACCTGCACCGTTCGCAGTGTTCCGTCCCCCAGATGCAGCAGACCGCGGCCCGGCTGGGGCGCCTGCCCGACGACGCCCCGGGTCAGCTTCACCCCGATGACCTCCCCGTCGCTCAGCCCCTGCGGGGACAGCAGCATGCCGGTGCGGTTGCGTTTGACCTGACCCATCCAGCCCGCCAGGCTCAGCGACAGCGACTCGGCGTTGCCGGCCGCCAGAACGCCCCAGCCGGTGCCGGCCCCGCCCCGGGCGAGCAGGGCCAGATCGGAGTCGATCTCGGCGCCCATGAACAATTCGGCGTCGTCCACGACGATCACCCCGTTCTCCTCCGGCACATTGCCGAGCGCCTGACGGAAGTCGTTGACCGGCACCTCCGCGTCGGTGAAGAGGGCGGCCACACCGGGGCGGCCCTGGAGCAGCCGCAGGGGCGAGCGGCGCGGGGCGAGAACGATCAGACCGGCGCCGGCCGCCAGCAGCGAGTGCGCGGCGGTCAGCAGCGCGGAGCTGCGGCCGGTGCGCGGCGGCCCCGCGATGACGAAGGTCGGCACGTCCGCCAGATCGGGGCCGAGGGAGGTGAGGGTGTCACCGCCGACCGCCACCAGAGGCCGCATCGGCCCGCCGTGGGTGTGCAGGGTCAGGGCGTCGGCGTAGCCGATGCGGTCGGGGAGGACGTCCAGGCGCAGCGGGAGCCGCTGTGCGGGCACTGCGGACTCCCGCTCGCCCAGGCGCCGGCCGAGGTCGGTGAGGGCCTGGGCCTGAGCGGTGCCGGCCAGGTCCTCGCCCAGCACCGCGATCTGCACCTCGCTGAGGTCCTGGGTACGGATACCGCGTCCCGGCAGGGGGTCGGAGGGGGCGGATTTGGTGGGGATGCCGACGGTGGAGTAGTCCTGGCGGTCGTTGAGCCGCAGGACGATCTTGTCCTCGGTGGTGCCGGAGAACCGGCTGCCGCCGAGCACCCGGTCACCGGCCAGGACGACATGCACACCGACGCCCGCGCCGTCGCGCAGCAGACGGACCAGGCGCTCCATATAGCTGCCGTTGTCGTAGGCCGCGAACTCGCGCTCGAAGACCTCGAACCGGTCGACCATCAGCACGATGTGGGGCAGCCGCTCGCCCGGCTTCTGTGCCGAGCGCAGCTCGGTCAGGTCGGCGGTGCCGCGCGCGCCCAGGATGCTCTGCCGGGCGGTGAGCTCGGAGTTGAGCCGCTCAAGGAGCCGTCCGAGCCGCTCGGTCTGGTTGCGGTCGACGACGGCACCGCAGTGCGGCAGCGAGGTCAGCGCGTTGAGCGCGCCGTTGCCGCAGTCGATGCCGTACAGATGCACGTCGTCGGCGCCGTGGGCCTCGGCGAGCGCCGCGGCCAGGGTGCGCAGCGTCTGGGAGCGCCCGCTGCGGGGCGATCCGATGATGTGCAGATGTCCGGAGCGGTCGAGGTCGAACACCAGCGGCGCACGGGTCTGCTGCGCCGGCAGGTCGACCATCCCGTACTCCACGGCCGGCAGCGCGGCGGCGCGGTCGGCGGCGGGCTCGGGCGCGGTCTCCGGGGTCCGGACGAGGAGCCCGGGCAGCGGCGGCAGCCATGGACTGGTCTGCCGGGGTATTCCGGACAGCCGTGCCGCCTGGGCGACGGCGCCGGTCAGGACCGCCAGGTCGGTGACGGCCTCGGTCTGCGCGGGACGTGCCCCGCCACGGGCTCCGCCGCGCGGCAGCGGACCCCCGATCTCCTGCCAGGACACCGCCTCCGCCCGGATGACGGTCCGTGTGCCGTCGGCGGGGTCGCCGCCGGGCCGGCGCCCGCCGACCCGGCCGGACTGGAACGGCAGCAGGGCCGACGGTCCGAGCCGGGCGTAGGCGCGGCCCGGGGTCGCCGGGGAGATCTCCCCGGAGTCGGGTGCGTCGATGATGTCCCGGCTCTCGGTGGTGTCGGTGGTGCGCAGGGCGATCCGCAGATTGGTGTTGGCGCGGATGTCCGGGGTGACGGCGCCGCCGGGCCGCTGTGTCGCCAGCACCAGGTGGATCCCCAGGGACCGGCCGCGCTGCGCGATGTTGACCAGGCCCGAGATGAAGTCGGGCAGTTCCCGCACCATGGAGGCGAACTCGTCGATGACCAGCATCAGCCGCGGCAGGGGCGGCAGTACGTCGCCGCCGCGGGACCGCTTGTCGAGGTAGTCCTCGATGTCCTTGGCGCCCGCCTGGGCCAACTGTGTCTCCCGGCGCCGCAGTTCGGCCCCGAGGGACACCAGGGCCCGCTCCACCAGATGGGTGTCGAGGTCGGTGACCAGTCCGACGGTGTGGGGCAGGTCGGCGCACTCCGCGAAGGCGCTGCCGCCCTTGTAGTCGACCAGTACGAACGTCATCTCGTCGGGACGGTTGACCACCGCCAGGGTGGCGACCAGGGTCTGCAGCAGTTCCGACTTGCCGGAACCGGTGGTCCCCGCGATCAGTGCGTGCGGGCCGTCCCGCACCAGGTCGACGGCGAACGGCCCGTCGTATCCGGTACCCAGGACGGCCTTGGTGCTGCGGCCGCCGAGCGACCAGCCGGCCGTCACCGCCTCGGCCGTCGGTGGCTCGACGCCCAGCAGGTCCAGGAGGCGCACGGAGCCGGGCAGCGTGCTCTCGTCGCTGTCGCCCACGCCGCGCAGCGGAGCCAGGGCGCGCCCGAAGTGCTCGTACCAGCCGGCCTCCGGCGAGTCGGTGCGCACCCCCTCAAGCGCCGCACCCGCACCGGTGCGCACCTTGGAGGCCGTGCCGGCGCCCGCCTCCGTGACCACGACCGCGCCGCACTCCTCGGGCAGCAGCCGTTCCTCGCGGTCGATGCAGAGGGTGTGGACGCCCACCGACGGCCCGTCGCGCAGCAGGGCGATGACACCGGGCAGGGAACGCGCGCGGCGGGCCTGCTCCAGGACGACCAGAATGTCCGGGTAGCCGTTGGCGCCGCCCCGGGTGAGATCGGGTCCGGCCCCGATACGGGACGCGACGATCTGCCCCAGCTCGCCGATGCGCCGGGCCAGGGAGTCTGCGGTGCTGCCCAGCAGGGCATAGGCGTCCTCCCCCTGCGCCTGGGTGTGCGGCAGCCAGCGCGTCCAGGACCAGTCCCGCTCGCCGTCCGGTCCCGCGAGCACCACGATCCGCAGATCGGAGGGGCTGTGCAGGGCGGCGGCCTGGGCCGTCATCCACCCGGCCAGCCGGGCCGCTCCCGGGCCGGCGACCCCCGCCACGCCGACGCGGCGCAGCGAGGTGGCGACGGGCACCTGGTTCAGCTGCGGCACGGTGGTGCGCCGGTGCTCGTCCTGCGTGGGATCGTCGACGCTCGACGAGGAGGGAAGATCGGTCGTGCCGACCCGTACGGACAGGAAGTCGGGGTCCAGCCAGCGGCGCTCCCACAGCCGTTCCGAGGGCTGGGCGGCCATCTGGAGCAGGGCGGCGGGGTCCGGCAGGGACAGGCGCAGATTGTGCTGTTCCTCGAGGACGGCCCGGTCGACGTCCGCGCGCACCCGCGCCAGCGTCTGCTCGTACTCCTCCTTCTTCTCCAGGTACTTGAGCATCGCCTGCTTACGGCCGCCGAACTGGGTGACCAGCGCGGCGATCGGCGAGAGCAGGGCGATGAAGACGAAGGACCAGCGCTGGGTGACAAAGATGGCGATCAGGGCGCTGCCCGCCGGAAGCAGCAGGATCGGCAGCAGCGGGATGGGCCGCTTGTCCGGCTTCACCGGTGGGGTCGGCAGCCGGAACTTCGATCCGGCCGCCGACGGCAGGAAGCGCGGCGGCCGGTTGAACTCCAGGCCCAGTCCGTCCTGGGCCGGCGTCAGCGGCGCCCGGGAGTCCTGACGTGAGGTCAGCTCCAGCAGGATGTCGCCGACGGCGAGCTGACTGCCCTCCTGCCACGGGGAGGGGGCCGTGGCGCTCCTGCCGTCGAGGAGTGCCATATCGGTCCTGAGCAGCTCGGCGCTCCCGTCGAGCCGGACCCGTACCCGGGCCGCGAGCGCGGGCGCCGTCCCGGCCAGCCGGATCCGGCAGGACGGGCCGCTGCCGATGTCGTAGTCGCCGGGCACCAGACGGAAGACGGTCCCCGCCCCCGGACCCGAGACCACCCGGACCTCGCTGTGGCCCTCGGCCTCGGGCTCCTGGGGGACGGGGGTGCCGAGCCCGAGGTCCATGCCGTCCCGCACACCGGCCGCCCGGAGGGTGGCCTGCGGGTCGACGGGCGTGGAGCCGATGTAGAGAGCGAGCTCCGGCGCCCCCGTGCCGTCGGCCTCCGCATGGCCGACGGCACGGGCCAGCTCGGCCGCGAGCCTGCCCGCCTGCGCGGAAGGCTCGGTGTCGACGACGACGGTGGTGGACACCCCCTCGATCCGAGGGTCACGAACACTGACGGTCAATCGCACTGCTCATCGTCCTTCGCGTGGGGAGTGGGTGCCTGCGCCGGCCTCGACACCGAGCGGGCCGCGGGGTCAGCCGAGGTTGGCGCCGAGCTGGTCGTCGGTCTGCGAGAAGGCGTCGCCGACGGCCTTCACGTACTGGCCGATCCCCTGCAGGCCCTGGTTGACCTGGTCGAACCCCTTGGCGAACTCGTCGAAGAACGGGGAGAACTTCTGCTGGGCGGCGGGCGTGCTGTAGCCGTTGGCCAGCAGGTTGGAGATCTTGCCCTTGACCTCGGCGAGCTTGTCCTGAAGCTGCGCGAAGTCATTGAGGAGCGCCTGCGAGGTCGAGGCGGTCTCTTCGGAGTTGACGTTGTAGGAAGGCATGGAAGTACTCCTTGCTGGTCGGTTCCGTCCATCCGTTCAGGGATGGAGTTCTGTGCGGGCCGAGGTCCGAGGACGGCCCGGCGGTACTAGCCGCCGTTGCCGGTCGACTCGTCGGGGATGGTGAGCGGCGGCAGCGGGGGACGCCCGCCCACCGCGCCGCCGTCCGGGGCGGTGGGCGACGGCGGGAGGGGCACATCGGCCGGGTCCGTGACCGAGGGGCGTGGTGTCGTGGGGGACGCGGGCAGCGGCACGTCGGCCGGGTCGACGACCGAGGGACGCGGCGTCGTGGGGGACGCGGGCAGCGGCACGTCGGCGGGGTCCACACCCGAGGGGCGCGGCGTCGTGGGGGAGGGGGGCAGCGGCACATCGGCCGGGTCCACGACCGAGGGGCGCGGCGTCGTCGGCGACGCGGGCAACGGCACATCCACCGGATCCACACCCGAAGGGCGCGGTGTCGTGGGTGACGCGGGCAACGGCACAGCCGCCGGGTCGACGGGCGGTGTGGCGTCGGGGCGGACCTTGCCCTTGATCGGGATCTGGTGCGTCACGCCGTCGACCGCGCGGCCGAGGCCCGCTGTGCCGACCGGTCCCACCCCGAGCTTGGGCGCCGAGTTGGCGATCTCGCCGGCCGCGACCTCGCCCGGATCGCCGCCCTGGGCGACCCCGACACCGATCTTGGCGCCGAGCGTGGCGCCTTCCTCGACGAAGTTGCCGACCTGGTCGGAGGCCCGCTTCCCGACGCTGTCGCCCAGCGCCGGTTCGGTGGTGTCCCCGAAACGGCCGCCGGCCCCGTCCTTGACCGGCGGATTCCCCCTGGCCGAGCCGATCTTGCCGACGCCCCCCTTGAAGGCGGCTCCCGCCACCGCCCCCGCCGCGGCTCCGGCGAAGACCCCGGCCGCGGTGATCTCGTCGTGGTTCGCCGCCTTGGCGGCTGCCTCCAGGGCCGAGTTCCCCAGGAAGCCGCCGCCGACCTCCGCGGCCGTCTTGAGCGCCGAGTTGTCGAGGATCCCGCTGACGATCTTGCTGTTGGTGAGGGACTCGGTGACCTTGGTGATGGTTCCGGTGGTCTTGGTGATCACGCTGGATCCCTTGATCGCGGCCACCGCGGTGGGGGCGATGGCCTCCACCGCCCTGCCCCCCAGCTTCAGCAGGGAGCCGCCGGGGATGATGCCGAGCAGACCGACGACGAAGTCACCCGCTTTGACGCCGCCGGTCTGACTCGCGACGACTTGGTTGAAAACGAAGAGCGCCCCGCCCAGCAAGGCCCCCACCACCGGGAAGAACACCGCCACGACGGCGATCAGCGCGGCGAGCAGGATCTGGACGAAGGGGAAGTCCTTGAAGAAGTCGGCGATCTTCTGGAAGATGTTCCGCTCCGGAATCGCCTCCCGCGCCGCCCGGTCCAGTACATCGGCGCACTCCCGCTGGGCGCTCTCCCGCATCGCCTTGGCCTGCTCGGCCAGGCTCCTGGCCGCGCTCATCTCGGTTCTGCCGATGTCGATGGAGTCCTGGACCCGGCGGGCCTCGGACTTCTCCTCGTCCGTGGGGTCGTCCCCCAGTTCCTTGGGCGCCTGGTTCGCCTGCGGTGCGGCGGCCCGCGCCTGATCCACCGCCCGGTCGAAGGTGTCCTGGGCCTCCTGCAGACGCGGCATGTAGTCGCTGTAGGCCTGGGCCGCGTCGTGATAGGAGGTCATCGTCTTGGTCAGCTTGTCCGGGAGATCGTCGCCGATCTTCTCCTTCAGCTTGTCCATGGCCGACCCCCGGCCCTGCGCGATCGTGCCGTCCCTCTTCAGCACGTTCAGCGCCTTCTCAGCGGCGTCCCCGACGTCCCGGTACCGCTGCATGACGGCCTGGATCAGATCCGGGTCGCCAGGCGTCGGATCCGCGTTCAGCCCGACGATCTGGAAATCCTCGGAACTCGCGTGCCGACGTGCCATGCCCATCCCCCGTGCGGTGTCCCTCAGATGCGGTCGCCAGATACACGGGCTCGGGCTTCCCAAGGGTTCATATCTTCTTCGAACGCTTTCACCGCCCGGCTCCGTGTAGACGGTGGAGCGCATCGGCGGATCAGCGGCGGGGCCTCTCCCGCACGGCCCGCACAACGCTCCCGGCAGCCCGGAGGAGTAGCAGACGACATGGCGGACACCATGACCGACGACAGCGACGCCGTGCCTCGGCACCGGCCGAGAAGCACCGCGCCCCACCGCACACCGCCCACCGTGCTGCGCCTCCTCGTGGTCATGGTGATGGCCTGCGTGGCCGCACTGGGCGCGGTCTCGTCCGCGACCGCCGCGGAGGGCGACGATCTGATCAAGGTGTTCGTGGTCCAGGACCCCGCGCAGACCGGTGGGCAGCTCGCCACCCTGGAGTCGATCGCCGCCACCACGCTGGGCGACGCCTCGCGTGCGGGGGAGATCCTCGACCTCAACCGGGGCCTGCGGCAGAGGGACGGCGGGGCACTGAACGACTCCGGGGAGCAGCTGCACCCCGGCTGGATCCTGCGTCTGCCACCGGATGCCTCGGGACCCGGCGTCCAGCTGGCGAAGGACTCCGGGAACACGGACGGCACGTCCACGGACCCGAACGGCACACCGGACGACGCCGGAGCGGCCGACGGCGGATCCACCGTGTTCGCCATTCCGCTGGCCGCGGTGGTGGCCGCCCTGGTGGCCCTGCTGCTGGCCCTGGTGACCGCGGTCATCGTGAGCAGGAAGAAGGCACACGCCGTGTACGCCGCGGGGCTGCGCGTGGTGCGAAAGCTGGGGGAACCGGCCAGGCGGCGGCGACAACTGGTGCTACGACGCGCGACGGGCCGGCGGTTCGCGACCGACGCCGACTCCGTACGCCGTGCCTACGGCGCCCTCGGGGAACTCTCCGCCGACGGGGGGCGACCGGAGACGCCGGTGCACGGGCTGCGGGTCGACGACGGCGGTGTCACGGTGTGGCTGCCGCCCTCCTCCACGGTCGACGCCCCCTGGCAGAACATCGACAGCACCCGGTGGCACCGCACCGCCGCCGCGGTCGGCTGGATGACCCCGGCCGGCGGCGACGGCGCCATGACCTCCCGGGCGGCGGTCACCGCAGCGTGTCTGGTGCGGGTGGGCACCGACACCGCCGGCGAACCGGTGTTCGTGGACCTCAGCCGTCTGGACGGTGTCCTCAGCGTGACGGGTGATCAGGCCGTGGCCCGCGATGTGGTGCGGAACCTGCTGGCGGAGATCGCCCGCAGCCGGCCGGACACCCCGGTGACCGTCCTCGGCGGCCGGGACGGAGCCGAGGCGTTCGCCCTGCCGGAAGCCCTGCGACGGCTTCCCCGGGTCGAAGCGCCGGCCGCGACCCCCGCCGTCGGTGGCGGCACCACACGCGCCGCCGCCGCACGGCACCCGGTCAAGGGCCTGGTGGTCCTGGCGGGCACCCCCACCGAGCGGGAGACCGCCGAGCTGACCGCGCTCTGCGGACCGGGCGGCGCGGGCTGGACGGGACTCGTCTCCGGCGAGGTGGACGGCGCGCACTGGCGCTGGAACACGGACGCCGACGGCCATGTGGACATCCCGGTGCTCGACCTGCGGCTCACCGTTCCGGCGTGAGAGCGCAGCCCCTCGGCCCTTGCCGACCGGAGCCCCTCGGTCCTCCGCCGACTGGAGCCCCTCGGCCCCTGCCGATCAGGGGCCACCGGTATCCGCCGGGTGCCGGCCGACGACCGGCACCCGGCGCGTCCCGCCCACGGTCGGCGGCGGGACCGGTGACGAGGACGGCCTCACGCCGGCAGCGCCCTGTTCCGGGGCACCGCCGCGGCCTTGCTGCGCAGACTGCTGAGGGCGTAGTGCTGACGGGACTTCACGGTGCCCGCCGGTATGCCGAGGATCCGCGCCGTCTCCTTCACGGTCCTGCCGCACAGATAAGTGTGCAGAAGGACCTCGCGGTGCTCATGGGACAGCCGGCGCAGCAGGGTGACCGCCTCGACCGTGGTCAGTATCCCGTCGGCGTGATCGGGCTGGAACGCGTCGAGGTCCTCGGCGCCCACCGTCTCGTGCCGGGAGGCCGCGCTGCGCATCCGGTCGACCACCAGATTGCGGGTGACCGTGAGGAGCCAGCCCCGCACCGAACCCTGCGTGCTGTACAGCCGCTCCGCGTTGGGCCAGGCCCGGATGAAGGTCTCCTGCACGACGTCCTCCGCCGTGTGGCGGTCGTTCAGCAGTTTCTCGGCGTAGGCGAGCAGCGCCTTGGTGTGGTCGGTGACCAGCCTCTGCAGAAGGTGCGCCTGGTGTTCGGCGGTCGCGGCGTCCACAACGGTCGTGTTCATGGTCCAGTTCCTGTAGGGGGAAGGCCTTGCCTGCGCCGTACTCACCCGTCAGGACTGTTCGTTCGTACGCGAGGGGGCATACGTGACGATCACCGGGGTAAGGAACCCCCGGCGGCAGGAACGCTCAGGACGAAGCCGGTCCCACGGAACCGGCGGTCGCCGCACCAGCGGCACACCGAGGCGTGCCGAGCGCGCCGCGGCCCCCGGTGAATCGGCGCATGGCGGAGCGTAGGCAGCCGCCACTTCCGTAGGACTGACGCTTTTCTGACGTCCGGCCGCGGGGGCGGGGCCGGCGATCGGGGCAGCCGTCAGGCGCCTGGATCCTCGGCGCCCTCGGGGGACGAGGAGGACGGGGCGAGGTCCGTCAGCCTGCCGCAGACGAGTGCGGCGTCCGGGTGCCCGATCCGGGCGAGGATCTCCAGCCCTTGGCGCCAGGCGAGCGCCGCTTCCACGGGGCGCCCGGCCGCATGGTGGGCGTCGCCGATATGGGTCAGGGTGTCGGCTTCCAGATAGGCGTCCTTGATGACGCGGTACAGGGCCAGTGCGTGCTCGTAGCACTCCAGCGCCCGGTCGTGTTGGCGCAGATGGTGATGGGCGTAGCCGAGGCTGTCCCACGCCGCGGCCTCGCCGTTGCGGTCGCCGATCGCCCGGTGGGCCTCGAGGGACCGCCCGCACTCCTCCAGCGCCTCGCCGTACTGACCCAGCAGGATGTACGTCCAGCCGATCTCGTTGAAGACGCTGGCCTCCCCGCTGCGGTGCCCGGCCGAGCGGTACAGGGCATGAGCGGACCCGTAGTGGTCGAGCGCTCTGCCGTGATCGCTACGGCGATTGGCCAGCAGGGCGAAGTAACGGTGCACCCGGGCCTGCCCCACCGCGTCCCCGATGTCCCCGAACAGCTCCAGGGACCGCGACAGGTTCTCGTCCGCCTCGTCCCAGCGCTCCAGCCGCCCGGTGACAAAGCCGAGCGCCCGGTGCGCATGGGCCTGACCACGTGTGTCGCCCAGCCGTCGGGCGGTGGTCGCGGCCGTGGTCTGCGCGGTGAGCTGTTCCTGCCAGCGGCCGTTGCGGTCCAGATAGAGCTCCAGGGTCACGGCCAGCTGCCAGCTGTGCCGGCCGCTCCCGCGGCGGGCGTCCAGTTCGACGGCGGCGAGCATGGCGGACAGATTGCCGTCCAGCCAGTCGGTGGCACCCGTCTGATCGGCGAAGGACGCCGTGGTCACACCGGCCTGCCGGGGGCTCAGCTCGATGCGGTCCCGGCTGGGCGCCAGGACGGTGTCCGCCGCATGCGCGCTGTGCAGATAGTGGTCCAGCATCCGGCATCGGGCCGTGTACAGCTCCTCCGCCGTGTCCTGGTCCTCGCCGAGCTCCAGTCCGTAGGCGCGCAGCAGTTCATGGCAGGTGAAGTGGCCGGGTCTCGGCTCGGAGATCAGATGGGCCCGGACCAGTTCCGCGAGCGCCGGCCGGACCTGTCCCGGCCGCCGCCCCGCCAGACTCGCGGCGGCGGCCAGCGAACACTCCCGGCCCGGGTGCAGGGCGAGCAGCCTGAACATCCGTGCGGCCGCCGGGGTGAGCAGGTTGTAGGACCAGGAGAAGGCGCAGCGCGCGTCCGCCACCGGGGCCTCGGCGGTGAAGGCGTCGAGGCTGCCCTGGCTCTCGCGCAGTTCGGCGGCGACGGCCGCGAGCGAGAAGGCGGGATTCACCGCGGCGCGGGCGGCGACGATGGCCAGCGCCAGGGGCAGATGCTCGCACAGGGCGATGATCTCCGTGGCGGCGCGCGGCTCGTCCGCGATCCGGCCGGCGCCGAGACGCCGCGACAGGAACTCCAGCGCGTCCGCCTCGCTCAGGACGTCCAGCGTCAGGCTGTGGGCGCCCTCCGCCACCACCAGGCCATGGAGCTGGTTGCGGCTGGTGACGATGACCAGACAGCCGGGCGCCCCGGGCAGCAGGGGCCGGACGTGCTCGCTGTCCCGTGCGTTGTCCAGGACGATCAGCACCCGCCGGTCGGCGAGCAGACTGCGGTACAGCGCGGTCTGCGCGTCCAGTCCCGCGGGGATACGGTGCGTGGGCACACCGAAGGCCTCGAGGAAGGTGCCTATCGCCTCACCGGGGCTCATGATCGAGCCGGTGGGATGGAAGCCCCGCAGATCGACATAGAGCTGCCCGTCGGGGAACCGGTCGGCGGCCTGGTGCGCCCAGTGCACGGCCAGTGTGGTCTTGCCGATGCCCACCATCCCGCCGATCGCGCTGATCACCACCATGGAGGGGCGTTCCTCCGGGGCGGGCAGCAGCGCCTTCACCTGGGCCAGCTCCCTGCGTCTGCCCGTGAAGACGGCCAGATCCGGGGGAAGCTGGGCGGGAGGCACGGTGGCTGCCGTCCACGGCGGCCCCTCCGCCGCGACGGACGTTCCCGGCTCCTCCCCGGGCCCGGGGTCGCTCTCCTCGGGCACGGCGGGCGGCGCGGCGTGGGACGGGACGGTCTGGCGCAGTACCCGCTGGTGGGCGGAGCGCAGTTCGGGGCCCGGCTCCAGCCCCAGATCCTCCACGAGCCGGGCACGCAGGGTCCGGTACAGGTCCAGCGCCTCCGCCTGGTAGCCGGTGGAGGCGAGCACCACGATCAGCCGGGCGTGCAGCGCTTCGTCCAAGGGGTGCTGGGCCGCGGCCTGCCTCAGCGCCACCAGCACTCCGGCGCCGAGTTCCGGCCCGGCCGTCAGCGCGAGGTCGGCGGCCTCCTTGACGGCGGACAGGTACTCGCGGTCCACCGCGGTGAAGGCCGGATGGGAGCGCACCTCGGGCGTGATGTCCGAGGCCACCGGCGCCCGCCACAGCCTCAGGGCCTCGATCAGCAGTTCGGTGGCCCGCGCGGGGCTGCCGGCGTGCGCCGACCGGGCCGCCTCCTGGCGCAGGGCACGGAAGCGCAGCAGGTCCAGTGAGTCGGGCTCCACCTCCAGGCGGTAGCCGCCCGCTCCCCGCACCAGCCATCGCGAGTGGCCCCGGGCCCGCAGCTCGGGTTCGAGCAGACGCCGGAGTGCCCCGATGTGCCGCTGCACCACATTGACGGCACTGTCCGGCGGGGCCTGCCCCCACAGCGTGTCGACGATGTCGTGGACGGCCACCGGATGGCCGGCCTGGATCAGCAGCAGGGCCAGCAGACCGCGCTGCTTCGGCGGCCCCAGCTCCAGCTCGACATCCCCGCGCCAGGCACGAACAGGTCCCAGCACAGCGAAACGCGTAGGCACAACACCCCCACGATGACACGCATGACTCATGAACAACGCGCCTGGACATCCCGGCCAGGCGATAAGGAATCAGCGTAATGAGCGTACGTACGCAGGCGGACCGATGTTCGAAGGAGTGTCGGGATCATGGCAATACGGTTACGTTGTGTGGACGTTCGTCGACTGGAGGTACGGATGCGTCACCCCCTCGCACGGAGTCTGACGGTGCTGGCGGTCTCGGTCGCCGTGGTGTCGGTGGGAGCGGCGGCGCCGCCCCCGCCCGCCAGGGCGCCGGGGAAGACGCCCGTGGCCGTCGGCTCCGGAGGCGCCGTGGCCAGCGTCGACGCGGACGCCACCGCCGCCGGCATCGAGATACTCAAGAAGGGCGGCAACGCGGTGGACGCGGCCGTCGCCACGGCCGCCGCGCTCGGTGTCACCGAGCCCTACTCCGCGGGCATCGGCGGAGGCGGCTACTTCGTCTACTACGACGCCAAGACCCGAACCGTGCGCACCATCGACGGCCGGGAGACGGCCCCGCTGACCGCGGACTCCCAGCTTTTCACGGAGAACGGCAAGCCGCTCGCCTTCGCCGACGCCGTCAGCAGCGGACTGAGCGTCGGTACCCCGGGCACCCCCGCCACCTGGCAGAAGGCGCTGGACGAGTGGGGCAGCCAACGGCTCGGCACCGTACTGAAACCGGCCGAGAAGCTCGCGAGCGACGGCTTCACCGTCGACGACACCTTCCGCTCCCAGACCGCCTCCAACGAGACCCGCTTCCGCTACTTCCCGGACACGGCCAAGCTGTTCCTGCCGAACGGGCGGCTGCCGGTCGTCGGCTCCACCTTCAAGAACCCCGAACTCGCCCGCACCTACAAGGAACTGGGCAGCAAGGGCATCGACACGATCTACCGCGGCGCTCTCGGCAAGGAGATCGTCGCCACGGCCGACAAGCCGCCGGTGGACCCGGCCTCCGGCTGGAAGGCCCGTCCGGGCAAGCTCTCCACCCGGGATCTCGCCGCCTACCGGGCCAAGCTCCAGGCGCCCACGAAGACCTCGTACCGGGGGCTCGACGTCTACTCGATCGCCCCCTCCTCCTCCGGCGGCACCACGGTCGGGGAGGCGCTCAACATTCTGGAGAGGACGGACCTCTCGAAGGCGAGCGAGACGCAGTATCTGCACCGCTTCATCGAGGCGAGCCGTATCGCCTTCGCGGACCGCGGACGCTGGGTCGGCGACCCCTCCTTCGAGGACGTGCCCACCCGACAGCTGCTCTCCCAGAAGTTCGCCGACTCACGCGCCTGCCTGATCAAGGACAACGCGGTGCTCACCAGCCCGCTCGCGCCCGGCGACCCGCGCCACCCGGTGGCCTGCGGGGCCGGCGGCAAGGCGGCCCCGACGACGTACGAGGGCGAGAACACCACGCACCTCACGGTCGCCGACAAGTGGGGCAACGTGGTCTCCTACACCCTCACCATCGAGCAGACCGGCGGCAGCGGTATTACCGTCCCGGGCCGGGGCTTCCTCCTCAACAACGAGCTGACCGACTTCTCCTTCGCGCCCGCCGACCCCGCCGTCCACGACCCGAATCTGCCGGGTCCGGGCAAGCGTCCGCGGTCCTCGATCTCACCCACGATCGTGCTGGACCGGCAGGGCCGCCCGGTCGTCGCGCTCGGCTCGCCCGGCGGCGCCACCATCATCACCACGGTGCTCCAGACTCTGACCGGGTTCCTCGACCGGCATCTGCCGCTGGTCGACGCGATCGCCGCCCCGCGCGCCAGCCAGCGCAACGCGGCCAACACGGAACTCGAACCCGGCCTCTACGACAGTGCCCTGCGCTCCCGGCTGGAGGCCCTCGGGCACTCGTTCAGCCAGAACCCGGAGATCGGCGCGGCCACCGGTGTGCAGCGACTGCCGGGCGGCACATGGCTGGCGGCCGCCGAGACCGTGCGGCGCGGCGGCGGATCCGCGATGGTGGTGAATCCGACACGCTGACAGCCGGCACCCGGGCCGCCCCGGACGGGTGGCCCGGGTGGCCCGGGTGACCCGGGTGACCCGGGTGTCTCCGGGTCCTCGTCACCCGCCTTCGGGGCGCTCCGGGTGTGTGCTCTCGTCCCCGGTCTCGCGCGGGGCGGCGGGGGAGGATGCCTCCTCGGGGGCGGGCGGCTCCGTGCGGAAGGCGAGCCGGCCGGCCTCCACGTCCACCTCGACCCGTCCGCCGCGCTCGATGCTGCGCTCCAGCAGCAGCCGGGAGAGCTGGTTGTCGACCTCCCGCTGGATGGTGCGGCGCAGCGGCCGGGCACCGTACTCGGGCTGGAAGCCGCGCTGCGCCAGCCAGTCCACGGCCCGCTCGGTGAACGTCACATCGATGTCCTGGGCGTGCGTCAGGCGCCGTGTCTTGTCGAGCATCAGATCGGTGATGCGCCGCAGTTGCTCCGCCGTCAGCTGCCGGAAGATCACGACCTCGTCGATGCGGTTGAGGAACTCGGGCCGGAAGTGCTCCCGCAGCGGACGCAGGATCTGCTCGCGCCGTGCCTCCTCGGCCGCGTCGGCGCCGCCCGCCCCGAACCCGATGGCGGCACCGCGCCGGGTGATCGCCTCCGAGCCGAGGTTGCTGGTCATCACGATCACGGTGCTGGTGAAGTCCACCGTGCGGCCCTGGGCGTCGGTGAGCCGGCCGTCGTCGAGGACCTGCAACAGGATGTTGAAGACATCGGGGTGCGCCTTCTCGATCTCGTCGAGCAGCAGCAGGGAGTACGGGTGGCGCCGTACGACCTCGGTGAGCTGTCCGGCCTCCTCATGGCCGACATAGCCGGGCGGGGCCCCCACCAGACGGCTGACGGTGTGGCGTTCCTGGTACTCGCTCATGTCGAGGCGGACCATCCGCTCCTCGCTGCCGAACAGCGCCTCCGCCAGCGCCCGGGCCAGCTCCGTCTTGCCGACGCCGGTCGGGCCGAGGAAGAGGAAGCTGCCGATCGGCCGCTCGGGGCTGGACAGTCCGGCACGCGAGCGCAGTACCGCGTCGGAGACCACCCCGACCGCCTCGTCCTGTCCGACGACCCGCCGGCGCAGATGTTCCTCCAGGGCCAGCAGCCGCTTCTTCTCCTCCTCGGTGAGCCGGCTGACCGGGACACCGGTGAGCCGGGAGACGACCTCGGCGATGGCCTCGGCGGTGACCTCCAGATGCTGCCCCTCGTCGGCCTCGGTGTCGCCGGAGGCCTGCCCGATCCGCTGCTTCAGCTCGGTGATGCGGTCGCGCAGCTGGGTGGCGTGCTCGTACTGCTCGTCGGCCACCGCCTGGTCCTTGTCCCGTACCAGCTGCTCGACCTCGCGCTCCATGGCCCGTACGTCCGTGCCCTTGGTGCGGGCGCGCAGCCGCACCCGGGCGCCGGCCTGGTCGATCAGGTCGATCGCCTTGTCGGGCAGATGGCGGTCGGTGAGATAGCGGTCGGACAGCTCCACGGCCGCCGTCAGCGCCTCGTCGGTGTAACGGACCTGATGGTGCGCCTCATAGCGGTCGCGCAGCCCGCGCAGGATCTCCAGGGCGTCCGTGACGGACGGCTCGGGCACCAGGATGGGCTGGAAGCGGCGTGCCAGGGCGGCGTCCTTCTCGATCCTGCGGTACTCCTCCAGCGTGGTGGCGCCCACGATGTGCAGTTCGCCGCGGGCCAGCGCGGGCTTGAGGATGTTGCCCGCGTCCATGGAGCCGCCCTCCGCGCCGCCGCCACCGGCGCCGACGACGGTGTGCAGCTCGTCCAGGAAGACGATCAGCTCGTCCGAGTGGGCGCGGATCTCGCCCACGATGGTGGTGAGCCGTTCCTCGAAGTCACCGCGGTAGCGGGTGCCGGCGACCACTCCGGTGAGGTCCAGGGCGACGACCCGGCGGCCCAGCAGGATGTCGGGTACGTCGCCGTCGGCGATGCGCTGGGCCAGTCCCTCCACGATCGCGGTCTTGCCGACACCGGCGTCCCCGATGAGGACCGGGTTGTTCTTGCCGCGGCGGGAGAGCACCTCGATGGTCTGCTCGATCTCCTCGTCCCGCCCGATCACCGGGTCGATCCGGCCCTGGCGCGCCAGGGCGGTGAGGTCGCGGCTGTACTTGTCCAGGGTGGGGGTCGCGGAGGGGCGCGGCCGTTCCGGGCGTGTCTTGGCGGTGTCCTGCGTCTCCGACGGCGGGGACAGGGGCGCGAAGTGGGCCGAGTGCAGGATGTGTCCGGCGGCCGAGTCGGGGTTGGCGGCCAGCGCGCTGAGCACATGCTCGGGGCCGATGTAGCCGGTGCCGCTCGAACGGGCCAGCTCGTGCGCGTCCAGCAGGGCGCGTTTGACGGCGGGGGTCAGGGAGAGCGACGTGGGGGGCAGCGGCTGGCCCGAGCCGCCCTGCCGGTGCGGTCCTGAGCGCTGGTCGATCTCCGTCGCGAGCGAGTCGGGATCCGCGCCCGCGCGGCTCAGCAGACTCCGGGTGGGTTCGGCGGCGAGGGCGGCGCGCAGCAGGTGCTGGGTGTCGAGGTCGCGGCTGCCGTGCTCGGCGGCGTACTGCGCGGCCCCGACGACCAGTTGCCGGGCCGGCTCGCTGAGCAGCCGGCCGAGGTCGATCTGCCGGGGACCGGGACGCTGTCCGCCGAAGATCCGTGCGAAGAACTCTGCGAAGGGGTCCGAGCCGTAGCCCTGCGGACCGTTGAACCCGCTGGTCATGGCCATCCGTTCCGGCGTCCCGGCGGGGCCCGGGACACGCTCGTTGATCGACGTGCCGTGCCGGGTGCCCGGGCGGGGCCCGATGACACCTGTGGGACGCGTCCGGCGCTCGTACCACGATGGCACGAACGCACTCCGGCGGCATGTCCAGAGCCGCCTCCCCTCCGGGCCCCGTCCCGGCGGGCAACGACGACCCTTCCACTCTGCTCAGGAGGGCCTTCCGCCTTGTTCGGGTTGGGCTGTCGGCGCTGCTCGGGTCGGGGTGTCCGGACGGGCCGGGCCGGGGTGTCCGCCTTGCTGAGGCCGGGTCTTCCGCCCTGCTCGGGCTGTCCGCCTTGCTCGGGCTGGGGTGTCCACGCGACCCGGGCCGGGCGGTCCGTCTTGCTCGGGCGGGACCGTCCGCGTGGCTCGGGCTGGGCTGTCCGCCTCGTTCGGGCGGGACCGTCCGCGTGGCTCGGGCTGGGCTGTCCGCCTCGTTCGGACAGGGCCTTCCGTCCTGCTCAGGCTGGGCTGTCCGCCCCGTTGGGGACGGGGTATCCGTCCCACTCGGACGCCTCGCGTCCTCCCGTGCTGCTGTCCGCCCCGGCGGTCATGTCGTCCGGGCGGGCGGGCGCGGACCGTGGGCGGCGACGGCGGCCGTGCGCCATGGGTCCGTCCGGCCGGACCCCGGCTCGACGGCCCCTGCCACGCGCCGCCCCGGCCTCCGGTCCGTCAGGGCCTCTCCTCGCGGGCCGTGAGGATCCGTGGGCCGGCGTTCGTGATCGCCACGGTGTGCTCCGCGTGCGCCGCGCGGGAGCCGTCGTCGGTGCGGAGGGTCCAGCCGTCGGGCGCCGCGTGGTAGCCGTCGGTGCCGCCGCCGATGACCATGGGCTCGATGGCCAGGACCAGGCCCGGCCGCAGCCGGTAGCCACGTCCGGGGCGGCCCTCGTTGGGGACCCCGGGGTCCTCGTGCATCTGGCGTCCCACGCCGTGCCCGCCGAAGTCCTCCGGGATGCCGTATCCGGCGGCCCGGCACACCGATCCGACGGCGTGTGCGATGTCCCCGATGCGGTTGCCGACCACGGCCGCCGCGATCCCCGCCGCCAGCGCCCGTTCCGCGGTCTCCACCAGCCGCAGGTCCTCGGCCCGGGGCTCGCCCACCACAAAGCTGATCGCCGAGTCGCCCGCCCAGCCGTCCAGCGTGGCGCCGCAGTCGATGGAGACCAGGTCGCCGTCGCGCAGCCGGTAGCCGTCGGGGATGCCGTGCACGATCGCGTCGTTCACGGAGGCGCAGATGACCGCGGGGAAGGGGGTCGGCGCGAAGGAGGGGCGGTAGCCGAGAAAGGGCGATCCCGCACCCGCCGCGCGCAGCACATCGTGCGCCACCTCGTCCAGTTCCCGCAGGGAGATCCCCACCTCGGCGGCGTCGCGCACCGCCGTCAGGGCGCGGCCGACCACCTGGCCCGCCGCATGCATCGCGTCGATGGACGCGTCCGTCTTCAGTTCCACCATGCCAATTACTATACCGGTAATCGCCAATTACTATACCGGTCCGGGTTCGGGGAGCCGGTATTAGAATGGGTCCATGGTGCGCAACCCGCTGACCCCCGAAGAGCGTGAACGCGGCGAGCGGCTCGGACGGCTGCTGCGCGAGGCCCGTGGGGACCGGAGCATGGTGGCGGTGGCCGCGGGCGCCGGGATCTCCGCCGAGACCCTGCGCAAGATCGAGACCGGGCGCGCGCCGACCCCTGCGTTCTTCACGGTCGCCGCGCTGGCCGGGGTGCTCGGGCTGTCCCTGGACGAGGTCGTCGGGCGGTGCGAGCCGGCCGTGCGCGTGGCCTGAGCCGCGGACCCCGGCATCGGGGGCGTTTCTTGCCGCTGCGGGCCGCCCTTCTGCGTGCACGCGAGGGTGACGCGGAACGACAATCCGATCACTCACCCGCAGGAGTGCGAAACATGATCGACTCCGCGGGTTGGTGACGATGGTCTTGGCAAGGCCCTTCCAGAGGCTTACGTTCGAGCCTCTACCCCTCTGTCTACGGGCGTAGAGGCTCTCTGACGTCCCCGCCGGGACAACAGGCAAAGGAGCGGCACCATGACCCATGTCGTACGCGCCGCACTGGTCCAGGCGACCTGGACCGGTGACACCGAATCCATGATCGCCAAGCATGAGGAGCACGCCCGCGAGGCGGCCCGCCGAGGCGCCCGGATCATCGGTTTCCAGGAAGTCTTCAACGCCCCCTACTTCTGCCAGGTCCAGGAGTCCGAGCACTACCGCTGGGCCGAACCCGTCCCCGAAGGGCCCACGGTCACCCGGATGCGTGAACTGGCACGCGAGACCGGCATGGTGATCGTCGTCCCCGTCTTCGAGGTCGAACAGTCCGGCTTCTACTACAACACCGCCGCCGTGATCGACGCCGACGGCACCTACCTCGGCAAGTACCGCAAGCATCACATCCCCCAGGTCGAGGGCTTCTGGGAGAAGTACTACTTCAAGCCGGGCAATCTCGGCTGGCCCGTCTTCGACACCGCGGTCGGCAAGGTCGGCGTGTATATCTGCTACGACCGCCACTTCCCGGAGGGCTGGCGGCAACTCGGCCTCAACGGCGCCCAGTTGGTGTACAACCCGTCCGCCACCTCGCGCGGGCTCTCGGCCTATCTCTGGCAGCTGGAACAGCCCGCGGCGGCCGTCGCCAACGAGTACTTCGTGGCGGCCATCAACCGCGTGGGCCGGGAGGAGTACGGAGACAACGACTTCTACGGCACCAGCTACTTCGTGGACCCCCGCGGGCAGTTCGTCGGGGAGGTCGCCGGCGACAAGGAGGAGGAACTCGTCGTCCGGGACCTCGATTTCGACCTCATCGAGGAGGTGCGGCAGCAGTGGGCGTTCTACCGTGACCGCCGCCCCGACGCCTACGAGGGGCTGGTGAAGCCATGAGCGACCTGCACGCCCGCCACCGGGCCGTCCTGCCCGACTGGCTCGCCCTGTACTACCGGGACCCCCTGGAGATCACCCACGGCGAGGGCCGCCATGTCTGGGACGCCGACGGAAAGAGTTATCTGGACTTCTTCGGCGGCATCCTCACCACCATGACGGCGCACGCCCTGCCCGAGGTGACCAAGGCGGTCGGCGAACAGGCCGGGCGGATCATCCACTCCTCGACCCTCTACCTCAACCGTCCGATGGTCGAACTCGCCGAGCGCATCGCCCGGTTGAGCGGCATCCCGGACGCCCGGGTCTTCTTCACCACCTCCGGCACCGAGGCCAATGACACCGCGCTGCTGCTGGCGACCGCGTACCGGGGCGGCAACCAGATCCTGGCGATGCGCAACAGCTACCACGGCCGGTCGTTCAGCGCGGTCGGAGTCACCGGCAACCGCTCCTGGTCGCCGACCTCGCTGTCACCGCTGGCGACCCTGTACGTCCACGGCGGCGTCCGCACCCGCGGCCCGTACGCCCACCTGGACGACGCCGGCTTCATCGCGGCCTGCGTCGAGGACCTCAAGGACCTGCTCGGGCATGTCCGGACGCCCGCGGCGCTGATCGCCGAGCCCGTCCAGGGCGTCGGCGGCTTCACCTCGCCGCCCGACGGGCTGTACGCGGCCTTCCGCGATGTGCTGCGGGACCACGGCATCCTCTGGATCTCCGACGAGGTGCAGACCGGCTGGGGCCGTACCGGCGACCACTTCTGGGGCTGGCAGGCGCACGACCGCAGCGGCCCGCCGGACATCCTCACCTTCGCCAAGGGCATCGGCAACGGGATGTCCATCGGCGGGGTCGTCGCCCGGGCCGACATCATGAACTGCCTGGACGCCAACTCCATCTCGACGTTCGGCGGCACCCAGATCACCATGGCGGCGGGCCTCGCCAACCTCACCTATCTGCTGGAGCACGACCTCCAGGGCAACGCCCGGCGCGTCGGCGGACTGCTCATCGAGCGGCTGCGGTCGGCCGCCGCCGGGCTCCCGGGCGTCCGCGAGGTGCGGGGGCGCGGCCTGATGATCGGCGTGGAACTGGTGCGGCCCGGCACCGACGAGGCCGACCCGGAGGCGGCCTCCGCCGTGCTGGAGGCGGCCCGGGAGGGGGGTCTGCTGATCGGCAAGGGCGGCGGACACGACACCAGCGCCCTGCGCATCGCCCCGCCGCTCACCCTCACCGTCCAGGAGGCCGAGGAGGGCGCCGCGATCCTCGAACACGCCCTCCGCAGCGTCCACCCGTAGGCCCGAGGCACCCGTACGGCGCCGTTCCCCCCCCGTGCCCTCTCAGGGGCGCGGGGTACGGCGCGACCGGTCACCACGGACCCGTCAGCCGCCTCCACCACGCACCCAGACGTCAGCGCGCGCACTCAGCGGAGCGTCCCCGTAGCAGAGGGAGCAGAGGGAGCATGAGCAGTCGTACCGTCATCCGCGGTGGCCTCGTCATCACCGCCTCCGACGAGATCCACGCCGATGTCCTGATCGAGGACGGCCGCATCGCCGCGCTCGCCGCGACCGGAACCCCGGCCGCCGGGGCCTTCACGGCCGAGCGGACCCTCGACGCCACGGGGAAGTATGTGATCCCGGGTGGCGTCGACGCCCACACCCATATGGAGATGCCGTTCGGCGGCACCTACGCCTCGGACACCTTCGAGACCGGTACCCGGGCCGCCGCCTGGGGCGGTACGACCACGATCGTCGACTTCGCCGTGCAGAGCGTCGGCCGGAGCCTGCGCGAGGGCCTGGACACCTGGCACGCCAAGGCGGAGGGCAACTGCGCCATCGACTACGGCTTCCACATGATCGTGTCCGATGTGAACCCGGAGACGCTCAAGGAGATGGATCTGCTGGTCGGGGAGGGACTGACCTCCTTCAAGCAGTTCATGGCGTATCCCGGCGTCTTCTACAGCGACGACGGCCAGATCCTGCGCGCCATGCAGCGCGCCGCCGACAACGGCGGCCTGATCATGATGCACGCCGAGAACGGCATCGCGATCGATGTGCTGGTCGAACAGGCACTGGCCCGCGGCGAGACGGACCCACGCCATCACGGCGAGGTCCGCAGGGCCCTGCTGGAGGCCGAGGCCACCCATCGCGCCATCCAGCTGGCGCAGGTGGCCGGCGCACCCCTGTATGTGGTGCATGTCTCGGCGCAGCAGGCGGTCGCCGAACTGACCCGGGCACGCGACGAGGGGCTTCCCGTCTTCGGCGAGACCTGCCCCCAGTATCTGTTCCTGTCCACCGACAACCTCGCCGAGCCGGACTTCGAGGGCGCCAAGTATGTGTGCTCGACCCCGCTGCGGCCCAAGGAGCACCAGGCGGCCCTGTGGAAGGGGCTGCGCACCGACGACCTCCAGGTGGTCTCCACCGACCACTGCCCCTTCTGCTTCATGGGCCAGAAGGAGCTGGGCCGGGGCGACTTCTCGAAGATCCCCAACGGTTTGCCGGGCGTGGAGAACCGTATGGACCTGCTGCACCAGGCCGTCCTCGACGGGCATATCTCGCGCCGCCGCTGGATCGAGATCGCCTGCGCCACCCCGGCCCGGATGTTCGGCCTCTACCCGAAGAAGGGCACCATCGCCCCGGGAGCGGACGCCGACATCGTCCTCTACGACCCGCACGCCGAGCAGATCATGTCCGCCGAGACCCACCATATGAACGTCGACTACTCGGCGTACGAGGGCAGGCGCGTCACCGGCCGGGTCGAGACCGTGCTCTCCCGCGGAGAGCCCGTCATCACCGACCGGACGTTCACCGGACGGGCGGGCCACGGCGTCTACACCCCCCGCTCGGTCTGTCAGTACCTCGACTAGGAGTGGCGCACATGGACTTCGGACTCGTCCTGCAGACCGACCCGCCGGCCTCCCGGGTCATCGCCCTGATGCAGCGGGCGGAAGACAACGGCTTCCGCTACGGCTGGACCTTCGACTCGGCCGTGCTGTGGCAGGAACCGTTTGTGATCTACAGCCAGATCCTCGCCCACACACGGGACTTGACGGTCGGCCCCATGGTCACCAACCCCGGCACCCGCACCTGGGAGGTCACCGCCTCCACCTTCGCCACGCTCAACGACATGTTCGGCAACCGCACCGTCTGCGGCATCGGCCGCGGCGACTCCGCCATGCGCGTCGCCGGGCGCAGCCCCGTCACCCTCGCCCGCATCAGCGAGGCCATGAAGGTCATCCGGGCCCTGGGCCGTGGCGAGGAGGCCGACCTGGGCGGCACCGTCGTCAGGTTCCCCTGGGTCAGGCCCGGCGCCGAACTCCCCGTCTGGATGGCCGCCTACGGCCCCAAGGCGCTGAAGCTGGCAGGTGAGGAGGCGGACGGCTTCATCCTTCAGCTCGCCGACCCCTATCTGACCGAGTACATGATCAAGGCGGTCAGGGACGCCGCCCTGGCCGCCGGACGCGACCCGGCCGACGTCAGCGTCTGTGTCGCCGCCCCCGCCTATGTCACCGGGGACGACTCGCCCGAGGCGCTCGCCCACGCCCGTGAGCAGTGCCGCTGGTTCGGCGGCATGGTCGGCAACCATGTGGCCGACCTCGTCGCCAGATACGGCGAGCACTCCGCCGCCGTACCCGAGGAACTCACCGGCTACATCAAGGCCCGCCAGGGCTACGACTACGCGCACCACGGCCGCAGCGACAACCCCGACACCGCGTTCGTGCCCGATGAGATCGTCGACCGGTTCTGCCTCGTCGGCACGGCCGAGCAGCACATCGCCAGACTCACCGCACTGCGTGAACTGGGCGTGGACCAGTTCGCCGTCTACGACATGCACGACGCCCAGGAAGCCGTCATCGACGCCTACGGCAGCCGGATCATCCCCGCCGTCAACGGTTAGCGCATCGGCGTCGACGGTCCGGGGGACCAGGGCCCTTCACCCCGTGGTCCCCGCTCGCCCTCACCCCCGGACCCGCGCACTCCATCGGCACCCCCCCCCGCACGGCCTTTCCCGTCCCGCCTCACGATCGGCCTGCCCATGAGCGACACCGCCCCCGCGCCCGTACCGAGGCCCGCCCAGGTCACCCTCCCCGACGGACGGGTGGAGATCGCCCCCGGCTCCCCCGCGCCGAGCGGTCCCTACACCAACGAGGATCTGCTGCCGGTCCCCGTCGAGAAGCGGACCTGGACCACCTACAACTTCTCCGCTCTCTGGGTCGGCATGGCCCACAACACCGCCTCCTGGACCCTGGCCTCCGGGCTGATCGCCGTGGGCATGGACTGGAAGCAGGCGGTGTTCACCATCGCCCTGGCCAATGTGATCGTCCTGATCCCGATGCTGCTCACCGGGCACGCGGGACCCAAGTACGGCATTCCCTTCCCGGTCTTCGCCCGTGCCTCGTTCGGAGTGCGCGGCGCCAATCTGCCCGCAGTCGTACGGGCGTTGGTGGCCTGCGGCTGGTTCGGCATCCAGACCTGGATCGGCGGGGAGGCGATCTACTTCCTCGCCGGCAAGCTCATCGGCCAGGGCTGGGCCGACGCCTCCCGCATCGGCGGATACGCCTGGACGATGTGGCTGTCCTTCGCCGTCTTCTGGGCCATCCAGGTCGCCATCATCTACCGGGGCATGGAGACCATCCGGCGCTTCGAGAACTGGGCGGCACCCTTCGTACTGGTCGGCGCGGTGGTGATGCTGTGGTGGATGAGCGACAAGGCCGGCGGCCTCGGCCCGCTGTTCGACCAGCCGTCCGGGCTGGGCTGGGGCGGGGACTTCTGGAAGCTGTTCGCGCCCTCGCTGATGGGCATGATCGGCTTCTGGTCCACGCTGTCGCTGAACATCCCCGACTTCACCCGCTACGGCAGCAGCCAGAGGGCGCAGACCTGGGGACAGAGTCTGGGCCTGCCGACCACGATGACGTTGTTCGCGTTCCTGTCGGTGCTGGTCACCTCGGGCTCGCAGGCGGTGTACGGCAAACCCGTCTGGGACCCGGTGCAGTTGGCCGCCAGGACGGACAGCACGGTCGGGCTGCTGTACGCGCTGGTGACGGTGCTGGTGGCCACCCTGTCCGTGAACATCGCGGCCAATCTGGTCTCGCCGGCCTTCGACTTCTCCCATGTCGCGCCCCGCAAGGTCGGCTTCCGCACCGGCGCCCTGATCACCTGTGTGCTCGCCGTGCTGATCCGCCCCTGGAAGCTGTACGCCGACCCGCAGGGCTATATCTTCACCTGGCTGGGACTGGTCGGCGGCCTGTTGGGCACGGTGGCCGGCATCCTCATCGCCGACTACTGGATCCTGCGCCGCACCCGGCTCGACCTCGGCGATCTGTACCGCCGGGGCGGCCGCTACTGGTACGGGGGCGGCTGGAACTGGCGGGCCGTGGTGGCGTTCCTGGTCGGCGGTGTCCTGGCGGTGGGCGGCGCGGACTTCCATCCGCTGCTCGACGGCCGCCCCCTGCCGGTCCTGTCGCCGCTCGCCGACTACGGCTGGGCGGTGGGCCTGGGCACATCCATGGTGCTGTATCTGGGGCTGATGCTCCCGAGGCGCCGGCGGAGGGCCATGGGCTGACCCCCGGCCGGATGCGGGGGAGGTCAGCTCTTCTTCGCGCCGTTCTCCAGCGCGCCCATCGCCTCCTTGGCGGCCTTGATCGCACCCTTGTTGATCTCGTCCGTGGCCGGTGCCTTCTTCGACTCGAAGTCGCTGCCGTTGTAGTTGATGGACACCAGCGCGTTGGATATGCGGGCCAGCACCATGCCCTCGCGGGTCTGCTGCTTGTCCTCGGTGGTGAGGTTCACGACCGAGTAGCCCTCTTCACCGAGGCCGGGAACCTCCCCGCCGCCGCTCTTCTCCGTGGTGCGCTCGGTGTAGGACTTCTTCGCCTGCTCCTCCGTCTTCATGACCTCGAAGGAGACGTCGAGCCAGCGGTAGTCGTAGCCCTTGAGCGCGTTCCAGGAGCAGGTGCGCCGCACCGACTCGTCCGTCGAGGGGATCTCCTTGCCGTCCGTCTTGGCGCCCGGGACCAGTGCGGTGATCGTCGCCTTGGCCAGACTGCCGCACGGCGCGGGCGCCGCGGTGAACTTCGGGGGCGTCACGGACGCCTCGGACGAGGGAGTGGTCCCGGGTTCCGGGGTGGTCTGTGTGCTCCGGCTCTCCTGCGCCGACTCCTGTTCGGAAGCCGGGGCGGCGGCGAGCGGACCGGACGACATGGCCCAGCCCGCCGCGGCGAGCACGGCGACCGGCAGCAGTCGCGCGGTCAGAGCGAGCGGCAGAGGAAGAGACTGCACGGCGCACTTTCCGTGGGGGTCGGTGCGGAGTGAGGTCCACACTGCGGACGGGACGCCAGTCTCACATGACTCCCCGTGAGGGGGAAGTGCGAACTCGCTCCGTGCCCGAGCGGTGACACAACTCAGCCCGTTCGCGCGGCGTTCCGCGGCCAACTCGCCCTGATTCAGCCCCAGTTCAAACACGAGGGGTGTGTTGAGGCACACATCCGCCGCGTCCGAGCCCGACGGGCCCGGGCACGCCCGCTCAGGAGACGTTCCGGCCGCTGGGGAGGGGAAGGGCGGACGCGATCCGGTCGACGGCCGCGATCCGTCCCAGGTCCCGAGGGTCTCCTCGACGAGGGCGCGGTCCTCGGCGTCCAGGAGTCCTGCGCCCGGCGCGGTGGCCGAGCGCAGCGCGGCGTAGGCGGGGCCGACCGCGGTCCCGGCCGCCCGGGCCGGTCCCGGGCCGTGGCCCTCGAGCAGGGGCAGCGCGGCTCCGGGCACGGCGCGCCTGCGGACGGTCCCGGCGACCGCACGGCCCGCGAGGCTCCGTACCGCCCGGAACCGCTGGATGTCGCCGGGCAGCAGTTGCTCGGTCAGCAGGGCCGACACGATGCGGTCGATGAAGTGGAAGGCGAGTGCGGTGCCCGGACAGACGGGGGCCTGCTCGCTCGGGAACGGAGATCGCGGCGCACATGGTCATCAGCCCGTTCACGGCCAAGACGCACATCAGCCGGGCGATGACCGAGCCGGGCGCGCGGGACCGGGCCCGACTGGTGGTCCTCGCCCATGCGTCGGGGCTGGTGACACCGCGGGGAGGCGATCGGCGGCCCGGGTGACCCGGGTGCCGCCCCGTCCGCCTCCGTGCCGTGTCCCCCGGGCACGGTGTGGCGCGGCGGCCGGGTGCCGCCGCGCCATGGGTGCGGTCCGCGGTCGTACGGGGATCGACCGGTCAGCTTGCGGTGCAGCTGACGGTGGGCCAGGTCCAGGTGCCGTTGGTCTGGAGGGTGACGCCCCAGTTGTTGCCGTTGCCGTTGGGTTTGGCGACGAGTTGTTGGGAGCTGGGGTAGTTGGCGGTGATGTTCCAGGTGGCGATGATTTTTTCGGGGGAGGGGACGTTCATGGTGACGGTCCAGTTGCTGGAGCCGGTGACGGAGACGTTGAGGTTGTAGCGGTCGCTCCACTGCTGGCCCGCGGAGAGGGTCGCGGTGCAGCCGCCGCCGTTGCCGCCTCCCGTGCCACCGCCGTTGCCGCCGCCGGTCCCGCCGCCGTCGGGGGCGACGGCGCGGCCGGTGCTCGGGGAGATCATGCCGGCGCACAGCCCGCGGGAGGCCAGGTTCTGTGCGATCCGCGGGATCGCGGCCAGGGTGTTGGCAGGCCACTCGTGCATCAGGATGACCTGGCCGTTGGTGAGCCGGGAGTTGGCCTGGACGATCGCGTCGACGCTCGCGCCGTTCCAGTCCTGTGAGTCGACGTCCCAGATGATCTCGGTGAGTCCGTACTTGGCCTCGACTGACTTCAGCGTCGAGTTGGTCTCACCGTACGGCGGGCGGAACAGCTTCGGGGTGCCGCCGCCCGCGTTGGCGATGGCCTGCTGGGTGCGGGAGATCTCCGAGTCCATCTGCGCCTGGCTCTGCTGGGTCAGGTGCGGGTGGGTGTAGCTGTGGTTGCCGACCCACATGCCGGCGTCGACCTGGGCCTTGACCTGCGCCGGGTAGGAGGCCGCGAACTGGCCCTCGTTGAACATCGTGGCCCGCAGCCCGTTCTGCTTGAGCGCATTGAGCAGGGCAGGCGTGTGGTCGTTGGACGGGCCGTCGTCGAAGGTGAGCCCGACGTACCCGTTGCAGGTGGCGGCCTGCGAGGTGCCGGCGCCGACGGTGACGGTGCTCGCCACGGCCATCGCGGCGACGGCCAGCACTCCGGCCATCGAGCGGAGCGACGGAAGCGGTCTCTTGCGCATGGGGAGGGTCCTCCTCGTTCTGGCGGCTCGGCCGCTGTCGGGTGACATCGAGCGGCCCGGTGGCCGAGGGACCTCAACCTCTGAAGTGCTTCGGCCGTAGGGGGATCAGCGGATCAGCGGGTCAGCTTGCGGTGCAGCTGACGGTGGGCCAGGTCCAGGTGCCGTTGGTCTGGAGGGTGACGCCCCAGTTGTTGCCGTTGCCGTTGGGTTTGGCGACGAGTTGTTGGGAGCTGGGGTAGTTGGCGGTGATGTTCCAGGTGGCGATGATTTTTTCGGGGGAGGGGACGTTCATGGTGACGGTCCAGTTGCTGGAGCCGGTGACGGAGACGTTGAGGTTGTAGCGGTCGCTCCACTGCTGTCCCGCGGAGAGGGTCGCGGTGCAGCCGCCCCCACCACCGCCCCCGGTACCGCCGCCGGTACCGCCCCCGGTTCCCCCGCCGTTACCGCCACCGCCGGAACCGCCGTCGCTCACCGTGACGTTGGAGTTCCCGCTGCTCTGGTAACCCTCGGTCGCGAGGATCATGTAGTTGAAGCTGCCCAGCTTCATTCCCTTGCTCGCCCAGGCGTCGAAGTGGTTGCCGGTGGTGATGGTTCCCCCGGTCTTCTTCGACTGACGGACGCTCCAGTACTGGTCGAAGGTCCTGGTGCCCTCGATGGAGGGGGCGTTGACCCGAGTCGTCTTGTAGATGTCGTACGTGCCGCCGTCGCTGGTGACGGTGCCCATGAACGTTCCGGTGGGCCGGTAGGTGCCCCAGTTGTCGACGACGTAGTACTCCACGAGCGGGTTGGTCGTCCACCCGTAGAGAGCCAGATACGCGTTGCCGGACGGGTTGAAGCTGCCCGAGTAGTTGACCGCCTTGCGTCCGCCGGTGGCCCAGCCCTTGCCGGCCACGAAGTTGCCGACATTGCTCCACTGGGTGCTGTAGCTGCCGCCGGAGGCCAGGTTCATGGAGACCGAGCCGCCGCCGTCGGTCCAGAACGAGTAGTAGTAACCGTTGTTGGTGCCGGTCTGGTTCGACGTGATGACGGTGTCGGCGCTGGCGGTGCCCGGCAGGAAGAGCGAGGCCAGGGCGACCAGCGCCAGGGCACAGGCACTTCTGACGAACAGCGAGAAGCGGCCGCGTCTGCGGCCTTGCGGAAGGACGTGCGCGTTCATGTCTGTGCTACCTCCACATGAGGCTGGTGAGGGGTGGGCAGCGCGACAGGATCCCGTGGGGGCTGTCGGCGGCCACGGGTGACGCCGATTGCGCGTCGGCGTCGCGCGATACGGCAGAGCAGGACCGGTCGTCGTGCGCTCGGCGACCGGAGGCCCAGATCACGCCGGTGACCTGGGCCGACAGAGGTTGAGGTCCGTCAACGGCGAACAGTGTTGGCCTGTCCGCGTCAACTGTCAACAGTTTCGGTATGAGTTTCGAAACGTTCGAGTGATCATGAATTCACCTGCCGGTCATCATCGCTGGACAACGGCCATCCTTGACCTGGTGGGCGCGGTCCTGCCGTAGATCGAGCCGAGATCAAGATCGATGCAGCCGCCGCGCGTTCGAAAGTTTCGACGCTTTCGAACCCTCGCGCCGGCCCTGTTCCGGGCCTGTGCCAGGTGAGAAGTCCCGAGGTGCGGACTTCCGGGGACGCGGTGCATAAGCTGCCCCTGGGTGGCGCGGACAGGGAGCCGCGGGGGAGGGGTGCGTGGCATGAGCGGTGGGTCTGGCCGGGGCGGGGCCGGCGCCGGGCCGGTCGGTCCGGAGCAGATGATCGCGGAGGCACGCAAGGCGTTCTTCGTGATGTTCGGGTTCATGGTGGTGGTGTGGCTGGTGCAACTGGCCAACTACGCGGGCCATTACGCCCTCTCACGGCACTACGGTGTGATCGCCGGCGAGGTCGGCACGCTGCCCGACATCCTCGCTGCTCCCTTCCTGCACTGGAGTTGGGCTCATATCGAGAGCAACTCCGGCCCGCTGTTCGTCTTCGGGTTCCTGGCCGCCTACCGGGGCGTGGTCCGCTTTCTCGGACTGAGTCTGCTGGTCGCGGGGACCAGTGGGCTGGCGGTGTGGTTCTTCGAACGGGGTGGCGTGGAGACGGTGGGCGCCAGCGGCCTGATCTTCGGGTACTTCGGCTATGTCGTGGTCCGCGGGCTCTTCGACCGGCATCTGATCGACTCGCTGATCGGTCTCGTCATGGCCGCCTCCTTCGCCTATCTGCTCACCGTCGCCGTGCCCGGGACGCCGGGAGTCAGCTGGCTCGCACACCTGGGAGGACTGATCGGCGGCCTGATCGGGGCCTGGCTCTTCCGCGATCGGCGCTCACCGGGCGCAGGGGCCGCCCCCTCCGACAGCGGCCCCCCGGCCCCCGGCGCCCACAACCCGCGCGCCGACCTGCACAAGGAACTGGGCGACCTCGGCCTGCTCTGATCCGCCGGGGCGTGGGGCGGAGCCGAGCGGTGAACTCGCCCGCGGCGCAACCGAGTTCCGGCGCCGAAGATTCTCGCCGACCCATTACCAAACGTTTACCGAGCAGATACCTTTCTCCTTGCCGGTGGCGGGGGCGGAGCGATCCGGCCGTCCCCGCCTGGCCCGGCGTACCGCCGTACGCCGTTCGTCCCCTCTTCGGCCCTCGGGCCGCTTTCTGATGGACCGCCGGAAGGAAGCGTTTTGAACGCTCGGAACCGCCGCACCACGGTAGCCGCCGTATCCGTCGCAGGGCTCATAGCGCCCCTGCTGCTGATCGGATCGGGCGCCGCCTCCGCCCACAGTGACCCTGCCAAGGAGGCCGCCAAGCTCGCGAAACAACTCGTCAAGAAGAGCGACGCCAAGCATGCCTATGAGCATCTGAAGCAGTTCCAGCGGATCGCCGACAAGAACGGGAACACCCGGGTGGCCGGGTCGGAGGGGCACCGGCAGTCGGCCCTGTATGTCGAAGGTCTGCTGCGGAAGGCCGGATACTCGGTCACCCGCAACGAGTTCGACTATCCGTTCACCGAGACGCTGGCGCAGAGCCTGCGGGTGGTGTCGCCGCAGCAGCAGGACGTCCCGGTGATCGCCATGACGTACTCCGCCAGCAGCCCGGCCGGAGGCATCACCGCCCCGGTCGCGGTGGTGCCGGTCGACGACACCACCGGCTGCGAGCCGGCCGACTACGCCCCCGGGGCGTTCACCGGCGCGATCGCCCTGATCCAGCGCGGCGGCTGCACCTTCGCGGAGAAGCAGGAGGCCGCCGCCGGTGCGGGCGCGGTCGGCGCGATCATCTACAACAACACCGAGGGCGCGCTCAACGGCACCCTGGGAGACCCCTCCGCCGCCAGGATCCCGGCCGGCGGCATCACCCAGGCGGACGGCGAGGCCCTCGCGGCCAAGGCCGCCGCCGGCACGGTGACCGTCAACCTGGAGATACGCACCGTCGCGGAGACCCGGCACACCTACAACGTGATCGCCGAGACCAAGAGCGGTGACACCGGCAATGTGGTGATGTTCGGGGCCCACCTGGACTCGGTGGCGGCCGGTCCGGGCATCAATGACAACGGCTCCGGCTCCGCCGGCATTCTCGATGTGGCCCTGAACCTCGCCCACAAGAAGGTCAAGAACAAGGTGCGCTTCGCCTGGTGGTCGGCCGAGGAGTTCGGCCTGCTGGGCTCGGAGGCGTATGTGAACAGCCTCTCGGCGAAGGACCTTTCGAAGATCAAGCTGTATCTGAACTTCGACATGATCGCCTCGCCGAACTACGCCCAGTTCGTCTACGACGGCGATGACTCCGACCAGGTCGGTGCCGGCCCGGGACCGAAGGGCTCGGCGCAGTTGGAGCGGCAGATCACCGACTACCTGGACAGCCGGCGCATCCCGCACGAGGGCACCGACTTCACCGGCCGTTCGGACTACGGGCCGTTCATCGAGGTGGGCATCCCCTCGGGCGGCACCTTCACCGGCGCCGAGGGCATCAAGACGGCCGCGCAGGCGAAGGTGTACGGCGGTAAGGCCGGTGTCGCGTACGACGCCTGCTACCACGCCGCCTGCGACACCCTGAAGAACATCGACATGAAGGCGTTCGACGTCAACATCGACGTCATCGCCAACGCGGTCGGGCAGTACGCCTGGGACACCAGCCTGCTGAGCAAGCCGGTGCCGCCGCAGGACACCCACGGTTCGGCGGGCAGCGGCGGCGGCCTGCACGAGGGCCACGACCACGAGGTCACCGAGTAACTCCCGTTTCCACACAGCGTGGGGGAGCCGGACTGTCCGGCTCCCCCACGCTGTTCGTATGTACGGGGCCCGCTCGGGCCTGCTCGAAGGCGCCTCCCGCTGCCCAGCGACGCCCGTGTGGCCCGCTGCATAGGGGCCGCCCGCCGGCCGGGTACGGCCCGCGCCGTTACTTCGTCGTGGTGCACGCCCTCGACGTCGCTTCCCTCGGTGTCCCGGCCGACGCCACCCCGGCCGTCCTCGGCTTCACCATGTCCGGCCACATCCTCGGCCGCGCGGCACCGGTCGCCACCGCCGAGTCCACCGCCTGACGGCGCCGCCCGATCGGCGCTGCGGCGGGGCGAACGTTGCCTGCCGGGACGCCGGCACCCGGGCGGTGAGCCGCGATGTTCCGAATTCATGCCGATTCCACCCGAGGTGCACCGGGCCGGTGCGGATTGTCAGCGGCGCATGCTCTCATGGGGGGCATGATCGTAGACATCGAAACCATCGACGAGTTTCTCGCCCACCGTTCCTCCGATGTGGAGCAGGCCCTCCGTGACGCGGCCGCCGCGGAGATCATGCCCCGTTTCCGCCGGCTCGCGGCCCATGAGGTCGACGAGAAGAGCGGCCCCCACGACCTGGTCACCGACGCCGACCGCAAGGCCGAGGCCCGCCTCACCGAGGTGCTCGCCGGACTGCTGCCCGGCTCCGTGGTGGTCGGCGAGGAGGCGGTGCACGCCGACCCGGCGGTCTATGAGGCGATACGGGGCGAGGAGCTGGTCTGGATCGTCGACCCCGTCGACGGCACCCGCCAGTTCGTGCACGGCGACCCCGGATTCTGCACCCTGGTCGCGCTCGCCCGGCGCGGCGTCGTGTACGCCTCGTGGACCTATGCGCCGGCCCGCGACCAGATGGCCACGGCCGTCAGGGGCCGGGGAGCCTTCCTCGACGGGGAGCGTCTGATCTCCGGCTCGCCCGACCAGGGCAGCGACCTCAGGATCGCCACCTCCCACCCGGACTACACCACCGACGAGCAGAAGCGGGCGCTGCTCGGCCTGCGGACCGAGGGCGTCCGTCCGCGCCCGTGCGGATCGGCCGGCCTGGAGTATCTGGCCATCGCCCGGGGCCTGCTGGACGGCACCGTCTTCTCCTGGGAGGCGGCCTGGGACCACGCGGCGGGCCTGCTGCTGGTCGAGGAGGCGGGCGGCGCCCACCTCACCCTCACGGGAGAGCCGTTCCGCATCACCGGCGGCAACGCCCTGCCCTTCACCACGGCCAGGGACGCGGCCACCGCCCGCCGGGTGACGGACATGCTGTCGGGCGGCACCCCGACGGCCCCCTGACGGCACGGAACGCGGCGCCGCCGCTCCGCCGAGCGGCGACCCCGCGCCCCGGCGGCAGGGGTCCCCCGGCATATCCTGATCTCCCGGTGGGCGTCGGCTGACAAGGAGTCCCAAGGTGCCGTCGATACACGATGCGGTCGTGGTGGGAGCGGGACCCAACGGACTGACGGCTGCCGTGGAGCTGGCCCGCCGCGGTTTCTCCGTGGCGGTCTTCGAGGCGCGTGGCACCGTGGGCGGAGGAGCCAGGACCGAGGAGCTGACGCTGCCCGGTTTCCGACACGACCCCTGTTCCGCGGCCCACCCCCTCGGTATCAACTCGCCCGCGTTCCGGGCCCTGCCGCTGGAGCGGTACGGCCTGGAATGGCTGCACGCCGGGCTGCCCATGGCACATCCCTTCCCGGACGGCACCGCGGCGGTGCTGTCCCGCTCGGTGGCCGAGACGGCCGCCTCCTTCGGACCGCGCGACGCGGGGACGTACCGCAGGCTGGTGGCGCCCTTCCTCGGCCACTGGGACACCCTGGCCCGGGACTTCATGTCCCTGCCGCGCACCGCGCTGCCCCGGGACCCGGTCACCCTGGCCCGTTTCGGACTCGCCGGTCTGCCCCCGTCGACCTGGCTGATGCGCCGCTTCCGCGACGAGCGGGCGAAGGCGCTGTTCGCCGGGCTCGTCGCCCATGTGATCGCCCCCCTCGACGGCTTCGCCACCGGAGCGGTCGGCCTGATCTTCGCGCTGGCCGCGCATGCCCGGGGCTGGCCGGTGGCCCGCGGCGGCTCCCAGGCCATCTCGGACGCGCTGGCCGCGTACCTCGAGGACCTCGGCGGCAGCGTGCACACCGACTACGAGGTCAAGCGCCTGGACGACCTGCCCCCGGCCCGGGCGTACATCTTCGACACCTCGCCCACCGCCCTGGCCCGGATCGCGGGCCTCGGCAACTACTACGCGCACTACCGCTACGGCCCAGGCGTCTTCAAGATCGACTACGCCCTGGACGGTCCGGTGCCCTGGACCGCGGAGGCCGCGCGCACCGCGGGCACCGTGCAGATCGGGGCCGACAGCACGGAGATCGGTACCGCCCTGCGCGCCGTCTCCCGCGAGGGCCGGGCACCCGACGCGCCGTTCCTGATCACGGTGCAGCCCAGCGTCGCCGACCCGACCCGCGCCCCCGAGGGCAAACAGGTCTTCTGGGCGTACGGCCATGTGCCCAACGGCTGGACGGGAGACCTCACCGACGCCATGGAACGCCAACTGGAGCGGTTCGCACCGGGCTTCCGCGACCGCGTCCTCGCCCGCGCCACCGCGGGCCCGCCCCAACTGGCCGCGCGCAACGCCAACTACGTCGGCGGTGACATCGCCTCCGGCGCGGCGTCCGGGCTCCAGCTGCTGCTGCGCCCCAAGGTGTCCCTGTCCCCGTACCACACCCCCCACCCGGCCGTCTTCATCTGCTCGTCGGCCACCCCGCCGGGCCCCGGTGTGCACGGCATGTCGGGCCACAACGCGGCGAAGGCCGTCTGGAGGAGGCTGAGGCAGACATGACCACGATCGTCCTGGTGCAGGGGGACATCACCCGGCAGAGCGCCGACGCCATCGTCAACGCGGCCAACTCCTCACTGCTCGGCGGGGGAGGGGTGGACGGCGCGATCCATCGGCACGGCGGGCCCGCGATCCTCGACGAGTGCCGCCGGCTCCGCGCCTCGCACTACGGCAAGGGCCTGCCCACGGGACGGGCCGTCGCCACCACTGCGGGCGAACTGGACGCCCGGTGGGTGATCCACACCGTGGGCCCGGTCCATCGGGCGTCCGGCGGTGATCCGTCCCTGCTGACGTCCTGCTACCGCGAGGCCCTGCGCGTCGCCGACGAGCTCGGGGCCCGCACCGTCGCCTTCCCGGCGATCTCCACCGGCGCCTACGGGTGGCCGCTGGAGGACGCCGCGCGGATCGCCGTGGAGGCGGTGCGGGCCATGGACACCGCCGTCGAGGAGGTGCGGTTCGTGCTCTTCGACGACCGGGCCTACGAGGCGTTCGCCGCGCAGCTCGGCTGACCTCGGCACGGAGCCGGCACAGGTGCCTGGCCTTAGAGCTCCGAACAAAAGTGGGCGCCGCCCGCCGGGCCCCACTTTTGTTCGGAGCTCTTAAGCCCCCGGAGGGCGCCGGTGCGGCACGGTTCACGCCGCGGCCAGGGGCTCGCTGACGCGCGCTTCGCGCAGCGTGCGGCAGATCTCGCCGACCACCCCGTGGTGCAGGGGAAGAGTGACATGGCCCACAGCCCGCACACGGACGTTGCGGACCTGAAGGTCGGGGTGGACGAGCCGGGCGTTGGCGGCGGGGAGGATCAGCTCGTCGAGGTCGCTGTGGAACGCGACGAAGCGGGTTCCGCACCCGGGAGCGGGCTCGGCGAGCTCCGTGAGCACCTCGCTGCCCGGGCGGAGCTGCCGGATCGCCCGCAGCGGCAGCGGGACCCTCGCGGCCAGCGTGCCGTGGTGCGGGGCGCCCAGGGTGACCAGGGTGTGCACACGGGCGTCGCCGCCCATCCGCTGCACGTAGTAGCGGGCGATCACACCGCCGAGACTGTGGCCGATCACATGGACGCGCTCGTGCCCGCTGCTCTCGCAGATCCGCTCCACCTCGTCCGCCAGCAGCCGCGCCGCGCTGCGGACGTCGTCACTCAGCCAGCTGTAGTTCAGCACCGTCACCCGGCGAAAGCCCGCCTGCCGCAGTCCGCGTCTCATGACATGGAAGATCGCCCGGTTGCTGCACAGCCCGTGGACCAGCAGGACCGGGCTGTCGACGGAGAGATCCGGCAAGGACACGGTGCCGTCCGGGACCGCCGCCCGCGCTCCGGCCCTGCGGCGTTCCTCGCCCATGCCGGACGGGTACAGGGCCACCGCCGCGACGATCGCGGCCAGCTCCACGGCGGCGCCGAACACGGCTCCGGCCAGGGCCGGGACCGAGAACAGATCCCTGAGCGGACCCGGCGAACCGGCCCGGCCGGGAAGTGCCACCCCCATGCTGCGACTTCCGGAAAGAATCATGGGACGACTCCTTACGTCGCCAGGGGCGCGCGCTGTCGGCATCGGACAGGGAACGCGCCCCGCCGCACAGAGAGGGCTCCACCGGGAGCCCGGGCCGAGGGCCGCCGTCGAACGGGGGCCGGTCGGCGACGCCGTCTGCTCGAACGGATTGCGGGGACGTTAAGCCGAAGTTTCCGGTGACAGCAATGGGTAGGTGGCCCACCTCACATCACAAGAAGCTCACAAGGTCCGAATTGATGTAATAAATCCGAAGTTCCGGGCGAGGCGTCTGAGGCCCTCGTCACATCGCCGCGTCGAAGGAGCGGCGCACCGCTCGGATGTCAGGCCGGCGAGAAGAGATGATCGCTGATCAGCCGGGTCGCCCCGACCGCGCCCGCGACCGCCGGTGGGCCTGGGCGGCGCCGATGGCGGCGGACGTCTGAGGGGGCTGCCGGTGCGGCCCCCTCAGACGGACGGCTCAGGTGAGGTCAATGCCCCTTGCCCCGGTGGCCGCCGGAGCCGCAGTGCGGCATGCCGATGCCGGATTTGGCGGCGGCTTTCTTGATCTTGGCGGCCTCCCGCTGGTCGAGGACTCCCTCCTTCCGGAGCTTTGTCACGATCTTCCCGACGTGCGAGACGAACGCGCCGTGGCTGCGCCAGGCCCGGTGATCCTCGATCAGCTCGTTGATCGTGCAGCCGCCGGCGGTGACCCGGTCGGGCACCCCGGTGTCGATCGAGCCGATGAACACGGTGGAGCGGTCGTCCTTTTCGGGGCAGTCGGCGGGCGGCCTGGCGTCGACGACGGTGAGGGACAGCGACTGCGGCGCCGAGGTGTTGCCGGCCTTGTCACTAGCCCGGTAGAGGACGGTGTGGCTTCCGGCCCTGTCGATCACCACCGGCGCGGAGTACCCGAGATAGGGGCCGCCGTCGAGGGAGTACTCGATCCCGGCCACGCCCGAGCCGGCGTCCGAGGCCGTCACGGTCACCGTCGCGCTGCCGATGTAGTCACCGGAGTCGTTCTTCGTGCCGGAGACGGAGGCCGACACCTCGGGCGGAGTGCGGTCCTCCGGAGGGGCGGCCACCACCGTGAACTCCACGGACTTCACCGGTGAGGTGTTCCCGGCCTTGTCCGTCGCCCGGTAGGCGAGCGTGTGCGGGCCCGTATCGCTCACCTCGACCGGCGCCGGGTAGGGGGCATAGGCCGCACCGTCGAGGGAGTACTCGATCCCGGCCACGCCCGACTCGGCGTCCGAGGCCGTGATGGTCACCGTGGCGGTGTCGATGTAGTTGCCGGAGTCGTCCTTGGTTCCGGACACCGTTGCCGAGGTCTCGGGGGGTGTCGTGTCCGCGGGAGCGGTGGTGACGACGGTGAATTCGAGGGTCTTCACCGGTGAGGTGTTCCCCGCCGTGTCCGTCGCCCGGTAGGCCAGTGAGTGCCGGCCGGCGTCGGTGACCTCGACGGGCTCGGAGTAGGGGGTGAAGGCGGCGTCGTCGAGGGAGTATTCGATCGTCGCCACGCCCGACTCGGCGTCCGAGGCCGTGATGGCCACCGTCGCGCTGTCGACGTAGTCGCCGGAGGCGTTCTTGGTCCCCGACACGGTCGCCGAGGTCTCCGGCGCGGTGGTGTCCTCGCCGGACGCGGCGGTGACGACCAGCTCGCCCGACATCATCTGATGGCCCGGCATCGCGCAGAAGTAGTGGTAGACGCCGGGTGTGAGGACGACCTCGGCCGTGTGCCGGCCCCCGTCGGAGTCGAAGGGGCTCGCCTGGATGTTGAGGCTGACATCGTTGTTGTAGCCCGAGCCGGAGACGTCGAACGTCAGGGTGTGCGGCAGTCCCGTGGTGTTGCCGGTCGCCGCGCTGTTCTCGAACACGATGGTCGCCGGGCCGGCCACCGCGGTGGTGGGGGCGGAGGTGTAGCTCATGTAGTCGTCGCCGGCCGTCCAGGTGAGCACCTGGGCCGCTGTGGTCCTCGCCGCATGGCCGGCCGCCGCGTACGCGGCCGGCACGGCCAACGAGAAGGCCGTGACGACGACGGCCACCAGGGCCACCAGTACGGGATGGGCGGGGAATCGGGTGCGTCGCGCGGAACGTGAGGGAGGCGGATCCGTCTGGGCATGGAGCAGTCTTCTGAACACCGCTGCACCTTTCGGGAATGCGCTGGTGCGGGACCGTGCACAAGGCGTGGTCCCGCCGGGGGGACGACCGGCCGCCGGGACGATGCGTTCGAGGCGCGAGGACTCCGCCCACCGGACCGGCACCCGGAACGGAAAAGGGGCGAGCACTGCTTCGGGTGATGGCCCGGGCGTGCTGACGTCGGTGGCCGCCGTCACTCACCGAGGGGCGGTGTCCGCCCCTGTCGCGGCGAGGCCGGTGGCACCGCGAACCCGGGAGCGGGGTTCAGGCAACCTCTTGTGATGCGGCAACGGTCGGAAGCTACTGAACTTTTGACCAACCGCCAAGACCTATCACCAGTATCCGACCAACTTTGACCTGAGTCTGGAAAAACTACGGCGGAGCCCGTTACGGTGAGCCAGTCCCGAGGCGAGTCCCCTTCGCCCAGCCGACCCGATCCCGGCCGCATCCGGCGTCTCGAGCCGAGCCGGACGGCCCCCCACACTCCGGTTCGACGACCGCCCCGCCCTTCTCGCGGGGCCGAACACCCGGCGCGCCACCGCGTACCGCCGTGACGGACAGCTGCTGTCGGCGGCGGCTCACCCCCACGACCACGAAACGCCCTCAGGCACGCCCGCGTTTCGAGGATTGGAGAGCGATGACCGACTCAGGCGCAGGCACGAGACGCTTCTTCTCCCGGCGAGCGTTCACCACCGGGCTGGCCGCCACGGCCGCCGTGCCCACGGTGCTCGGCACCACCGCCGCCGCCGACCCGAAGGACAAGACCGGCGCGGGAAACGGCCATGGGAACAACAGGGGCAGAGAACGCCATCTGACGCTGTACATGGAGGCGCTGCCGAACGGGCAGATGGGCTACGGCCTGGAGCCCGGGAAGGCGACGATCCCCGGCCCGCTCATCGAGCTGACCGAGGGCGACACGATGCACATCGAGGTCGTCAACAACCTGGATGTCGCCGCGAGTCTGCATGTGCACGGCCTGGACTACGACATCGCCAGCGACGGCACCAGGATGAACGACAGCGTCGTCGAGCCGGGCGGCCGGCGTACCTATGTCTGGCGCACCCACGCACCGGGCCGCAGGAGCGGCGGGACCTGGGAGGCCGGCAGCGCCGGCTACTGGCACTATCACGATCACAACGTGGGCACCGAGCACGGCACGGGCGGCATCAAGAAGGGCCTCTACGGTCCCGTGATCGTGCGCCGCAAGGGCGATGTGCTGCCGGACCGGCGGTTCACGGTCGTGTTCAACGACATGACCATCAACAACAAGGCCGCCCACGACGCACCCACCTTCCAGGCCGTCCGCGGTGAGCGGGTGGAGTTCATCGTGATCACTCACGGGGAGTTCTTCCACACCTTTCATGTGCACGGCCATCGCTGGGCGGACAACCGCACCGGGATCCTGCAAGGTCCGCAGGACGTGAGCCGGGTCATCGACACCAGGACCGTCGGCCCCGCGGACTCCTTCGGGTTCCAGGTCGTCGCGGGTGACCGGGTCGGCGCCGGCGCCTGGATGTACCACTGCCATGTCCAGAGCCACTCGGACATGGGCATGGCCGGGACCTTCCTGGTGACCGAGGCCGACGGCACCGTCCCCGGAGGCACGCCCCACCATTAGGGCCCCTCGCGTGGATCACACCGGGCGTGCGGCCCGAGGGCCCGGAGAACCGCCTCACCGGCGACTGCCGGGCGGGGCCCTCGCGGCAGCCCTCGCTCCCTCCCCTCACCACTCTTCCCGTTGTCGGATCGAGTCAAGGAGCAACCATGGGCAAGAGAGACCGGTTAGCCCTCTCACGACGAAGCGGAGCACCGCCGTCGAGCACCGAGCCACCCCCTCGTCACATATGGTCCTGGCGCCGCGCGCTCGTTCTGCTGTCCAGCGCCGCACTGACCGTGGGACTGACCGCGATGCCGGCCGCCCAGGCGAACGCGCGGCCGCCCGCGGAGAACACCCGGGGCGGCGGCACCGGGAGCCAGGTGAACGTCCTGGTCTTCCATGGACCGGCCGTCAAGCAGGACGACCCGGTCAAGAAGGCCGCGGCGGCGATCGGGAACCTCGGCGCCAAGAACGGCTTCAAGGTCACCGAGTCCGAGGACCCGGGGGTCTTCACCACCGCCCACCTCGCCAAGTACCGGGGAGTGGTGTTCCTGTCGGCCGACGGCGTGACCCTCGACGCCGAGCAGGAGGCCGCGTTCCAGTCGTACATCAACAACGGCGGCGGGTTCGTCGGCGTCCACGACGCCGCCCGCGCCCAGTCCGACTCCTCCTGGTTCACCGGCCTGATCGGCACCCGCCCGGCCCTGGGCCTGCCCGACGCCGAGAAGGTCGTCGAGAGCGCGGTCAACTCGGACAACCCGCCGAACGAGACCAAGGACAAGCTGTTCGACGGCAAGGACGACACCAAGTGGCTGGCCCGTACGCCGACCGGCTGGGTCACCATGAAGCTGGACAAGCCCGTCGCGGTGGTCGACTACGCGCTCACCTCCGCCAACGACTATCCGGGACGGGACCCGAAGGACTGGAAACTCCAGGGCTCGCAGGACGGCCAGAACTGGACGACCCTGGACACCCGCAGCGGCGAGACCTTCCCTTCGCGCCTCCAGACCAGGCAGTTCCGCTTCTCCAACACCGAGGCATACCAGCACTACCGGCTGGAGATCACCACGAACGGCGGTGAACCGCTGACCCAGCTGGCCGAGCTGCGCCTGTTCGGCGCCGACCCGACGCCTCCGCAGGATTCCAAGGTCCAGCAGGCCGTCGTCGATGTGACGGACCGTCAGCATCCGGCCAACAAGGGCCTGCCGCTCAACTGGACCCGCTCCGACCAGTGGATCAACTGGGACCCCAACCCGATCGGCAAGGTCCACACGATCGCCCAGGTAGAGGAGTGGAAGTACAAGCCGGGCGCCGGCGCCAACGGCGCGTTCCACCCGGTCTCCTGGTGCCGTGACTACGACGGCGGCCGGTCCTTCTACACCGGCATGGGCCGCACCGAGGAGAGCTACACCACCGACACGAAGTTCCGCAGCCATCTCCTCGGCGCCATCCGATGGACCACCGGTATGGTCCGCGGCGACTGTCAGGCGACCATCGCCTCCAACTACAAGACCGAGCGGCTGACCGACCAGAACAAGGCGGGGCAGCTCGACCAGATCGGTGAGCCGCACGGTCTCGCCATGGCCCCCGACGGCAAGGCCTTCTACATCGGCAAGGCCGCCTGCCCGTCCGGCCCGATCGTCGACTGGAACGATCCCAAGGTCGGCCTGGGCTGCGGCACCATCCACCAGTGGGACCCCGGGACCAAGAAGGCCAAGCTGCTCACCACGCTCGAGGTGATGGGCAACCGGGGCAGCGGCGACGAACTGGTCAAGAACGAGGAGGGCCTGATCGGCATCGCCCTCGACCCCAAGTTCGAGAAGAACGGGTGGATCTACGTCTACTGGATGCCGCACGAGTCGATCGACCGCGACAAGCGGATCGGACAGCGGACCATCTCCCGGCTGACCTACGACTTCGCGTCCGAGTCCATCGACCAGGGCACCCGCAAGGACCTGCTGCACTGGGACACCCAGATCCACAGCTGCTGCCACGCCGGTGGCGGGATGTCCTTCGACAAGGACGGCAACCTCTACATCGGCTCCGGCGACAGCAACTCCTCCGGCGGCTCCGACGGCTACTCCGGGAACAACTGGACCCAGGACTACAAGGGCCTCTCCTTCCAGGACGCCCGCCGCACCGCCGGCAACACCAACGACCTCAACGGCAAGATCATCCGTATCCACCCCGAGCCCGACGGCACCTACACCATCCCCAAGGGCAACCTCTTCGCGCCGGGCACGGACAAGACCCGCCCGGAGATCTATGTGATGGGGGTTCGCAACATCGCGCGGCTCTCCGTCGACCCGGTGCACAACTGGCTGACCGCAGGCTGGGTCGGTCCGGACGCCGGCTCCTCCAGCCCGGAACTGGGCCCGGCCAAGTACGAGACGGCCACGGTCATCACCTCCGCGGGCAACCAGGGCTGGCCGTACTGCATGGGCAACCGGCAGCCCTACCGTGACCGCAGCAGCACCGACGCCAAGGTCCTCACCGGCTGGTACGACTGCGACCACCTCAAGAACGAGTCGCCGCGCAACACCGGCCTGGTGGACATCCCGCCGGCCCGCGACAACATGATCTGGTACTCACCTCAGGGCGGCGGCCCGGTCTTCCCCGAGCGCCCCGACGGCAGCGGCGTCCCCAGCTATGTCGACAGCGAGGCCACCTACACCCTGCCGTACCTCAAGGGCGGCGGTCAGGCCGTCATGTCCGGTCCGACCTACCACCGCTCCCAGGTGGACACCGGGAGCGGCGTCGCCTGGCCGGCGTACTGGGAGGACAAGTGGTTCATCGGTGACGAGTCCAACGCCAACAACCGGGTCGCGGTGACCCTCGACCCCGACCACATCAAGGACCAGGGCGCCCCGGCCTTCGGCGAGGACCTGCGCCGCATCATCGCGCCCGGCAGCGGCGGCACCCAGATGCAGAGCTGGATGGACGCCAAGTTCGGCCCCGACGGCGCGCTGTACATGCTCGACTACGCGGGCGGGTTCTTCAGCCTGGACAACAACCAGAAGCTCGTCCGGATCACCTACCAGGGCGGCCCGGCCACCCCGAACCCGCAGGACGCCGGGGCACGGGTGACCACCCGGAGCAAGCCCAGGACGGTGGCGTTCTCCAGCGCCAAGGCCGGCGGTGTGGCCTGGGAGTGGAACTTCGGTGACGGCAGCAGGCCGTCGCACGAGGCCGACCCCACACACACCTACGCCAAGTACGGCACCTACCACGCCAAGCTGACGGTCACCTACGCCGACGGCAAGCGGGCCACCGCCACGATCGACGCCAAGGCCGGCTGCCCCGCCCCCGACGCCCGGCCGACCGTCACCCTGCTCGACACCGACACCGGGGTGGCCAACCACCGGGCCGGCGGCGGCTGCACCGTCAACGACCTGATCGACGACGAGGCATCCTGGCCCAACCACGGGAAGTTCGTCAGCCATGTCGCCGCCGTGGTCGGCGACCTCCGCAGGCAGGGCGTCCTGAACAACCGCGAGTCGTCGGCGATCAGCAAGGCCGCGGCGCAGAGCAAGATCGGCAAGGTCGCCGGGTACCGGTCCCTCTTCGACGGCACCGCGGCGAGCCTGGCCGACTGGCGGCAGGCCGGCGCCGGAACGTTCTCGCTCCTCTCCGACGGCACCCTGCGCAGCTCCGGCGGCATGGGCATGCTGTGGTACGCCGAGCGGGAACTGGGGGACTTCTCGGTCAGACTCCAGTTCCGGGACGCCGCCCCGGACAACGGCAACGCCAACAGCGGGGTCTTCATCCGGTTCCCGGATCCGAGGACGCCACTGGCCGACCGCCCGGACGGCAGCTGCGGAACGGTCGGCTCGGCCCGCACCGCCCCCGAGTGGGTCGCGATCTACTGCGGCCAGGAGATCCAGATCTACGACGGGGCCGGCGGCGAGGTCCAGAAGACCGGCTCGGTGTACAACTTCAAGCCGCTGGACCTGGACAAGGCGGGGGTGACCCCGAAGGGACAGTGGAACGACTACGAGATCCGCGCGGTCGGGCAGCACTACACGATCATCCGCAACGGTGTGGTGATCAACGAGTTCGACAACACGCCCGGCAAGTCGTCGTCCCGGGCGGGTGACCCGCCCACGGACCTGCGTCAGTTCCTCAAGGGATATGTGGGACTCCAGAACCACAGCGACAATGATCTGATCGAGTTCCGCGACATCCGGGTGCGCAACCTGTAGCCGGCCGCGAACGCGCCCGACGAGCAGGAACAGCGCCCGGTGCCGGGCCCGAGGCGACAGCCCCGGGCCCGGCACTGCCGGGCGCGGTGATCGGAGCAGCAGCAGGTCGGCCCACCTACCTGTCGGATTCCTGCCAGCGGTACCCCGGCCCGTGCCCGATGCTGGAGATATGCGGAACGGGATGCATATCGACAGGGAGCGCTGTGTGCGCGCCGTCCAGTCGAAGGACGCGCGGTTCGACGGCTGGTTCTTCACGGCCGTCCTGACCACCGGGATCTACTGCCGGCCCAGCTGCCCGGCCGTGCCGCCCAAGCCGGAGAACATGACCTTCCACCCGAGCGCCGCCGCCTGCCAGCAGGCCGGCTTCCGGGCCTGCAAGCGGTGCCGCCCGGACACCAGCCCCGGCTCGCCCGCCTGGAACCAGCGGGCCGACCTGGTCGCCCGCGCCATGCGGCTGATCGCCGACGGCGTGGTGGACCGCGAAGGGGTGCCGGGCCTTGCCTCCCGCCTCGGCTACAGCACCCGGCAGATCGAACGCCAGCTCCTCGCCGAGCTGGGCGCCGGCCCCCTGGCGCTCGCCCGGGCCCAGCGCGCCCAGACCGCCCGGCTGCTCATCGAGACGACCGCACTGCCGATGGCGGACATCGCCTTCGCGGCCGGTTTCTCCTCGATCCGCTCCTTCAACGACACCGTCCGCGAGGTGTTCGCGCTCTCCCCGAGCGGGCTGCGCAGCCGTCTCCCCAGGACGACGGTGATCGCCCCCGGCACCCTGAGCCTGCGGCTGCCCTTCCGGGCCCCGCTCAACCCCGACAACCTCTTCGGCCACCTCGCCGCGACCGGTGTCCCGGGGGTGGAGGAGTGGCGCGACGGGGCGTACCGGCGCACGCTGCGGCTGCCGTACGGCCATGGGATCGTGGCGCTGACCCCGCGCCCCGACCACATCGCCTGCCGTCTCACCCTCAGCGATCTGCGCGACCTTCCCGTCGCCATCAGCCGCTGCCGCCGGATGCTCGACCTGGACGCGGATCCGGTCGCCGTCGACGAACAGCTGCGCACCGACCCGGTGCTGGCACCCCTGGTCGACAAGGCCCCCGGCCGCCGGGTGCCGCGCACCGTCGACGAGGCCGAGTTCGCCGTACGGGCCGTCCTGGGCCAGCAGGTCTCCACGGCCGCCGCCCGTACCCATGCGGCCCGGCTGGTCACCGTGCACGGTGAGACCGTCGAGGATCCCGAGGGCGGCCTCACCCATCTCTTCCCGGCGCCCGGGGCGCTCGCCCAACTGGACCCCGAGTCGCTGGCGATGCCCCGCACCCGGCGCACCACGTTCACCACGCTCGTCGGGCAACTCGCCGACGGAACACTGCACCTGGGCGTGGAGAGCGACTGGGAGGAGAGCCGGGCCCGGCTGCTGTCCCTGCCCGGCTTCGGCCCCTGGACGGTCGATGTCATCACCATGCGCGCCCTCGGCGACCCCGACGCGTTCCTGCCGACCGACCTCGGGATCCGGCGCGCCGCCCAGGAGTTGGGCCTGCCCTCCACCCCGGCGGCGCTCACCGCACGCGCGGCGGCCTGGCGGCCGTGGCGGGCGTACGCGGTCCAGTATCTGTGGGCGACCGACAGTCACCCGATCAACTTCCTTCCGATCTGAGGACGTTCCATGAAACAGCACATGGTCATCGACAGCCCCTACGGCCCGCTCACCCTGGTCGCCGACGACGGCGCCCTGTGCGGCCTCTATATGGTCGGTCAGCGCCACCGCCCACCCGAGGAGACCTTCGGCGAGCCCGACGAGGAGCCCTTCGGCGAGACCATCGAGCAGCTGCGGGCGTACTTCGAGGGCGAGTTGAAGGACTTCACCCTGGAACTGTGCCTGGCCGGCACCCCGTTCCAGCGCAAGGTCTGGGAACAACTGCGTCTGATCCCCTACGGCGAGACCCGCTCCTACGGTGAACTCGCCGACGCCCTCGGCAACCCGGGCGCCTCCCGCGCGGTAGGCCTCGCCAACGGCAGAAACCCCATCGGCATCATCGTCCCCTGCCATCGCGTCGTCGGCGCCAACGGGAGCCTGACCGGCTACGGCGGCGGCCTGGACCGCAAGAAGCGCCTCCTGGACTTCGAGAGCAGCGCGGCCCTGTTCTGATCCCCCGGTACGGTCCGCCGACGGAGACGGCGGACCGTACCGAAATCCAGGGGGGTTACGGGCGCCGGCCCTGGTTCCACAGCACGGCATGTCCACCCGTGGATTTGTACTTGCTCACGTGTACCTGTCCGCAGATCAGATGCGAATCTGGGTGAACACCGCGGCGGCGGTGAAATCGATGAAGGCGCCCGGGGCGAGAATGGGTGTATTGAAGTTGCTGCCCCCGCTCTGGGCGTGATAAGTGCCGGCACATCCTTCGGTACCGCCAGTTATCCGCTTGCGGTTCTGCCAATTCCCGTTCAATGTGCCCGCTCCGCGGAATCCGAAGGAGGCATAGGGAACGCCGGTCGGCGCGAGGACGCAGTCTCCGGACTGTGCCGGGTTGTGCTCGGTAATCAGTGTGGAGAACTCCGGCTCAGAGGGCACGAAACCGAGGAACGTGATCGTCCCGGTCTCGGGATTGGCCTCGTAGTGAGCCACCTTTCCGGCCGGCGCCTCATCACTCCGTACAGCCGGTCCGACCCATTTCATGGGTTTTACATCGGACTGTGTGTCCGCCGCCGACGCTTGTGCGGTTCCCGCGAGAATGCTGCAGGCAGCCAGAGCAGTGAGTGCAACCGCCTTTATGGATGACTTCATTGGCCACTCCAGACATTTGAGGCCGTGGCGCTCACGGCGCTCATGAAGATCGAACATACCTGGGGCCCGGCCATGGAGGTAGGCCGCGGATCGATCACTTCACGTCATTGTTGGGCGGGTCGACACCTTTCGGTCGTATCATCGTTCGCGGGTTTCGGTCCCCTACGATGAGGTCTTTCGTCAGAGCTGCTTCAAAGATCGGAGCCTCATGAAACGTCTGCCTCACATCGCCGTGTCGGCTGTTGTCCTGTGCGGGGCGGCAAGTGTCACCCCTGTCTGTGCCGCAGGACCGAAAGACGCTCACTCTGCGGGGGTTGCAGCGGCAGCCGCCGGCTGGGGCCTTGCGTATCAGACGGATCCCAGGACGGGGCGTTCCGTTCTCCTGGGGTTCGCGGGGCCGGAAGGCCAGGTGGTGCCGTTCGCCGAGGGGCAACGGGGCTACAGCGCGGACGTGCGTACCGGCGAGCTCACGACTTTGATGCCGGGCAAGGCTCTGCCCGCAGTGCCTGCTGCCGACCCCGGCCAGCCCCCTTTTTTCATCGGGGAGTAGGGGCCTGACCTCGCGCTTCATAAAGCGGGCTGTCCGGCACGTGGTCGGCTGAGCAGAAAGCGCCTCCGGCCTGACGGTCGACGTGAGGCAACCCTATGCGTCGCACGCGCCGCCCAGCCCGCGCAGCAGTCCGGGCAGGGCGGTGCCGATCGGTTCGCGGACGAGCGTGTCGGCGCGGTCGTCGTACGGCGTCGGTTCGGCGTTGACGATGATCAGCTGGGCGCCGTGGTCGGCGGCGACGCCCGCGAGGCCTGCGGCGGGCTGGACCTGGAGGCTGGTGCCGACCGCGATGAAGATCTGGCAGGCCTTGGTGATGGCGAGGGCCTCGCCGAGGACGACCGGGTCGAGCGGTTCGCCGAACATCACCGTGGCGGACTTGAGGATGCCGCCGCACTCCAGGCACGGGGGATCGTCCTCGCCCGCATCGACCCGGGCGAGCGCGTCCTCCATGGGCCCCCGTGCATGGCACTTCGTGCACACGACACTACGGGCGGTGCCGTGCAGCTCCAGCACCTTGCGGGCGGGCATACCGGCGAGCTGGTGCAGCCCGTCCACGTTCTGCGTGATCACCCGCACCGGCACCCCGGACCGCTCCAGCTCCGCCACGGCCCGGTGCGCGGCGTTCGGCTCGGCCTTCAGCGTCCGGTTCCTGCGCCGCAGCTGCCATGAGCGCCGCCGGATCTCGGGATCGCCCATGTAGTACTCGTATGTCACGAGCTTCTCGGCGCCGGGATCCTTCCGCCAGACCCCGTTCGGCCCTCGGTAATCAGGGATCCCGGAATCGGTGGAGATACCCGCCCCGCTGAGGATGGCTACGAGTGGCCTGTTCATAGGCCGAGAGTAGGGCGCTTGCCTGCTCCCGGCGAACGGATAATGGGCACGCCTCCGGCAGTTATGTGACGAGTCCGGCTGAGCCGACCACGAGGCTAGTAGGGCTTGGTCAGCTTCACTCGTGAGTGGCGTGTCCGGTGGCGTCGGGGTGTCGTTGTGGGGGTGTGACACCTGGGGAGATGACCGAGGTCCGGGAGGACCTGGAGGCGTTCACGGCGGAGTTGTTCGACGGGTTCTTCCGCGCGGACCAGCGGCGCTGGGGGCAGGCGTATGTACGAGGGCTGCTGCTGGACGGGCGGCGCAAGTCGGTGGAACCGATGGCTGCCCGTCTCGGCGAGGACGGCAACCGCCAGGCGCTGGCGCACTTCATCACCTCCAGTCCGTGGAATGCGGCCCATGTGCGGGCCCGGCTGGCCTGGAGGATGTATGAAGCGATCGGTCCGGAGGCACTGATCGTCGACGACACCGGCTTCCTCAAGGACGGTAACGCCTCTGCATGCGTATCCCGGCAGTACACCGGCACCGCGGGCAAGGTCACCAACTGCCAGGTAGGCGTGTCGCTGCACCTGGCCAACGACCGTGCCTCGGCCGCGATCGACTGGCGGCTGTTCCTGCCCGCTTCCTGGGATCCCGCCTCGCCGGAGACGGATGCGGCCAAGGTCGCCCGCCGTCAGCGTTGCGGCGTCCCCGCCGACGCCGGCCATGTGGAGAAGTGGCAGTTGGCCCTGGACATGATCGACGAGGCCCGCAGTTGGGGCGTGGACGTTCCGCTGGTCGTCGCGGACGCCGGATACGGCGACGCCACCGCCTTCCGCCTGGCCCTGGAAGAACGGAAACTGGCTTACGCCGTCGGCGTCTCCTCCCGGCTCACTGCTCACCCTGAACATGCGCAGCCGGTTACCCCGCCTTATCAGGGCATTGGCCGACCGCCGGTGGCGACGTATCCGGACAAGCCGATGACGGTGAAGGAACTGGTCATCGAGGCCGGCCGGCAGGCGGCCCGGCCGGTGTCCTGGCGCGAGGGTTCCCGGCCGGGAAAGGGGCGCAGTGGCTTCAAACGCATGTACTCGCGCTTCGTCGTCCTGCGCATCCGGCCCGCCGGACGCGAGATCCGCCAGGCCACCAAGGGCGCGGGGCTGCCCGAGCGATGGCTGCTGGCCGAATGGCCCGCCACCGAGCCGGAACCGGTGCAGTTCTGGCTGTCCAGTCTGCCCTCCGGCATGCCCCTGGCCTCGCTGGTCCGACTGGCCAAGCTCCGCTGGCGCATCGAGCACGACTACCGCGAGATGAAACAAGCCCTCGGACTGGCCCATTTCGAAGGCCGCACCTGGAACGGCTGGCACCACCACGTCACCCTCGTCTCGGCTGCCCACGCCTTCTGCACCCTGCAACGGCTGGCACACGACCCAAAAGACGCGGCGCAGGACTGAGCCTTTACCAAGTAGTCCGCGAGATGCAGACACTCCTCGCCCTCTGGATCGGCACCTGCCCCACCTGTCACCGCGACATACCCACCCCGATACCAACCTGACCAAGCCCTACTAGGCGCCGTCGCAGGTCGGGTAGAACGCCGTCAAGTCGGCCATGGGCATGGAGTCGGGTGTGGGCCGGCCGGTCTGTTCGGCGAACTTTGTGTACTGCCAGTTGGTGGAGTCGGACTTCCGGTCGAGGCCCTTCTTACTGCCGAGACGGGCCATCGCCCCATAGACGCCGTCGCCCTCGTGTCCGTAGGACGCCAGGTCCGGGTGGTGGTCGTGGTCGTAGTCGGCGACGGCGAGGGCGCGCGGCTCCGACAGCTCGACATGGTGATCGCTCTGTCCGCGTCCGTGTGCCGAGAAGGGTCCGAGCCGCAGTTCGGAGACGTCCGGGGCCACGGGGTCGTCGCCCTCGAACTCCTTGGTGGCAGCGATGAAGAGGTCGTTCCAGCCGTCCTGGTCGAAGTCGGCGACGACGGCCAGGACGTCCTTCGCGGACCTGCCGCGATCCCCGACGAGATCCCGGGGCCCCGCCTTCTTTTCCTGCTGCCCGTGCTCGGCTCCGAAGGTGATGGCCAGGTCGGCGCCGGTGAGGGAGGGGGGAGAGACACGGTCGGTGATGCCGTCGCCGTTCAGGTCGGCCACGAGGGCTCCGGAGGAGGTCACGCAACTTCTGATCGCGGGCCCGGCAGCCGGGCGACCGGGCGGATCGCCCCGGCCGTCGCCGCATCCGGTCACCAGGGCCGTAGACGCCACGAGCATCACCACGAAGCATGGCCGCCCGACTGCCCGTTTCCCACCGCGCACGAGGTGCCGGCCTTTCCAGAAGATTGATCGCAACTACTCCACCTCGACGCCGAAATCCTGGATGAGCTCCTCCAGGCCGCCCGTGTAGCCCCTGCCGCCCAGCACGAAGTCCCAGTCCCCGTTCGACCTGCGGCGGAAGGAGCCGAGCACCAATGCGGTTTCGCGTGGCTGACCGTCGGAGACCTCCAGCCGTCCCAGCTCGGCCAGGCTCGGGTCGAGCAGCCGGATGTACGCGTCCGTGAAGCCCGAGAGGTCCGCGTCCGGATCGGCCTCCGGGTCGACGGCGGCCACGAGTACGAATCGGTCGGCCTCGTCCGGCAACGCGTCGAAGGAGACGCAGACAGCGGCTCTGTCGGGTGCCTGGGCCGGAAGGGCGCGCACCGAGCCGTCCGGCGTCCGCGGGTTGTTGTAGAAGACGAAGTGATCGTCGCTGAGGACGCGGTTGCCGCGGCAGACGAGAGCGCACACGTCCAGGGCGACACTTCCGGTCCAGGACATGCCCAGGACGTTGTGGTCGTCGGGCAGCCGAGTCTCCGGAACCGCCGGCGGCGACTGAGCCCCGGAGCGACGGGCACCGTCGCCCAGACGCCCACGCAGCCCATGGCGGTGCAGCAGGTCGACGAGTTCGGTTCCCGAGATCAGCTCCAGCGGTTTGCCGTTGGCGAAGGTGTGTGAGCCGGGGCCGAACCCCGACGTCGTCACGAGCACGCCCTTGTTGGCGCCGACGTCCTGCACGGTCCCGTACAAGTCGCGCACGACCGTGGGCGGAACCGTGTTGCGGTAGCGCTTGACCTGTACGACGATCCTGCCGCCGCGGATCGGTGTCGGATCCAGTGCGTCGACGTCCACCCCACCGTCGTTCGAGCGCTGAGTGGTGACGGCCTGCATCCCCATGGCCCGGAAAAGATCGGCGACGAGATTCTCGAAGGCGACCGGATCCATCTCGTACAGGTCGGGTTCCTCATCGCTGCCATGCGTGACGACCCGGTTCCCCACCTCCTGCGGCCGGCGACTCGGCCGCACCGGAGTCAGCTGGTCGGGACGGGCCGAGAGCTGCCCGCGCAACGCATCGGCCAGGCAGCTGCAGGCGTCCACCTGCGCCAGGTGCAGGTCGCGGAACGTCGAGCGCGGGGCCATGACGGTCGCCAGATAGATGTGGCCCGGGCGCCCGGTCGTCGGGTCATGCCCGTCCACGAACCCGTTCAGGGTCACCGACTCGAGCGCCTCCAGCTCGTCCGCGGCGAAGAGTTCATGCAGGACGAGCAGCATGCACTGCGCGAGAAACTCGCGGTACAGAGCCCGACGCTGACTCACCGGCCGAGAGGTCTCCTTGTCCTGGTCCAGGCTGGGCATGTACCGGACCGACTTGGCCTCGGGGACGATGTCGTACGCCGGCAGCTCCCAGTCCAGCACCAGCTGTCGCGCCGCGCCGTCATAGGCCGCCGCCACCTGCCGCGGCAGACCCTCGGGCCACACGGTCGACGCGTAGAGAGCAGCGGAGAAGTACTCGACCACGGCGTCAGGATCGCGGCGCCCGACCCCCTCGGTCAGCGCGACGACGCCGGCGTTGTGCCGTCGTACATCGGCCAGCTGAGCATCGGCCCGCTGCTGGTACTCCCGCTGGTACGACGCCAGTTGCAGCTGCCGCTGCGTCTCCGCCGCCTGCGCCGCGTGCCGGTCCCGCTCGAAACGTGCCCGGGCTTCGGCCTGCGCCTGCGCCCGGCGACCGGCGGTCCATCCGCCCTGCGCCTGGTAGTGATCGAGGTTCGGCATGGGCACGGGCCGCGCCAGCGGTCCCGGGGCGAACGGCTGGACCTCTTCAGGGCGCAGGAGCGAGGAAGCTCTGAAGGCCGGAGCCTGACAACCCGAGGCCAGAAGACCTTGCAGCGCCGCAACCTGAGCGTCCAGCTCCTCGGTGCGCCGCAGCGCCTCCGCCTGCCGGTACTCCCGGTGACTCTGGGCAGCTTGCCGTTGACGGGCACGTGCTTGCTGTGCCTCTTGTCTCTGTCGCCTGGCTTCGGCCTCCATCTGGCGCTGCTGCTGTCTCTGCGTCTCAGCCCAGACTCCGACCAAACCATTGGAACGACGACTCATGCGTTGCAGGCCCTCCCCGAGGCACTCTGGCTGTCCCCACAACCAGGTGTGACGGGACGACTCTATCCAGCGATGCCCCGCTCGCACATCCGCCCGGCAAGAGTCCGCCGCGTCCAGGAATCGGTCGCGGTCGTAGCGGCTGGTGTAGGCAGCCGGGCGGGGGCGCTGCCCGGTAGGGCGGGCGAGCGGATGCCGGGGCGCTCAGCGGCGCGCCCCGGGGTGTCAGTCGGTGGTTCCTGGCTCCGGGTCCCCCACCGTGCCGTCGGTCACCGGCTGTTCGGGGGCGGGGTTGTCGGGCGGGGGGTTCCGGGACGCGGGGAACAGGATGTCCTCCAGTGCGTCCAACGCGAACATCAGCAACAGGAGGGCCACCGGGACGAGCAGCGCTATCACGATCACGCGGCCTCCCGAGGGAGTAGTGAACCGGCCGTGGGTGTGTGCACAACGAGGTCACTGCCAGCGTGCGACCAGTTGGGTGACCGCACACACCGGGCGAGGGGAAGTGTCGGCCATTCGGGTGAGCGGGCGCCGGGTCGGCACTCTGGGTGACTGTCCGGTCATCAGGTCCACCGGGGTGCGAGGCGGCTGCGGTGGGGGAGACGCCGCTGGTCGCGCGGGGTCTCGAGCCGCGCGGGGCGTGACGGCCGGGGCGTACCCCGGTTAAGGTCGCTGCGGCGCGACTGCCTTGACATGCGCAAGGCTCGGAGAGCAAGGGGAGTGCAGGTGGCGGACGCTGCAGTGAACGGCACCCGGCGGGTGCTCATCGCCGCGGACAAGTTCAAGGGCTCGCTGACGGCCCTGGAGGTCGCGGAGCGGGTGACGGCGGGGCTGCGCCGGGTCGTGCCGGGCCTCGAGGTCGAGGCGCTGCCCGTGGCCGACGGAGGCGACGGGACCGTGGCCGCGGCCGTCGCGGCCGGGTTCGTCCGGCATGAGGCGCGGGTCACCGGCCCCCTCGGCCAGGAGGTGACCGCGGCGTTCGCGCTGCGGGGAGACACCGCGGTCGTGGAGATGGCGGAGGCGAGCGGGCTGGGACGGCTGCCGGCCGGGGTCCTCGCACCGCTGACCGCGTCCACCCATGGCTCCGGGGAGCTGCTGCGGGCCGCGCTGGACGCCGGGGCGCGGACCATCGTGTTCGGGGTCGGCGGAAGCGCGACGACGGACGGGGGAGCGGGGATGCTGTCCGCGCTCGGGGCGCGGTTCCTGGATGCGGAGGGCGAGCCCGTGCCGCCGGGCGGCGGGGGACTGGCGGGACTCGCCCGGGCCGACCTGTCGGGACTCGACCCGCGGCTGGCCTCGGTGGACCTGGTGCTGGCGAGCGACGTCGACAACCCGCTGACCGGGCCGAAGGGCGCGCCCGCCGTGTACGGGCCGCAGAAGGGCGCCTCGCCGGACGATGTGGCGGCGCTGGACGCGGCGCTCGTCCACTACGCCGAGGTGCTGGAGGAGGCGGTGGGTTCCAGGGCGGCGGAGTACGCCGGGGCGCCGGGCGCGGGTGCTGCCGGGGGCATCGGGTACGGGGCGCTGCTGCTCGGCGCCCGCTTCCGGCCGGGCATCGAGGTGATGCTGGACGTCCTCGGCTTCGCTCCGGCGCTGGAGCGGGCCTCACTGGTGATCACCGGTGAGGGGTCCCTGGACGAGCAGACGCTGCACGGCAAGGCCCCGGCGGGTGTCGCCGCGGCGGCGCGGGCGGCCGGCAAGGAGGTCGTCGCGGTCTGCGGCCGTCTGGCCCTGTCGGCCCAGGAGCTGAGCGGGGCCGGTATCCGGCGCGCCTACCCGCTGACGGAGGAGGAACCGGACGTCGCCCTCTGCATCGCGCAGGCGGGTCCGATCCTGGAACGGGTCGCGGAACGCATCGCCCGCGACCACCTGGACTGATCCAGCCCTTGACGTACCCGGACATGGGTGTGGGCCCGAGCCATATGGCTCGGGCCCACACCCATGTCCGGAAGGGTTACGGCAACTGCGCGGCCCGCGCCTCGCGGCGGTTGTCGCGGAAGTTGTGCACCCGGCGTGCCGTCGCGAACAGCGGGATCACCGCCCCCATGACCAGCTGCAGCGCGCAGCCCGTCTGGAGCAGAAGCTGCCCGCTGGGCGCGTCGAAGGCCCAGGCCGTCAGGAGCCCCATCGACAGGACGATCCAGGACAGCATGGCCACCGCCAGGCGCCCCCGCGGCTTCGGGTACTCCACCCGGCTCACCATCAGCCACGCCGTCCCCAGGATCGCCAGCAGTGTGGCGAAGAACGGCAGCTCGAGCAGGACGATCGAGACCACCGTCAACGCGCCGAACGGCGAGGGCATCCCCTGGAACATGCCGTCCTTCATCGTCACGCAGGAGAACCGCGCCAGGCGTAGGACCACCGCCAGGAGCACCACGATCGCCCCCAGCGCCGCCACTCTCTGATGGGCGTCGTCCGCCACCATGCCGTACACCAGGACGAAGTACGCCGGAGCCAGCCCGAAGCTGATCAGGTCCGAGAGGTTGTCCAGCTCGGCGCCCATCGGCGAGGAGCGGAGCTTGCGGGCGACCAGACCGTCGAACAGGTCGAAGACCGCGGCACACAGGATGAGGATGACCGCCGTGGCGGCGCTGTGCCGGGCCATGCCCGCCGACTCGTCGTGCCCCGTCAGATGCGGGATCAGAATGCCGGTGGTGGTGAAGTACACCGCCATGAAGCCGCAGGTGGCGTTGCCCAGGGTGAGCGTGTCCGCTATCGAGAGGCGCAGTGAGAGGGGCATCTCCTCCTCGTCGTCCGCCTCATGTGCCTCCGGCACCCAGTCGGGCTTGGTATCGGGATCAATCACGGTCAAGACGAGTCACCCCAGCCACGGTCTTCTGGCCGACCTCGACCGCGACCTCCACGCCCTCGGGCAGATAGAGGTCGACGCGCGAGCCGAAGCGGATCAGACCGATACGCTCACCCTGCTCGACCTTGGTGCCCTGGGGCACATACGGCACGATGCGGCGGGCGACCGCGCCGGCGATCTGGATCATCTCGATGTCGCCGAGTTCGGTGTCGAAATGCCAGACTACGCGCTCGTTGTTCTCGCTCTCCTTGTTGAAGGCGGGAACGAAGCCACCCGGCACATGCTCGACCGAGGTGACGGAGCCGGCCAGCGGCGCGCGGTTCACATGGACATTGAGCGGGCTCATGAAGATCGCGACGCGGGTGCGACCGTCCTTCCACGGCATGATGCTCTGCACCACACCGTCGGCGGGCGAGATGACCCGCCCCCGGGAGATCTCGCGCTCGGGGTCGCGGAAGAACCACAGCATGCCCGCCGCGAGCGCGGTGGCGGGCACGGCCACGGCCTTGGCGACGCCGGAACGGCGCGCCCGGGCCAGGCTGAGTGCGGCGGTGGCAACGGTCGGGAGAAGCCACGGCGATGCTCCGCGCGCGAGGCGTACGCCGACCAGGCTGTCGCGTGGTGCAGAGGTTTGGCTGTGGGGCATGGATGACCTTCGTAGCGGATGATGCCGCGCTTCAACGGGGGACGGCGGCTTTTCGGCGATCGTACCGGTCGCGAGCCGCAACTGGGCAAGCCAGGAAGTCGAGTCGGCGCCCGAGGACGGTTGCCGGGGTGTGATCTTCTTCGCGAAGAAAACACCCCGAACCCGGTCATCCGGGGCCTCTCGCTCGGGTCGGGCCGGGCTCGTGGCCCGACCCCAACCCACTACCCTGGCCCCGGAGTCGATACTCCTCAGTTCTGGAGCCGATACTCCTCGAGCAGCCGGCGGCCGATGATCATTTTCTGGATCTCGGCGGTGCCCTCGCCGATCAACAGCATGGGGGCCTCGCGGTAGAGGCGTTCGATCTCGTACTCCTTCGAGAAGCCGTAGCCGCCGTGGATCCGGAAGGAGTCCTCCACGACTTCCTTGCAGTATTCGGAGGCGAGGTATTTCGCCATGCCCGCCTCAAGGTCGTTCCGTTCCCCGGAGTCCTTTTTGCGTGCCGCGTTCACCATCATCGCATGGGCGGCCTCGACCTTGGTGCCCATCTCCGCCAGCTTGAACTGGATGGCCTGGTGCTGGGCGATCGGCTTGCCGAAGGTGTGCCGCTGCTGGGCGTAGGTCACGCCCAGCTCGAAGGCGCGCCGGGCGACGCCGCAGCCGCGCGCCGCCACATTCACCCGGCCGACCTCGACCCCGTCCATCATCTGGTAGAAGCCCCGGCCGGTGGTCCCGCCGAGCACCCGGTCGGCCGGGACGCGCAGCCCGTCCATGATGAGCTCCGTGGTGTCCACGCCCTTGTAGCCCATCTTGTCGATCTTCCCGGGGACGGTGAGGCCGGGGCGGACCTCGCCGAAGCCCGGCTCCTTCTCCACCAGGAAGGTCGTCATCGACTTATGGGGAGCCGTGCCCTCGGGGTGTCCTTCGTCACTCCGGACGAGCACCGCGACGAGCGAGGAGGTGCCGCCGTTGGTCAGCCACATCTTCTGGCCGTCAAGGACGTACGCGTCGCCGTCCTTGACCGCCTTGGAGGTGATCGCCGACACATCGGAGCCCAGGCCCGGCTCCGACATCGAGAAGGCACCCCGGATCTCGCCGAGGGCCATCCTCGGCAGGAAGTGGTCCTTCTGCTCCTGGGTGCCGTGCTGCTTGATCATGTAGGCGACGATGAAGTGGGTGTTGATGATCCCGGAGACGCTCATCCAGCCGCGGGAGATCTCCTCCACACACAGCGCGTAGGTCAGCAGCGACTCGCCGAGCCCTCCGTACTCCTCGGGGATCATCAGACCGAACAGGCCCAGGTCCTTGAGGCCGTCCACGATCGCCTGCGGGTACTCGTCGCGGTGCTCCAGCTCCGTCGCGACCGGGATGATCTCCTTGTCCACGAAGTCCCGGACCGTGGAGAGGATCTCCTGCTGGACGTCCGTGAGCCCGTAGGTCTCGGCGAGGCGGCTCATGGCTTCTCCGTCCGTTCCGAGGGGGCTTCCTGGGCGAGGGCCGGTCGTCCCGGCTGCTCGCCGCCCCGCTCCTTGACATAGGTCTCGGTGGGGACCATCACCTTGCGCCGGAACACGCAGACCAGGGTGCCGTCCTGCTTGTAGCCCCTGGTCTCGACCTGGACGATGCCGCGGTCGCTCTTCGACTTCGACGGCCGCTTGTCCAGCACGGTCGTCTCGCCGTAGATCGTGTCGCCGTGGAAGGTGGGCGCCACATGCCGCAGCGACTCGATCTCCAGATTGGCGATCGCCTTGCCGGAGACGTCCGGGACGGACATGCCGAGCAGCAGCGAGTAGACATAGTTGCCCACGACCACGTTCCGGCCGAAGTCCGTCGTCGTCCCGGCGTAGTTCGCGTCCATGTGGAGCGGGTGGTGGTTCATGGTGAGAAGACAGAACAGATGGTCGTCGTACTCCGTGACCGTCTTGCCCGGCCAGTGCTTGTAGGTCTCGCCGACCTCGAACTCCTCGTAGGTGCGTCCGAACTGCATCGCCTCACCCCTCCGGGATCTCGAACGTGCTGGTGCGCCGCATACCGGCGGCACGGCCCTTGCCCGCGACGACCAGCGCCATCTTCCGGCTGGCCTCGTCGATCATCTCGTCGCCGAGCATCGCCGAACCCTTCCTGCCGCCCGCCTCCGAGGTGCAGTACTCGTATGCGTCCAGGATCAGCTCGGCGTGGTCGTAGTCCTCCTGGGACGGCGAGAACACCTCGTTGGCGGCCTCCACCTGACCCGGATGGAGCACCCACTTGCCGTCGAAGCCGAGCGCGGCCGCGCGGCCGGCCACCGCACGGAAGCCGTCCACATTGCGGATCTGGAGGTAGGGGCCGTCGATCGCCTGGAGGTCGTTGGCGCGCGCCGCCATCAGCAGCTTCATCAGGATGTAGTGGTAGGCGTCCGCCGGGTAGCCGGGCGGCTGCTCGCCCACGACCAGCGACTTCATATTGATCGACGCCATGAAGTCGGCCGGGCCGAAGATGATGGTCTCGATGCGCTCGGAGGCCTCCGCGATCTCATTGACGTTGTTGAGGCCCCGGGCGTTCTCGATCTGCGCCTCGATGCCGATCCGGCCGACCTCGAAGCCCATCGTCTTCTCGATCTGCGTCAGCAGCAGGTCCAGGGCGACGATCTGGCCGGCGTCCTGCACCTTGGGCAGCATGATGCAGTCCAGGTTCGGGCCGGCGCCCTCGACCACGGTCACCACATCGCGGTACGTCCACTCGGTCGTCCAGTCGTTGACCCGCACCACCCGTGTCTTGCCCGTCCAGTCGCCCTCGTTGAGGAACTTGACGACGGTGTGCCGAGCCTCGGGCTTGGCCAGCGGCGCACAGGCGTCCTCCAGGTCGAGGAAGACCTGGTCGGCGGGGAGGCCCTGAGCCTTCTCCAGGAAACGGGGGTTGCTGCCCGGCACGGCCAGACAGGAGCGCCGCGGACGCAGACGGTCGTAGGAGCTCGCGGCGGAGCCGCTCGCTGCGGGGGCGGTGGCGGGCGACGGGCGGGTCATGCGGGAACCTCCAGGGGTTCGAGCTTGTTCGCGGTGCGGATCTCGTCGACGATACGGCCGATGATCCCGGTGATGTCGAAGTCCTTCGGGGTGAAGACCGCGGCCACTCCAGCGGCCCTGAGCTGTGCGGCGTCGCCGGTGGGGATGATCCCGCCGGCGATCACCGGGATGTCGGCCGCCCCGGCCTCGCGCAGCCGTTCCAGCACATCCGGCACCAGCCGGGCGTGCGAGCCGGAGAGGATGGACAGGCCGACCGCGTGCACGTCCTCCGCGAGGGCCGCGTCCACGATCTGCTCCGGGGTCAGCCGGATGCCCTGGTAGACCACCTCGAACCCGGCGTCCCTGGCCCGTACGGCTATCTGCTCGGCGCCGTTGGAGTGCCCGTCGAGACCCGGCTTGCCCACCAGGAAGCGCAGCTTGCCCACCCCGAGGTCCCGGGCCGTCAGCTCCACCTTCCGGCGCACCCGGGCCAGCGCCGTGCCCTCCTCGGCGGTCATCGCGACCGGCGCGGACGACACCCCGGTCGGCGCCCGGTACTCACCGAACACCTCGCGCAGGGCCCTGGCCCACTCGCCGGTGGTGACCCCGGCGCGGGCGCAGTCCAGGGTGGCCTCCATCAGGTTCTCGGTGCTCTCGGCCGCCTCCTTCAGCCGCTCCAGCGCCTTGCAGGGGCGCGGATGGTTGAACGGCGGCTGGTAGCGGGTGTCGCGCCAGTTCCGCAGCGCCTCCACGACCCGCTCCTCGACCGCGGGGTCGACCGTCTGGATCGCGGTGTCCAGATCGGCGGTGAGCGGGTTCGGCTCGGTCGTCTCGAAGACATTGACGCCGACGATCTTCTCCTGGCCGGACTCGATCCGGGCCCGGCGCTCCGCGTGCGAGGCGACCAGCTGCGACTTGAGGTAGCCGGACTCGACGGCGGCCAGGGCGCCGCCCATCTCCTGGATCCGCTCGATCTCGGCGAGCGACTCCTCGACCAGCCGGCCCACCTCGGCCTCGACGACCGTGGAGCCCTCGAAGATGTCGTCGTACTCCAGCAGATCGCTCTCGTGCGCCAGCACCTGCTGGATGCGCAGCGACCACTGCTGGTCCCAGGGCCGGGGCAGGCCCAGCGCCTCGTTCCAGGCCGGGAGCTGCACGGCGCGGGCGCGGGCGTCCTTGGAGAGGGTCACGGCCAGCATCTCCAGCACGATCCGCTGGACGTTGTTCTCCGGCTGGGCCTCCGTCAGGCCCAGCGAGTTGACCTGGACCCCGTAGCGGAAGCGGCGGTGCCTGGGGTTCTCGATGCCGTACCGCTCCCGGGTGAGGGTGTCCCAGATGCGGCCGAACGCCCTCATCTTGCACATCTCCTCGATGAAGCGGACGCCCGCGTTCACGAAGAAGGAGATACGTCCCACGACATCGCCCATGCGCTCCTGCGGCACCTGGCCGCTGTCCCGCACGGCGTCGAGGACGGCGATCGCCGTGGACAGCGCATAGGCGATCTCCTGCACCGGGGTGGCGCCCGCCTCCTGGAGGTGGTAGCTGCAGATGTTGATCGGGTTCCACCTGGGGAGGTGGGAGACCGTGTAGGCGATCATGTCGGTGGTCAGCCGGAGCGAGGGGCCCGGCGGGAAGACATGGGTGCCGCGGGACAGGTACTCCTTGACGATGTCGTTCTGGGTGGTGCCCTGGAGCTCGGTGATGTCCGCGCCCTGTTCCTCCGCGACCACCTGGTAGAGCGCCAGCAGCCACATGGCCGTGGCGTTGATGGTCATCGAGGTGTTCATCCGCTCCAGGGGGATGTCCTCGAACAGCCGGCGCATGTCACCGAGGTGGGAGACCGGGACCCCGACCCGGCCGACCTCGCCGCGGGCGAGGACGTGGTCGGGGTCGTAGCCGGTCTGGGTGGGCAGGTCGAAGGCGACGGAAAGACCGGTCTGGCCCTTGGCGAGATTGCGCCGGTACAGCTCGTTGGACGCCTCCGCCGTGGAGTGACCGGCGTAGGTGCGCATGAGCCACGGCCGGTCCTTCTCCCGCCGCGCCTGCGGCTGACGCTCAGTCATCGTGACCTCCGGTCGCTCTCAGATGTTCCGGAAGCGGTTGATGGCGTCGAGGTGCTGCGCGCGCATCTCCTCGTCGCGCACGCCCAGACCTTCGCGGGGGGCGAGGCACAGCACGCCGACCTTGCCCTGGTGGAGGTTGCGGTGGACGTCGTACGCGGCCTGGCCGGTCTCCTCCAGCGGGTACACCCTCGACAGCGTCGGGTGGATCTTTCCCTTGGCGATGAGCCGGTTGGCCTCCCAGGCCTCGCGGTAGTTGGCGAAGTGCGAGCCGATGATCCGCTTCAGGGACATCCACAGATAGCGGTTGTCGTACTCATGGGTGTAGCCCGAGGTGGAGGCGCAGGTGGCGATCGTGCCGCCCTTGCGGGTGACATAGACGGAGGCGCCGAAGGTCTCCCGGCCCGGGTGCTCGAAGACGATGTCCACGTCCTCGCCCCCGGTCAGCTCGCGGATGCGCTTGCCGAAGCGCTTCCACTCCTTGGGGTCCTGGGTGTGCTCGTCCTTCCAGAACCGGTACCCCTCGGCGTTGCGGTCGATGACCGCCTCGGCGCCCATCGAGCGGCAGATCTCCGCCTTGGCCGGCGAGGAGACCACACAGATCGGGGTGGCGCCGCCCACCAGCGCGAACTGTGTCGCATAGGAGCCGAGGCCGCCGCTCGCGCCCCAGATCAGCACATTGTCGCCCTGCTTCAGCTGGGCGCCGTTGCGGGAGACCAGCTGCCGGTACGCGGTGGAGTTGACCAGACCCGGGGCCGCGGCCTCCTCCCAGCTGAGGTGCCGCGGCTTGGGCATCAGCTGGTTGGACTTGACCAGGGCGATCTCCGCCAGGCCGCCGAAGTTGGTCTCGAAGCCCCAGATGCGCTGCTCGGGGTCGAGCATGGTGTCGTTGTGCCCGTCGCTGGACTCCAGCTCGACCGACAGACAATGCGCGACCACCTCGTCGCCGGGCTTCCAGGCGTTGACGCCGGGCCCGGTGCGCAGCACCACGCCCGCGAGGTCGGAGCCGATGATGTGGTACGGCAGGTCATGGCGCCGGGCCAGCTCGCAGAGCGTGCCGTAGCGCTCCAGGAAGCCGAAGGTGGGCAGCGGCTCGAAGATCGAGGTCCATACCGAGTTGTAGTTGACCGAGGAGGCCATGACGGCGACCAGGGCCTCGCCGGGGCCCAGCTCGGGCGGCGGGACCTCGTCCAGGTGCAGGGACTTGCGGGGGTCCTTGTCGCGGGTGGTGAGCCCGGCGAACATCTCCGTCTCGTCCTTGTGCACGGTGACCGCGCGGTACGACTCGGGGAGCGGTAGTGCGGAGAAGTCGGCGGACGAGGCCGTCCCCGACTGGATCGCGTCCAGGATGTCCTTCACGGTGTTGCCTCCGGCGATACGGGGTCTCCCCGGGCCGAGCGGGTCGGGGCCGGGGAGGTCCTGAGGGGGAGACGCTGGGGATCACGTCGGTTGCTGCTGCTGGCGGGAGAGGGCGCCGTCGGTTCGGCGGGTGGTGCTGTGGCAGCGCGTTGTGGCGCGGGAGGTTGCCTGTGACGCAGGCGTCCGGGCGCACTCGCCTGAGGGAGGCTCGCGGGGACAACCGGCCTGCGGGTGGTATCCGTCGGCCGGCCGCCCGGACACCACCAACGTATGGCACGCCGTGTCGCCCCGCAAGGCACTCAGTGCCAAAAAGCGTTCTCAAATGAAATATTCACTCAACAGATGAGCGATCATCGATCGTGCTCGCCGTCGAGCGGGTGCGGGTGGGCGCATGGAGAAGGGCCGGCGGCGGCACGCGGTGCCACCGCCGGCCCAAAGGATCCGAACGGTCGTACGACGGGGTCGGGAGAGGCTAGGAACGTTCCCTGAGCGCCTGCTCGATGGTCCGCATGACCTCCTCGAGCGGCGCATCCGTCCTGGCCACCGTCACCAGGACCTCCCCCCGTGAGGTCACGGAGGCCGGTCCGGCGGGGGAGGCGGTCCCGCGCCCGGCGCCGATGCCGGTGCCGAACGTCTTCCGTACGATCGCGAAGGCATGGTCGAGCTGTGCCTCGAGGCCGCCCTGCCCGCCGGCCCGCAGCCAGCGTCGCAGCACATGGTTGTGCGCGGTGACCACCGCGGACGCGGCGACCTCCGCCAGCAGCGGATCGTCGTTGGCGTCGTCGTCGTGCGCGTGCTCGTCGAAGTGTCCGAGCAGATAGCGGGTGAAGAGCCGCTCGTAGCGGGCGACCGAGGCGATCTCCGCCTCGCGCAGCGTGGGTACCTCACGCGTCAGCTTGTAGCGCTGCACGGAGATCTCCGGCTGGGCCGCGTACATCTTCATGACTTCCTTGATGCCGCGGCACACCGTGTCCAGCGGGTGCTCGTGCGCCGGGGCGGCGTTGAGCACCGCCTCGGCCCGGACCAGGGTGTCGTCGTGGTCGGGGAAGATCGCCTCGTCCTTGGAGCGGAAGTGGCGGAAAAAGGTGCGTCGGGCGACCCCGGCGGCGGCCGCGATCTCGTCGACGGTGGTGGCCTCGTACCCCTTCGTGGCGAACAACTCCATGGCCGCGGCCGCCAGCTCTCGGCGCATCTTGAGCCGCTGGGCGGCGGCACGGCTGCCTGCGGCACTCGCCGGTGCGTCGGGCGCGGCGGGTGGACGTGAGGACCTGGCGGGCTGGGGCATGCCCTGAACGTACTGCATGTGCGGGGGGTGGTGTGCACGCCCCGGACCGAGGGTGCCCAGGACACCGTGCTGATCGAAAAGGTCCGGCCGCACCCGCCGCGGCGCGTCATGGGGGCGTACCGGTCAGCGTCCGGCGTATTCGCGGAAACCGCGGCCGGTCTTGCGGCCGAGGCAGCCCGCGGCCACCAGGTGTTCCAGGAGCGGTGCGGGGGCGAGACCCGGGTCGCGGAACTCCCGGTGCAGCACCTTCTCGATGGCCAGCGAGACATCGAGACCGACCACGTCCAGCAGTTCGAACGGACCCATCGGATAGCCGCCGCCCAGCTTCATCGCCGCGTCGATGTCGTCGAGGGAGGCATAGTGCTCCTGCACCATCTTGATCGCGTTGTTGAGATAGGGGAACAGCAGTGCGTTCACGATGAATCCGGCGCGGTCGCCGCAGTCGACCGGGTGCTTTCTGACCGAGGCGCAGACATTCCGGGCCGTGGCGTGGACGTCGTCCGCGGTCAGCACCGTACGGACCACCTCGACCAGCTTCATGGCCGGCGCCGGGTTGAAGAAGTGCAGGCCGATCACGTCCTGGGGGCGCGAGGTGGCGCGGGCGCAGGCGATCACCGGGAGCGAGGAGGTGGTGGTGGCGAGGATCGCGCCCGGCTTGCAGACCTTGTCGAGCGAGGCGAACAGCTGCCGCTTGACCTCCAGGTCCTCGACGACGGCCTCCAGGGCCAGGTCGACCTCGGCGAAGTCGTCCAAGGAACCGGTCGCCCGGATCCGGTCGAGTGTCCGGGCGGCCTCCTCGGCGGTCATCCGGCCCCGGTCGACGGAGCGGGCCAGCGAGGTGCCGATCCGGGCCCGCGCGGCACGCGCCTTCTCCTCGGTGCGGGCGGCGAGGACCACCTCGTGCCCCGCCTTGGCGAAGACCTCGGCGATCCCCGACGCCATGGTGCCGGAACCGGCGACCCCGACGGAGCGCACCGCACGGCCCGGCACCGGGGCGAGGTCCGCCGGCGGGGTCAGCGCGTCCCGCACCACGGTCGGGCTGCCGGACGCCTCGTAGGTGTAGAAGCCGCGTCCCGACTTGCGGCCGGTCAGACCCGCCTCGCTGAGCTGTCTGAGGATCGGCGCCGGCGCGTGCAGCCGGTCGTGGGAGGCGGCGTACATGGCCTCCAGGACCGTACGGGCGGTGTCGATGCCGATCAGATCCAGCAGGGCGAGCGGTCCCATGGGCAGCCCGCAGCCGAGCTGCATCGCGGCGTCGATGTCCTCGCGTGAGGCGTACCTGGACTCGTACATCGCGGCGGCCTGGTTGAGGTAGCCGAACAGCAGCCCGTCGGCGACGAACCCGGGCCGGTCTCCCACCGCGACGGGCTCCTTGCCCAGGTCAAGGGCGAGATCGGTGACGGCGGCGACCGCCGTGGGCGCGGTCAGCACGGACGAGACGACCTCGACCAGCTTCATGGCCGGCGCGGGGTTGAAGAAGTGCAGCCCGAGGACCCGTTCGGGATGGGCCGAGTCGGCCGCGAGCCGGGTCACGGAGAGGGCGTTGGTGCCGGTGGCGAGGATGGCGTCGGGGCGCACGATGCCGTCGAGGGCCTGGAAGACCTGCTGCTTGATCTCGTACGACTCCGGGACCACCTCGATGACCAGGCCGGCGTCGGCGGCGGCCGCCAGATCGGTGGAGGTGCGGAACCGGGCCAGGGCCTCGGCGCGTTCCCGCTCGGTCAGCTCCCCGCGGCCGACGGCGCGGGCGCCGGCGGCCTCCAGGGCGGAGACGGCACGGCCGGCCGCGGCCTCGCTGATGTCGATGCCGACGACCTCGCGGCCGGCCCGGGTCAGCACCCGGGCGATACCGGTGCCCATGGTGCCGAGGCCGACCACGGCGATGGTCGTGAAGGGAGACGGGGTGTCGGACAGGGGAGTGGCCATCGCGGAACTCCAGAGAAGAGAGTGACGACTGAGGAGCGCGCCCGATGCGCCGGCCGGCGTACCCGGGTGCGGTGGGTGAGGGGTGTCTTCCGGGCCGCTGAACGCATACGCCCGGTGCCGTCCGCGGACGCGAGGCGCCCGGGAGCGGTGACCGACCGGCCCTGTCCCGGAGCCGGGCCGTACTGCGGTACCTGAGGTACCGAACCGATCGGCGCCCCTGGCCCCAAGGCCCGGGAGCTGCCCCTTGCGACGGCTGCGTCACCAGGCCGCCACAAGTCCCTGCGAGTGAGTGACTCGCTCGATTGAGCTTAACCGCACGGTAATGAGCGCGCCAGCCCCCGAATGGCCGATATCCTGCCGGACCCACCCGAGGGTCTCTCCGGCGTCCTAGTCTCGCGTCATGGACGAAGAGTTGCAGGCGCTCACGGAGCGTTTACGGGCCGAGGCCGAGGGGGCCCCGGCGTACGAACGGCTGATGGCCACGGAGAACCCGGACGATCTCGGCGCCGTGCTGACCGGGCCTGGTCAGCCGCTGTGGGCCCGGGAGGCGGCGGCCTTCCGGCTCGGTCTCGCGGGGGACCGGCGGGCGTTCGAGGCACTCGTGCTGCTGCTCAACCACCGCGATCCGCAGCGCGGCGCCTCGGCCGCGTACGCACTGGCCCGGCTCGGCGACCCGCGCACCGGCCGGGCCGCCGCCGCCCTCGCCACCAATGAGCTGCGGGTCGCCTATGCCCTCCACCCCGTCCGGCTGCTGGTCGAGCTGCGCGCCGTCGAGGCCGTGCCCGCGCTGATCACCACCCTGAGGCGCCGGCTGCGGCCCCACGACCCCTACCGCACGGTGGCGCTCGCCTGTGTGGAGGGGCTCGGCACGCTCGGGGACGCCCGGGCCCGGCCCGTGCTCGACGAGGCGCTGGCGCACCCGGCGCTGGCGGAGGCGGCCGTGCACGCCCTGGCCCGCATCCCCGGCCGGTACTGAACCGCCGGCCGGATCCGGGCAGGCGGGGCCCCGCGGGGCCACGGATCAGTCCGGCAGTACCGCGTACGCCTCGATCTCCATCAGGAACTCGGGGCGCACCAGCGCCGCCACCTGCACCGCCGAGGCGGCCGGCAGCCGGTCGGCGGGTATGTGCTCGGCGCGGGCCGCGCGGATCGCCGGCAGGTACGCCATGTCCGTGACGAAGAAGGTCAGTTTGACCACATCGTCGAAGCCGGCCCCGGCGGCGGCCAGACAGCGGCGCAGATTCTCGAAGACCTGCCGGGCCTGTGCCGCCGGGTCGCCCTCGCCGACGAGAGTGCCCTCCTCGTCCAGGGCGAGCTGACCGGAGATCGCGACGAAGCGGCCGGTGCCCATGACGACATGACTGTACGCGGCGGCGGGGGCGACCCCGTCCGGCGCGGGAATCCTGATCAACTCGGTCATGCGGCCCATGATGGACCACGGGACCGACAACACCCCGAAGGGCCCGGTGTCCTGGGGCACCGGGCCCCAGGACTCAGCGGCGGAAGCCGATCAGGCCGTGCAGGGTCGAGCCTCGGCCGCCCGGGGAGGCGGCCTTCACACTCGTCGGTGACGGGTCCGGGAGCCTCTGGCAGACCGCGTCGACCGTGCCGCCGCTCCGTGGCACCGTGCCCTTGTCGAGATAGTCCGCCAGATACCGGTCCAGACAGGCGTTGCCGCTCAAGGTGATGCCATGGTTCCCCCCGCCCTGCTCGACCACCAGGCTGGAGCCGCGCAGCCGACGATGGAGCGTCACACCGCCCTGGTACGGGGTGGCGGCGTCGTCGGTCGCCTGGAACAGCAGCGTCGGCGGCAGCGCGTCGTTGGACACGTCCACCGGCCGCAGCGATGTCGTCGGCCAGAAGGCGCAGGGTGCGTTGTACCAGGCGTTGTTCCAGGCCATGAACGGCGCCTTGGCGTAGACCGCCCAGGTGTCCTGCCGCCAACGCGCCCAGGACCGCGGCCAGGAGGCGTCACGGCACTGCACCGCCGCATAGATGCTGTAGCTGTTGTCGCCCGAGGCGCCGGCCGCGCCGATCGCGTCGTACGCCTTGACCAGCGGGCCGGGGTCGGCGTCGTTCACATACGCCGCGAACGCCTTGGCGAGGACGGGCCAGTAGCCGTTGTAGTAGCCGCCGGGGATGAAGGTGTCGTCCAGTTCGGAGGCGCCCACCTTCTGCTGCGCCGGATTCCTTCCCAGCGCCGCCCGCATCCCGTACCACCTGGCCTCGATCCGGGCCGGGTCGGTGCCGAGCCGGTAGGTGGAGTCGTGCCGGGCGACCCAGGCCAGGAACGCCCGGTGACGGTCGTTGAAGGCGTAGTCCTGCTGGATGTTGTCGTCGTACCAGACGCCCGTGGGGTCGACGACGGAGTCGAGCGCCAGCCGGCGCACCCGCTGCGGGAACAGCTTGGCGTAGACGGCGCCCAGATAGGTGCCGTAGGAGTAGCCGAAGTAGTTGATCCGGGGAGCGCCGAGCGCCCGGCGGATCGAGTCCATGTCGCGCACGGTGCTGATCGTGTCGATGTACGGCAGCACGCTCGCGTATTTCCCGGCGCACCCCTCGGCGAAGGCGGCCACCCGGGACAGGTTGGTCCTCTCCCGGGCCGGGGTGCGGGGCACCGAGTCCGGGCGCACGGGGGCGGCGTAGCCGGGGCTGCAGGTCAGCGCGGGCTCGCTCTTGCCCACGCCCCGCGGGTCGAAGCCGATCACGTCGTACTGTGCCGCCACCGCCTTGGGCAGCGTGGCGGCGACGTACCCGGCGAGCGTCAGACCGCTGCCGCCGGGGCCGCCGGGGTTGACCAGCAGGGGTCCCTGATAGGTCTTGGCGGTGTGCGGGACGCGCGAGAGCGCCAGGGTGATCTGCCGTCCGCGCGGGTCGGCGTAGTCGAGCGGCACCGTCACGGACGCGCACTGGAGCGTCGGACGGGCGGCGATGCCGCAACTCTTCCAGTCGGGTTGCGCCGCTCGCACGGTGTCCGCGAGGCGCGAGGCGCTCGCGTCGGCGGGGACGGCGGTGAGCATTCCGGCCGTCACGACAGCGGCTCCGCACAGCGCTGCTGCGCGTTTTCTCATGGTCAGGCCTCCCAGGGCGGAGGGGTTCGGACCGCGGGTGCCGGGTCCACGCCGCATCGTCCCGGAAAGCCGGCCCGGAGCGACGCCATCGGGCCGGACTTGAGCCGATCGGGTCGTGTGAAGCGCCCGGATGCATCTGAATGGCCGTCAGGAACATGCCGGGACGGGGCCGGACGCATCAGGTGCCCGTCCGGAGGAGCCGAGCCCTGCCGGGGCGGGCAGGGTTCCCCGCCGCCCTCTGTGCTCCGAGCGGTGTGCTCGGGGGCCCGGCGGTCGGCGCGCCCGTCACGGCCCCGTCGGCGACTGCGTCATAACAGAGGGATGCGACACGATGCAGTGGTGCGGCAGCCGAATCCGCCGGGGGCCCTCTCCACGGGGGTGCGTCGCCTCACCCTGGAGGCCGCGGGCGTCACCCTGTCCGGTCTGCTCGCCGAGGTGCCGGACGGCAGGCCCCGGGCCACCGTGATCGCCGTGCACGGGGGCGGTATGACGGCCGGTTACTTCGACGGTCAGGCCCATCCCGATCTGTCCCTGCTCACGCTCGGCGCGCGTCTCGGCTTCACGGTGTTCGCCCCGGACCGCCCCGGCTACGGTCGGTCCGCGGCGCAACTGCCCGGCGGACAGGGCCTCGCCGAGCAGGCCGAGGTGCTGGAGGCGGTGATGGAACGGTTCGCCTCCCGCCATGCCGTCGGAGCCGGGTTCTTTCTGCTGGCGCACTCCTACGGCGGCAAACTCGCCCTGGTGACGGCCGCCCGCGCCGGGGGCCCGCTCGCCCTGGACATCTCCGGCTGCGGCCACCGCTACGGGGTCGAGGAGGCCGAACTGCCGCGGATCCGCACCGGCTCGGACCGGCTGCGCAACTGGGGGCCGCTGCGGCTGTATCCCCCGGACACCTTCCGCTCCGTCGCCTCCCTGGTGGCGCCCATGCCCGACCACGAGGCGGACGAACTGGCCCGCTGGCCCGGGCTGTTCGACGAACTGGCGCCGCGCGTCCGGATCCCGGTGCGGCTGACCTTCGCCGAACACGAGGCCTGGTGGCTGCACGGGGAGGGGGAGATCGCCGACCTCACCGCCCGGCTGACCGCGGCCCCCCTCGTCCGGGTCGAGCACCAGCACGGTGCCGGTCACAACATCAGCCTGGGCTGGGCGGCGCGTTCGTACCATCTGCGCGCCCTCGCCTTCTTCGAGGAATGCCTTACCGGGACGCCGGATCCGCGCAGGAGGTGAGCGGTGTCCGCGGGGGCGCGGCCGGACGTCGGCGACGTCCCGTCAGGCACCGCTCCCCGGGTGTGATGGGATGGCGGCGCCCCCCATCACACGCACAGGAAGAGGTCGGTCATGGCGCAGGTCGAGGCCACGACGGAGCGGATCGTCGCGTCGGACGCGGACACGGTGTTCGATGCGGTCGCCGACTACAGCGGCACCCGCTCCAAGCTGCTGCCCGAGCAGTTCAGCGAGTACGAGGTGCGCGAGGGCGGTGACGGCGAGGGCACCCTCGTGCACTGGAAGCTCCAGGCCACCAGCAAGCGTGTCCGTGACTGCCTCATGGAGGTGACCGAGCCGACCGACGGCGAACTCGTCGAGAAGGACCGCAACTCCTCCATGGTCACCACCTGGCGGGTCACCCCGGCGGGCGAGGGCCGGGCACGGGTCGTCATCACCACCGTCTGGAACGGCGCGAGCGGCATCGGAGGCTTCTTCGAGAGGACCTTCGCGCCCAAGGGCCTCGCCCGGATCTACGACGCGGTGCTCGCCAGGCTGGCCGCCGAAGTGGAGAAGTGACCCCCGGCGGGACCACCGGCGCTCTTGGCGGCAGACCGTGAGCGCCCCTCCTACCCCCGTATGACTCCTGGCGCGCTCCGGGGGCGCGGAGCCATCGGCCCGAGCCCCCGGAGCGTGGGCCGTCCGTCGTTCCGCTGAATTCCGCGCTCACCGTATCGAGTGGTTTTCAACGGGCCCCGGCTGTACTCCGGGGGCCGTCCGACCGGCGGTTACCTTCCCGCGGTCCCCCTCACGGGCGACTCGTCGCGCTTGAACCTGGTTGTCGCCCAATGCGAGAAATGGGCGGCGCGGACGCGACGAGGGGAGCGGCAGGTGGGCGGGACGACTGCGGTTGCGGTGGATGTGGAGAGCGAACGGGTGGCGGTACGGCCCGTGGTCCCGCGCGCGCCCCGTGATCCGGTCGGCATCCCCGGCTCCCCGGAGACGCTCAGCCCCCGCCGGGTGCGCCTGGTCTTCGTCGGGCTGATGCTGGCGCTGCTGCTCGCCGCCCTCGACCAGATGATCGTGGCCACCGCGCTGCCGAAGATCGTCGGCGAGCTGCACGGACTGGACCGGATGTCCTGGGCGATCACCGCCTATCTGCTGACCTCCACCGTGGGGCTGCCGGTCTACGGCAAGTGCGGGGACCTCTTCGGCCGTAAGGGCGTCTTCCAGTTCGCGATCGCCGTCTTCGTCATCGGCTCCGCCCTCGCCGGACGGGCCGGGACCATGGACCAGATGATCGCCTTCCGTGCCGTCCAGGGCATCGGCGCGGGCGGTCTGATGATCGGTGTGCAGGCGATCATGGCGGACATCGTCCCGCCCCGCGAGCGCGGCCGCTACATGGGTGTCATCGGCGCCGCCTTCGGCCTCGCCTCCGTCGCCGGCCCGCTCCTCGGCGGCTATTTCACCGACCATCTCTCCTGGCGCTGGTGCTTCTACGTCAATGTGCCCTTCGGCCTGATCACCCTGGCCGTCGTCGCGGTCGTGCTGAAACTGCCGAAGCGCGCCGTCAAGGCCCGCCTCGACGTCCTGGGCACCCTGCTGCTGGCCGCCGCCTCGACCTGTCTGGTGCTGCTGACCAGCTGGGGCGGCACCGAGTACGCCTGGGGCTCCCGGGTCATCCTCGGACTCGGTGCCGGGGCAGTCCTCGCGACCGTCCTCTTCCTGGTCGCCGAGTCGTACGCCGTCGAACCGCTCATCCCGCTGCGGCTGTTCCGGGACTCCGTCTTCAATGTCACCGCCCTGGTGGGGCTGGTCATCGGCGTAGCGCTGTTCGGCGCGGCCAGCTATCTGCCCACTTTTCTGCAGATGGTCGACGGGGCGAGCGCCACCGAGTCCGGACTGCTGATGCTGCCGATGATGGCCGGGATCGTCGGCGCCTCGATCATCGGCGGACAGCTCATCAGCCGCACCGGCCGCTACCGGCTCTACCCCCTCCTCGGCAGCGCCCTGGCCGCCGTCGGCATGTGGCTGCTGTCCCTGCTGGACCTGGACACCCCGCGCTGGCAGTACAGCCTCTGGATGGCGGTCCTCGGCGCCGGCATCGGCCTGGTGATGCCCGTCCTGGTCCTCGCCGTGCAGAACTCCGTGGGCCCCGCCGACCTCGGCACCGCGACCAGCGCCAACAACTACTTCCGGCAGATCGGCGGCAGCGTCGGCGCCGCCGTCTTCGGCACCCTCTTCGCCAGCCGGCTCTCGGACTCCCTCGCCGAACGGCTCCCGGCGCGAGCGGGCGCCCGGCTGCCCGACGCCGACTCCATCACCCCACAGCTCGTCCATGCGCTGCCCCCGGCGCTGCGCGACGCGTACCTCGCCGCGTACGCCGACGCCATGCCGAGGATCTTCCTCTATCTCGTGCCGGTCATCGTGCTCGGCCTGCTCATCGCCTTCTTTCTCAAGGAGAAACCGCTGGTGTCCCACAACGCCCCCGCCGACGTCCCTGCCGCGCCCCAGGTGCCGCACGCACGTTCGTCGTACGCCGCCGGAGTGCCCGTCTGCGGAACGGTCCAGCACCCCGACGGCACCGTGGTGCCGCGCGCCGCGCTCACCCTCATCGATGTCGGAGGGGTCCAGATCGGACGCGGCGCCAGCGGCGAGGACGGGCGGTACGCGCTCTCCACGCCCGGATCCGGGTCCTATGTGCTGATCGCCGCGGCCGGCGGCCATCAGCCGCAGGCGGTCTCGGTCACCGTCGGGGAGCGCCCGGTCGAACTGGATGTGGTGCTCGGCGGCGCGGGACGGCTGGCGGGCAGCGTGCTGACCGCCGACGGCACTCCGGTGCGGGACGCCGCCGTCACCCTGACCAATGTGCACGGCGAGGTGGTCGCCAGTACCCGCAGCGGGCGGGAAGGGGGCTATGTCATCGGCGAACTGGTGGCCGGGGAGTACACCCTCGCGGCCAGCGCCCCGGCCTTCCGCCCGGCCGCGCTGCCGGTCACCGTGCAGGCCTCGCGCGAGACCCGGCAGGACGTGGAGCTCGCGGGCGGAGCGGTGTTGCGCGGTACGGTGCGGGCCGGCGACGGACGGCCGGTCGAGGACGCCCGGGTGACCCTGCTTGACGCCGCGGGCAATGTCGTCGACACCCTGACCACGGGCACCGACGGAACATTCCGGTTCGTCGATCTGTCGTCCGGGGAGTACACCGTGATCGCCGCCGGGTACCCGCCGGTCGCCACGGTGCTCCAGGTCGCCGGGGGCGGCCGGACGGAACGGGATCTTCAGCTGGGGCACGAGGACTGAGGGGCCCGGCCGGATCCGCCCCGTCGGCCGTGGACCGCCCGGCGTACGGGCGCGTCCGGGCGGCGGGGCCGTACCAGGGCACAGGGTACGGACACCGGGGCCGCTCCGGGATCAATTCGCGTAATGCCACACATCCCAACAGGGCGTCGCCGTAACGTGGTTGAGCGTAAGGATCTTGGTGATCGGGGAGAGAGGGCCTGGCCGTGGACCATGGCACCGACAAGGGCGCGCCGTTCGCCTCCCCGGCCGGTGACGGCCCCGCGGAGGACGCCCCGCCCGGCCGTGTCCCCCTGGCCACGGTCGTGGTGGACCGCGACCGTCTGGTCTCGCACTGGAGCCCGCGGGCGGGACGGTTGTTCGGTGTCCCCGGGAAGGACGCGATCGGCCGGCCCGCCGCCGATCTGCTGCCCGTCTCCGGCACCCTGCCCGAGGACGAGGAGGGCGGCCCGCTCGAGGCGCCCGAGGCCCACGACGGGCCGGGCCCCGGCCGGGCACCCTCGTCCGGCGGGCGGCTGCCCCACCCCGCGGCGGGACGCGCCCGCCTGTCCGCACCCGGCGGTGCGCGCGGGGTCCCGGACGGGGAGCGGGTCGATGTGCTGTGGTGGGCGTACCCGCTGGTGGGTCCGGGCCCCGAGCGGCTCCTTGTGCTGGCCGCCGAGGTGGACGCGCTGCACCGCGACGAGGGGGTGGCGGCCGGACGCATCGCGCCCGGTTTCGCCCTGCACACCGATGTCCCCGATGCCGAGGAACTGGCCCGCGGGCTGCCCGGGGCCCTGCCCGGCATGAGCGTCGGCGAGAGCGCCCGCATCGCGGCGCACGTCCTCGAACTGGGCTATCCCATGGTGGACTTCGGCCGCAGCGACCGGGTGCCCGTCACCCCCGACTGGAGCGCGCCCCGGCGCGGGGCGTGCCGGAGACGGACGGCACGGGCCGAGGCGCCGGGCCGGCCGGTGCCGGAGGACCTCAGGGACGGGGGCGAGGACCGCCCGGGCACCGCGGCCCGCGAACGGCTGGGGTGCCGCTGAGCCGCCGTCCGCACCGCTGACGCCGACGGGCGCACACGGGTGTACGGCGGTGGCGCGCGCCTCCGGTCAGGGCGGCGGGGGTCCTGTCGTGCCCCGGACCTCCAGGGTCGGGGTGGTGAGCTCCAGGCGGCCCGGGCGGGTGGGGGCGGCGATGCGGTCGAGCAGGCACTGGGCGGCCCGGCGTCCCACGTCGTGGCTGCCGTTGTCCACGGTGGTCAGCCAGAGGTGGCGCAGCCGGGAGAGGGACGTGTTGTCATAGCCGACCAGGGAGAGGTCGTGCGGCACCCGGAGCCCCAGCTCCTCCGCCGCCGACAGGGCTCCCACCGCCGCGATGTCGTTGAACGCGAAGACCGCGGTGGGGCGTTCGCCGCGTCCGGCGGAGCCGAGGAGACGGACCGCGGCCCGATAGCCGCCCTCCTCGGTGAGATCGCCCTGTTCCACCACCGCCGTGCCGGCCGGCCCCTGGGCGGCCATGACGGCCTCGAAGGCGCGGCGGCGCAGCGCACCGACCACCCCCTGCCCGGCGATGTGCGCGATCCTGCGGTGCCCGAGTCCGATGAGATGCTCGGTGGCCAGCCGGGCGCCCCGCTCGTCGTCGCCCGCGACGATGTCCACCGCCGCGAGCTCCGGCTCCCGGGCCCCCGCGACCACGGTGGGGATCCGGGCGGCGGCCCGGCGCAGCGCCTCGGAGGGCGGCAGTGTGCCGACCGCGACCAGTCCGTCCACCCGCAGCTCGGTGAAGGTACGGGTGAGGTCCTCGCCGAGACGCCGGTTGAGATGCCCGTCGCCCAGCAGCATCCGCAGACCGGAGTCGTGCAGCCGGGAGTTGAGGCCGTCCAGCAGCTCCACGAACCAGGGGTTGCGCAGATCGTTGAGCAGCACGCCGACCGTGCGGGTGCGCCGCTCGCTCAGGCTGCGAGCGGCGGCGTTGGGCCGGTAGCCCAGCTCCTCGACGGCGGCCAGCACGGCCGCCCGCTTCTCGGGACGCACCTGCTCGGAGCCGCGCAGCACCAGCGAGACCAGCGACTTGGACACTCCGGCCCGCTCGGCCACATCACGGATCGTCGGGGGTCTCATGGATGGACCGTTCCATACGGTCTCCGCCGCTGTCAAAGGCATTGACAAGTGCGGAAATGGCCCCCAGTCTGGGCCAGGACATTCCTGGAACGGTCCAAAGAAGGGTCGGTCATCGTGAGCACGCTCGGTGTCGCCGTCGTCGGATTCGGCTGGATGGGACGGGTGCACACCCAGGCCTACCTCCGTGTGCCGCACCACTTCCCCCAGCTGTCCGTGCGGCCCGAACTGGTCGCCGTCGCCGACGAGGTGCCCGGCCGGGCCGAGGAGGCCGCAGGGCGGTACGGCTTCTCCACCGCGGTCAGGGACTGGCGCGAGATCGCCGCCGACCCGAGGGTGGCCGCGGTGAGCATCGCCGCCCCGAACTTCCTGCACCGGGAGATCGGCGTCGCCATGGCCGAGGCGGGCAAGCACATCTGGATCGAGAAGCCCGTCGGTCTCACCGCCGGGGACGCCCGGGCGGTGGCCGACGCCGTCGCCGCGGCCGGCGTCCGGGGCACGGTCGGCTTCAACTACCGCAACGCGCCCGCCGTCGCCGCCGCCCGCGAGCTGATCGCCTCCGGCGGGATCGGCACCGTCACCCATGCCCGCATCCGGCTCTTCAGCGACTATGCGGCCCACCCGGAGGGCGCCCTGACCTGGCGGTACGAGCGTGAGCGGGGCGGCAGCGGGGTGCTCGGCGACCTTGCCTCGCACGGCGTGGACCTGGCCCGCTTCCTGCTCGGCGAGATCGATTCGCTGGCCGCCGACACCGCCGTCTTCATCCCCGAACGGGCCCGCCCCGCCGGTGCCACCGCCGGTCACACCCGGGCGACGGGCGGCGAGCCGGGCCCGGTGGAGAACGAGGACTATGTCAACTGCCTGCTGCGCTTCGCCTCCGGAGCCCGGGGCGTCCTGGAGGCCTGCCGGGTCTCGGTGGGGGAGCAGAACAACTACGGCTTCGAGGTCCACGGCACCGAGGGGGCGGTCTTCTGGGACTTCCGGCGCATGGGCGAACTCGGCGTCAGCCTGGGCACCTCCTACCAGGACCAGCCCGTCAGCATCCGCCATGTCGGCCCCGGCGACGGCGAGTTCGCCGCCTTCCAGCCCGGTGCGGCCAACAGCATGAGCTATGACGACCTGAAGGTCGTCGAGGCGTATCAGTTCCTGCGCTCCGTCACCGAGGGCATCCCGTACGGCGCCGGTCTCGACGACGCGGTGCGCAGCGCCTCCGCACTGGACGCCATGGCCCGCTCCGCCGAGCAGGGGACCTGGGTGAGCCCGGCCTGAGCACCGCCCGGCCGCGCGGCGGCACCCCCGCTCCCCGGCCGGCGCGGGGGCGGGCACCGGACCGTAGGCTGCGGTCATGACGACGCTGGAACGGCTGAGCCCCCACCATGCGAGGGCCCTGCTGGCCTTCGAGCGGGAGAACCGGGAGTACTTCGCGCGGTTCGTGTCCGACCGGGGTGACGCCTACTTCGCCGAGTTCGCCGACCGCCATCGCGCCCTGCTGGCCGAGCAGGAGGCCGGGCTGTGCCACTTCCATCTGCTCCTCGACGACCGGGGCGAGGTGATCGGACGCGTCAATCTGGTGGACGTCCGGGCGGGCGACGCCGAACTCGGCTACCGGATCGGCGAACGCGCCACGGGACGGGGCGTGGCGACGGCCGCGGTGGGGGAGATCTGCGGTCGCGCCGCCGAGGAGTACGGCCTGACCACGCTGACGGCGCTGGTCGCGCTCGACAACCCGGCCTCCCGGGCGGTGCTGCTGCGCAACGGCTTCGCCGCAGTGGAGGACGCGCCGGTCGCGGGCCGGCCCGGTATGCGGTACCGGCGTCCGCTCGCCGCCGGGCGGTGAGCGGACACGGCCGTCCGGCGGGGCGTCGGTGTCAGGGGCGGACCAGCAGGCGGAAGTCGAAGGTGTAGCGCGAGGCGCGGTAGACATGGGTGCCGTACTCGACGGCGCGGCCCGTGTCGTCGTACGCCGTGCGGTGCATGGTGAGCAGGGCGGCGCCCTCCGGTTCCGCGAGCCGCTCGGCCTCCTCGGTGGTGGCGCGGCGGGCGCCGATGGACTGCCGGGCGCTGTGCAGGGTGACGCCGACGGCGCGCATCATCCGGTACAGGCCCGTCGACTCCAGTCGCTCCGTGCGGATGTCCAGCAGATCCAGCGGCACATAGTTGGACAGGAACGCCATGGGCTCGTCGTGGGCGAGGCGGAGCCGCTCCAGGTGGTGGACCTCGGTGCCCTCGGCTATCCCCAGGGTGGCCGCGACCTCGGCGGAGGCCCGCTCCACCGCGTTGCGCACCACCCGAGTGCTCGGTCGCTGGCCGGCGGCCTCCAGATCGTCGTAGAGACTGCTCAGTTCCAGCGGGCGCTTGACCTGGCTGTGCACCACCTGGGTGCCCACGCCCCGGCGACGCACCAGCAGCCCCTTGTCCACCAGCGACTGGATGGCCTGGCGGACCGTGGGGCGGGACAGGCCGAGCCGCCCGGCGAGGTCGACCTCATTGCCCAGCCGACTGCCCGGGCCCAGCGCGCCCTGTTCGATCGCCGTCTCCAACTGCCGGGCCAGCTGGTAGTAGAGCGGGACCGGGCTGCCCCGGTCGACCGCGAGATCGAGGGCCGCGGGGGTCCCGTGGCCCGCGGGTGACGGGTGGGCCGGCCTGGCGGCGGGAGCTCTTCTCATCGCATCGTCCTGACCGTCGGTGCCGGGTTCACAGGTGGCGCCGGCGGTCGGCGGAGTGCCGGTCGTACCGCTTCCGGGCCGTCACGGCGGCCTCCCGGGCGGCGACCTCGGCGACGGGCACGTCCCACCACGCCTCGGCGCCCGGCGCGGTGGGCGTCGGGTCCGTCTCGACATACACACAGGTGGGCCGGTCCGAGGCGCGCGCCGCGGCCAGGGCCGCGCGCAGTTCCCGCACGGTCCCGGCGCGGATCACCTCCATGCCGAGGCTGGCGGCGTTGGCGGCCAGGTCCACCGGGAGCGGGGCGCCGGTGAAGGCGCCTCCCTCGGTTCGGTAGCGGTAGGCGGTGCCGAAGCGTTCGCCGCCGGTCTCCTCGGACAGGCCGCCGATGGAGGCGTAGCCATGGTTCTGGATCAGCACCAGATTGACGGGCAGACCCTCCTGCACCGCCGTCACGAGCTCGGTGGGCATCATCAGATAGGTGCCGTCGCCGACCAGCGCCCACACCGGGGTGTCCGGAGCGGCCTGCTGGACGCCGATGGACGCCGGGATCTCGTAGCCCATGCAGGAGTAGCCGTACTCCAGGTGGTACTGGCGCGCCGAACGGGCCCGCCACAGCTTGTGCAGGTCGCCCGGGAGCGAGCCGGCCGCGTTGATCACCACGTCCTCGTCGCCCACCACGGAGTCCAGGGCGCCGAGCACCTGGGTCTGGGTCGGGGCCCGGTCCTCGTCGTCGGCGTGGAAGGCGGCCTCGACGACCCGGTCCCAGCGTCCCTTGCCCGCCCGGTACTCGGCCTCGTACGCCGGGTCCACCCGATGGCCGGTCAGTCCCTCGGCGAGTGCCTGAAGGCCCGCCCGCGCGTCGGCCACCAGGGTGCGGGCGGCGAGCTTATGGGCGTCGAAGGCGGCGATGTTGAGATTGACGAACCGCACGCCGGGGTGCTGGAACAGGGTGCCGGAGGCGGTGGTGAAGTCGGTGTAGCGGGTGCCGACGCCGATGACCAGGTCGGCGGTGCGGGCGGTCTCGTCGCAGACGGCGGTGCCGGTGTGCCCGATGCCGCCGAGGTCCGCGGGGTGGTCGTGGCGCAGCGAGCCCTTGCCGGCCTGGGTGGAGGCGACCGGGATGCCGGTGGCGTCGGCCAGTGCCCTCAGCGCGTTCTCGGCCCCGCTGTGGTGGACGCCGCCGCCCGCCACGATCAGCGGACGGCGGGCGGCGCGCACGGCACGTACCGCCTCGGCCAGTTCGACCGGGTCGGGCGCCGGGCGGCGGATGCACCAGACGCGTTCCGCGAAGAACTCCTCGGGCCAGTCGTACGCCTCCGCCTGCACGTCCTGCGGCAGGGCGAGGGTGACCGCTCCGGTCTCGGCCGGGTCGGCCAGCACCCGCATAGCGTTCAGCGCGGACGGGATCAGCGCCTCCGGACGGGTGATCCGGTCGAAGTAGCGGGAGACCGGGCGCAGGGTGTCGTTGACGGAGACATCGGCCTCCACCGGGTGCTCCAGCTGTTGCAGCAGCGGGTCGGCGGGGCGGGCGGCGAAGTAGTCCCCGGGCAGCAGCAGCACCGGGAGGCGGTTGATGGTGGCGAGCGCTGCGCCGGTGACCAGGTTGGTGGCGCCGGGCCCGATGGAGGTGGTGACCGCCTGTGCGGACAGCCGGTCGCACTGGCGGGCGTAGCCGACGGCGGCGTGCACCATGGCCTGTTCGTTGCGGCCCTGGTGGAACGGCATGGCCTCCTCGCCGGCCTCCAGCAGTGCCTGGCCGATTCCGGCGACGTTCCCATGGCCGAAGATGCCCCAGGTGCCGGCGATCAGACGGTGGCGTACCCCGTCGCGCTCGCTGTACTGCGCGGACAGGAACCGCACCAGGGCCTGGGCGACGGTCAGACGACGCACTGACGGGTTCGGGTGGCTCATCATGACCTCACTGGGACGGCTCGTCGGCGGGGGCGGTGTAGAGCGGGAGGCGCGGGTCGGCCGGCTGGGCGGGCCAGGTGCCGCGGATCCAGGCGTGGCCGGGGTGGTCGCAGATCAGCCAGGCGCGCTCGGGATCGGGGCCCGCCATGACGTTGAGGTAGTACATGTGGTGGCCAGGTACGGCCATGGACGGTCCGTGCCAGCCGTCCGGGATGAGGACGACATCGCCGTCGCGCACCTCGGCCAGCACATCCGTGGTGCGGCCGGGTCCCGAGGGGGAGACCCGCTGGTAGCCGAGCCCGGGCGTGCCCTCGTGGGCGGCGAACTCGAAGTAGTAGATCTCCTCCAGCTGGGACTCCTCGCCGGGCCGGTGCTCGTCGTGCTTGTGCGGCGGGAAGGAGGACCAGTTGCCGCCCGGGGTGATCACCTCCACGGCGATCAGCCGGTCGCAGTCGAAGCCGTAGCCGTCCCCGGCTCCCGCGGGTGCCGCCGCGGCGAAGTTGTTGACCTGCCGGGAGCAGTTGCCGGTGCCGCGCAGTTCGACCGGCACGGCCGAGGCGGGACCGTAGCGGGCGGGCAGCCGGCGCTCGCAGCGGGCGCCGGTGAGTGCGAACCGGCCGCCGGCCTCGGAGGTGAGGGAGACCCGGGCGTCGCGCGGCACATAGGCGAAGTCGCTCACCCCGCTGAAGACGCTCTCCCGGCCGTGCAGCCGGAAGGTGTCGTCGTCGACGGTGACCGTGCAGGAGCCCGACAGCGGAAGCACGATCCACTCGCTGTCGGCGGTGTCGAAGGTGTGCCGGCCGCCGGAGGGCAGGTCGAGCACCTTCAGACCCGAGTAGCCCCAGCCGGCCGACTCGGGGGTGATCTCGACCGCGTAGGCGTCGGTGGCGGCCCGGCCCGCGGGAAGGTGATGCGTGGCGGTCATGATGCCCTTCTTGAAGCGATCACAGAGGCGATGTCGGGTGAGGTCACGGAGACGGCGGCGCGGAGCGATGCCGGGCGGGCGGTGCGGCCGGGGGCGCCCGGGCGGTCCCGGCCGGGGGCTCCGTGCGGGGTCACAGCAGGCCGACCGCGGTGTCCACCGCCGTCTCCACACTGCCCTCGGCCGGGTACAGCAGCGACCGGCCGACGACCAGACCCTGGACCGTGGGCAGGCGCAGGGCCGTGCGCCATTTCTCGTAGGCGCGCTCCTGGTCCCCGCCGACCTCGCCGCCGAGCAGCACGGCGGGCAGCGTGGAGGCCTGGAGCGCCCCGGCCATGTCGTCGGGGTCCTCGGTGACGGGAACCTTGAGCCAGGTGTAGGCGGAGGTGCCGCCGAGACCCGAGGCGATGGCGATGGAGCGGGTGACGGCCTCGGCGCTCAGGTCGTTGCGCACCTTTCCGTCGACCCGGCGCGACAGGAAGGGCTCGACGAACAGGGGCAGCCGGCGCGCGGCCATGTCGTCGACGGCCCGGGCCGCGGACTCCAGGGTGCGCAGCGAGCCGGGGTCGTCGTAGTCGATGCGCAGCAGCAGCTTCCCGGCGTCGAAGCCGAGCCGTGCGATGTCCTCGGCGCGGTGGCCGGTGAAGCGGTCGTCCATCTCGAAGGAGGCGCCCGCCAGGCCGCCGCGGTTCATGGAGCCCATGACGACCTTGTCGTCCAGGACGCCGAGCAGCAGCAGGTCCTCGAGTATGTCGGCGGTGGCCAGCACCCCGTCCACGCCGGGCCGGGAGAGCGCGATGCAGAGACGTTCCAGCAGATCGGCTCGGTTCGCCATGGCCAGGCGGCGGTCGCCGACGCCGAGGGAGCCACGGGCCGGATGGTCGGCGGCCACGATCATGAGGCGGCCGGAGTCGCCGATCAGCGGGCGGCGGACGCGGCGGGCGGCGGCCTCGGCGACGGCCTCCGGATGGCGGACGCGCATCCGGGTGAGGTCGGGGATGCTGATGCTCAAGACAGGCTCCGTTCGGAGGGGGCGGCGGTCCGCCGCGGGCGAGAGGCCTCGGGACGGCGGTCAGCCGTGCGCGAGGAGGCCGGCGATCTCGGACTCGGTCGGCATCGCCGAGGAGCAGGCGAGACGGGAGGCGACCAGGGCCCCGGCCGCGTTGGCGTGCCGCAGGGTCCTCTCCAGCGGCCAGCCGGCGAGCAGCCCGTGGCAGAGCGAGCCGCCGAAGGCGTCCCCGGCCCCGAGCCCGTTGACGACCTCCACGGTCAGGGGCGGCACCTCGGCCGTCGTGCCGTCGCGGTGCATGGCGAGCACTCCCTTGGGTCCCTGCTTGACGACCGCGAGTTCCACGCCCGCGTCCAGCAGGGCCCGGGCGCACGCACGGGGTTCGCGTACCCCGGTGGCGATCTCGCACTCGTCGAGGTTGCCGACCGCCACGGTGGCGTGGCGCAGCGCCTCGGCGTAGTGGGGCCGTGCGGTCTCCGCCGGGCCGCGGGAGCCGTCGCCCGCCCAGAACATGGGGCGCCAGTCGAGGTCGAAGACCGTGATGCCGGCCTTGTCCCGGGCCTTCAGGGCGGCGAGCGTGGCCGAGCGGCTGGGCTCCTCGCTCAGTCCGGTGCCGGTGATCCAGAAGATCCGGGCCGAGCGGACGGCCGCCAGGTCCAGCTCGTCGGTGTGGATCTCCAGATCGGGGGCCTTGGGCCGGCGGTAGAAGTACAGCGGGAAGTCGTCCGGCGGGAAGATCTCGCAGAAGGTGACCGGGGTCGGGTAGGCGTCCACGGGGGTGACATACCGGTCGTCGACGCCGAACTCCCGCAGCGCCTGGTGGAGATAGGTGCCGAAGGGGTCGTTCCCGGTCCGGGTGATGACGGCGGTGGCACGGCCCAGGCGTGCGGCGGCCACCGCCACATTGGCGGCCGAACCGCCGAGGAACTTTCCGAAGGTCTCGACCTGGGGGAGCGGCACACCGGTCTGCAGCGGATAGAGATCGACCCCGATGCGGCCCATGGTGATCAGATCGAGATGTTCGGCGGACTCGGGCATGGGCGTCGCTCCTTGTGCAGGGAAGCGGGCGGTCGAAGGTCCGGAAGGTGGAACAACCGGCCCGGATGCCTCACAGGTGTAGGCCGCACAATGACTTTCTGTCAAGACTTTGTTCTTACATTCGGACCTGCTTCTGAAATGATGTCTTAACAAAGTATTGACAGCTAGGTATCGCAAGGGTTTGCTTCGGTCCCAAACACCCGGTCGCACAGTGTGAGGTGCACGACAGATGGACCGCACGTTCCACCCCCGCCGCTCCCGCAGGCTGGTTCCGCTGGTCGCGCTGGCCGCGGCCTCCGCGCTGCTCGTCGCCGGCTGCTCCAGCAGCTCGGGTGGCAAGAAGTCGGAGGAGAGCAGCTCCGGCGCCGCCGCGGGCAAGGCAGACACCCCCCGGATGACCGTCGCGATGGTCACCCACCAGGGATCCGGCGACACCTTCTGGGACATCGTCCGCAAGGGGGCCGAGGCGGCGGCGGCCAAGGACAACATCAAGCTGGTCTATTCGAACGACCCGAGCGCCGGGAACCAGGCCAACCTGGTGCAGAACGCGATCGACCAGAAGGTCGACGGCATCGCGGTCACCCTCGCCAAGCCGGACGCCATGAAGGAGGTCCTCGGCAAGGCCACCGCGGCGGGCATACCCGTGGTGGGCCTCAACTCGGGTGTCGACGACTGGAAGAAGCTGGGCCTGATGGAGTTCTTCGGCCAGGAGGAGGGCGTGGCCGGCGAGGCGTTCGGCAAGAAGCTCGACGAGGTCGGCGCCAAGAACGTGGTCTGTGTGATCCACGAACAGGGCAACATCGGGCTCACCCAGCGCTGCGACGGCGTCAAGAAGACCTTCGGCGGCAAGACCCAGACCCTCTATGTCAACGGCACCGACATGCCGTCGGTGAAGTCCACCGTCACCGCCAAGCTCAAGCAGGACAGCTCCATCGACTATGTGGTCACGCTGGGCGCCCCGTTCGCGATGACCGCGGTGCAGTCGGTGGCCGACGCGGGCAGCAAGGCCAAGATCGCCACCTTCGACCTCAACAAGGAACTCACCGGCGCCATCAAGAAGGGCGACATCCAGTTCGCCGTGGACCAGCAGCCCTACCTCCAGGGCTACCTCGCGGTGGACTCCCTGTGGCTGTACAAGAACAATGGCAACTACAGCGGCGGCGGTGAGCAGCCGGTGCTGACCGGACCGGCCTTCGTCGACAAGTCCAATGTCGACTCCGTCGCCGCCTTCGCCGCGAAGGGCACCCGGTGATGTCCGACCAGGCTGCGCCGGCGGTGAGTGCACCGCCGGCCTCCGGTCCCGGGGCACGCGACGGCCGGACCGCCCGGCGCCCCCTGGCGCTGCGGTTGCTCGCCCGGCCGGAGGTCGGCGTCCTCCTCGGCGCCGTCGCGGTGTTCGTCTTCTTCTTCGCCATGGCCCCGGCGTTCCGCTCCGGAAGCGCCATGGCCACCGTGCTCTACCAGTCGTCCACCATCGGGATCATGGCGCTGCCCGTGGCCCTGCTGATGATCGGCGGCGAGTTCGACCTGTCGGCCGGTGTCGGGGTGATCACCTCGGCGCTCACCGCGAGCATGGTCAGCTTCCAGCTCACCATGAACGTCTGGGTGGGCGTGCTCGTCGCGCTCGTGCTGTCGCTGGCGATCGGCGCGTTCAACGGCTGGATGATGGTGCGCACCGGACTTCCCAGCTTTCTGGTCACCCTCGGCACCTTCCTCGGCCTCCAGGGCATCAACCTCGCGGTCACCAAGCTGGTCACCGGCAATGTGGCGACCGACGACATCAGCGACATGGACGGTTTCACCCAGGCCAAGGCGCTCTTCTCGTCCTCCTTCACGGTCGGCGGCGTCCAGTTCAAGGTGACCGTGCTCTGGTGGCTGCTCTTCGCGGCCCTGGCGACCTGGGTGCTGCTGCGTACCCGGTACGGCAACTGGATCTTCGCGGTCGGCGGCAACAAGGACAGTGCGCGGGCCGTGGGCGTGCCGGTGAAGTTCACCAAGATCTCGCTGTTCATGCTGGTCGGCTTCGGCGCCTGGTTCGTCGGGATGCACCAGCTGTTCGCCTTCAACACCGTGCAGTCCGGCGAGGGCGTCGGCCAGGAGCTGATCTACATCGCCGCGGCGGTGATCGGCGGCTGTCTGCTGACCGGCGGCCACGGCTCCGCGATCGGACCGGTCTTCGGCGCCTTCATGTTCGGCATGGTGAGCCAGGGCATCGTCTACGCAGGCTGGAACCCCGACTGGTTCAAGGCCTTCCTCGGGGTGATGCTCATCGGCGCCACCCTCATCAATCTGTGGGTCCAGAAGTCTGCGACCCGGAGGTGACCCCCCATGACCACCGCTGACCTCCGCGACACCGACGGCCCGGCCGCCCCGTCCGGGAAGGCCCCCGTCGTCGAGCTGCGCGGCGCGGGCAAGTCGTACGGAAACATCCGCGCCCTGCACGGTGTCGATCTCGCCGTCCGCCCCGGCGAGGTCACCTGCGTCCTCGGTGACAACGGCGCCGGCAAGTCCACCCTGATCAAGATCATCTCCGGTCTGCACCAGCACACCGAGGGCGCGTTCCTCGTCGACGGCGAACCGGTGCGCTTCAGCACCCCCCGCGAGGCCCTGGACCGCGGGATCGCCACCGTCTACCAGGACCTGGCCACCGTGCCGCTGATGCCGGTGTGGCGCAACTTCTTCCTCGGCTCCGAGATGACCAAGGGCCCCTGGCCCGTCCGGCGCCTGGACATCGCCCGGATGAAGAAGACCGCGGACGACGAACTGCGGAACATGGGCATCGTCCTGGACGACCTCGAACAGCCCATCGGCACCCTGTCCGGCGGCCAGCGCCAGTGCGTCGCCATCGCCCGCGCCGTCTACTTCGGCGCCCGCGTCCTCATCCTGGACGAACCCACCGCCGCGCTCGGCGTCAAACAGTCCGGGGTCGTCCTGAAGTACATCGCCGCCGCCCGCGACCGCGGCCTCGGCGTCATCTTCATCACCCACAACCCGCACCACGCCTATATGGTCGGCGACCACTTCAACGTGCTGCGCCTGGGCACCCTGGAGCTCAGCGCGGCCCGCGACAAGGTCAGTCTCGAAGAGCTGACCAACCACATGGCCGGCGGCGCGGAACTGGCCGCCCTCAGGCACGAACTGGCGCAGACCGGCGGCGTCGACATCGAGGAGCTCCCGGAAGCGGGGGACCTCCAGGCATCCACGGCGGCAACACCCGAAGGGAAGTCCTGACATGACCACTGCCCTGGACCGCATCCGGGTCGGCTCGGCCCCGGACTCCTGGGGCGTCTGGTTCCCGGACGACCCCCGGCAGGTGCCCTGGCAGCGCTTCCTGGACGAGGTCGCCGAGGCGGGCTACTCCTGGATCGAGCTCGGCCCCTACGGCTATCTGCCGACCGACCCGGCCCGGCTCACCGACGAGGTGGAGCGGCGGAACCTGAAGGTGTCGGCCGGCACGGTCTTCACCTCGCTGCACCGCGGCCCGGCCGTCTGGGAGTCCACCTGGGAACACGTCGGGCAGGTCGCCGCCCTCACCCGGGCCATGGGAGCGGAACACCTGGTGGTCATCCCCTCCTTCTGGCGGGACGACAAGACCGCCGAGATCATCGAGCCCTCCGAACTCACCGCCGCGCAGTGGGCCCATCTCACCAAGGGCATGGAACGGCTCGGCCACGAGGTCAAGGAGACCTTCGGCCTCGACATCGTCGTCCACCCGCACGCCGACACCCATATCGACACCGAGGAGCACGTCGAGCGCTTCCTCGACTCCACCGACTCCGACCTGGTCAACCTCTGCCTGGACACCGGGCACTACGCCTACTGCGGCGGCGACAGCGTCAAGCTGATCGAGACCTACGGCGAGCGCATCGGCTACCTCCACCTCAAGCAGGTCGACCCGGAGATCCTCGCCGAGGTCGTCGACAACGGGGTGCCGTTCGGTCCCGCGGTGCAGCGCGGAGTGATGTGCGAGCCCCCGGCGGGCGTGCCAGCGCTGGAGCCGGTGCTCACCGCCGCTCAGGCCCTCGGCGTCGAACTCTTCGCCATCGTCGAGCAGGACATGTACCCCTGCCCGCCGGACCGGCCGCTGCCCGTCGCCGTGCGCACCCGCGCCTTCCTCCGCTCCTGCGGCGCCTGACCGTCCGAAGGGACCACCCACCACCATGACTCAGCGTGGAACGCTCTCCGTGGCCGTCATCGGAACGGGGCGGATGGGCGCCGACCATGTGCGCCGTATCAACGAAGTGACCGCCGGGGCGCGGGTGGCCGCCGTCGTCGACGTCGACGGGGAGCGGGCCAAGAGCGTCGCGGCCGGCGTCGAGGGCTGCACCGCCTACACCGAACCCGCGGCCGCGATGGCCGACGCCGACGTCGACGCGGTGCTGATCGCCTCCCCGGGTCCCGCCCACGAGGCCGCGCTGCTGGCCGCCTTCGAGCGCGATCTGCCGGTGCTGTGCGAGAAGCCCCTCACCCCCGACGCGGCCTCGGCGCTCAGGATCCTCGAGGCCGAGCAGAAGCTGGGACACCGGCGCGTCCAGGTCGGCTTCATGCGGCGCTACGACGCCGAGTACGTCAAGCTCAAGGCGCTGCTGGACAGCGGCCAGCTGGGCCGGCCGCTGATGCTGCACAACCGCCACCGCAACGCGGCCAGCCCGCCCGGCTTCACGGACGCCATGCTCATCAACGACTCCGTCGTGCACGAGATGGATGTGACGCGCTGGCTGCTCGGCCAGGAGATCACCGCGGTGACGGTGCTGCGCCCGACCCCGACGGGGAACGCCCCGGAAGGCCTGTCGGACCCGCAGTTCGTGGTCTTCGAGACCGGCGGCGGTGCCCTGGTCGACGTCGAGATCTATGTCAACTGCGGCTTCGGCTACCAGGTGCAGGCCGAGGCGGTCTGCGAGTACGGCACCGCCCGGATCGGCGACGGACACGCCATGGTGACCCATATGGCGGGCCGCTGGGGCGGCACGGTCGCCCAGGACTATGTGGAGCGCTTCGCCCAGGCGTACGACCACGAGGTGCAGGCCTGGGTCGACGCCACCCGCCGCGGTGAGGTGACCGGGCCGAGCGTCTGGGACGGCTATGCCGCGGCGGCGGTCTGCGAGGCGGGTGTCCGCGCCCAGTCCGAGGGGCGCCGCACCGAGGTCGAACTGATCGACCGCCCCGCCCTCTACGCCTGACCGGCCGGGCGTCGCCACCCCCCTTCGCGGCCACGCGCCGCGGACCCGGCGACGCCCCCCCCGGAGGGCGGGTCCGCCTTTCCGTAGCAGGTCGGCCCCTTGACGCGTAACGTGACGCGGCATGAAGATCTCCACCGCGAAGGAGCGCCGCCGCACACCGCTGTCGCAGGCCGGACGACAACGCCTTGACGACCGAGGGGACGGTGCGGCATGAAGATCCTCATCAGCGCGGACATGGAGGGCGCCACCGGGGTGACCTGGCCGGCCGATGTGCTGCCGGGGACGCCGCAGTGGGAGCGGTGCCGGGCGATGTTCACCTCCGATGTGAACGCCGCCGTGCTCGGCTTCCTCGACGGCGGCGCCGACGAGGTGCTGATCAACGAGGCCCACTGGACCATGCGCAATCTGCTGCTGGAGCGGCTCGACGAGCGGGCGCAGCTGCTCACCGGGCGGCACAAGGCGCTGTCCATGGTGGAGGGCGTGCAGCACGGGGACGTGGACGGCGTGGCGTTCCTCGGCTATCACGCGGGCGCCGGGATGGAGGGCGTACTGGCCCACACCTACCTCGCCAACTCGATCACCGGGGTGTGGGTGAACGACGTACGCGCCAGCGAGGGCCTGCTGAACGCGTATGTCGCCGCCGAGTACGGAGTACCCGTCATCCTGGTCACCGGCGACGACGTGGCCTGCGAGGACGCGCTCGGATATGCGCCCGGGGCACTGAAGGTCGCCGTCAAGGAGCATGTCTCACGCTATGCGGCCGTCTGCCGCACCCCGGCCAGGACCGCCGCCGACATCCGCGCCGCCGCCGAGGAGGCGGCCTCCCTGGCGGTCCGTCAGGAGCCGGTGCACGGCGGGCCCTTCACCGTCGCGCTGGAGTTCGACGCGGAGCATCTGGCGATGTCCGCCACCGTGGTCCCGGGCGTGGACCGGGCCGGGGAGCGCAAGGTGGTGTACACCAGCGGGACCATGTACGAGGGGATCCGCACCTTCAAGGCGGTCACCACGATCGTCTCGGCCGCAGTGGAGGAGCAGTATGGCTGACCGGCAGGCACTCGACGAGGTCGTGCGCTTCACCTCCGACCTCATCCGTATCGACACCACCAACCGCGGCGGGGGCGACTGCCGGGAGCGGCCCGCCGCCGAGTACGCGGCCGCACGGCTGGCCGAGGCGGGCCTGGAGCCCACCCTGCTGGAGCGCACCACGGGCCGCACCAATGTGGTCGCCCGCATCGAGGGCACCGACCCCTCGGCGGACGCGCTGCTGCTCCACGGCCATCTCGACGTGGTGCCCGCCGAGGCCGGCGACTGGAGCGTGCACCCGTTCTCCGGCGAGGTGCGCGACGGCGTCGTCTGGGGCCGGGGCGCGGTCGACATGAAGAACATGGACGCGATGATCCTCGCGGTCGTACGGGACTGGGCGCGCTCGGGCTTCCGGCCGCGACGCGACCTGGTGGTCGCCTTCACCGCCGACGAGGAGGCGAGCGCCGAGGACGGCTCGGGCTTCCTGGCCGACCGGCACCCGGAGCTCTTCGAGGGCTGCACCGAAGGCATCAGCGAGTCCGGGGCGTTCACCTTCCACGACGGCGCCGGACGGCAGATCTATCCGATCGCGGCGGGGGAACGCGGCACCAGCTGGCTCAAGCTCACCGCGCACGGCCGGGCGGGCCACGGTTCCAAGGTCAACCGCGACAACGCGGTCACCCGGCTCGCCGCCGCGGTGGCGCGGATCGGCACCCATGAGTGGCCGCTGCGACTGACCCCGACGGTGCGCGCCGCGCTCGCCGGACTCGCCGACGTGTACGGACTGGAGGCCGACCTCGACGACCCCCGCGACATCGACGGCCTGCTGGCGAAGCTCGGCCCGGCCGCCTCGCTCGTCGAGGCGACCCTCCGCAACAGCAGCAACCCGACGATGCTGAACGCCGGTTACAAGGTGAATGTGATTCCCGGTCAGGCCGTGGCCCATGTCGACGGGCGCTGTGTGCCCGGCGGCGAGGAGGAGTTCGCGAGGACCCTCGACGAACTCACCGGCCCGGACGTGGACTGGGAGTTCGAGCATCGCGAGGTCGCCCTCCAGGCGCCGGTGGACTCACCGACGTACGCCAGGATGCGCGCCGCGGTGCAGGAGTTCGCCCCCGAGGGGCATGTGGTGCCGTACTGCATGTCGGGCGGTACCGACGCCAAGCAGTTCTCCCGGCTCGGTATCACCGGATACGGATTCGCGCCGCTCAAGCTCCCCGAGGGCTTCGACTACCAGGCGCTCTTCCACGGTGTCGACGAGCGGGTGCCGGTGGAGGCACTGCACTTCGGTGTCCAGGTCCTCGACCGCTTTCTGCGCACGGTCTAGTTGGGAGGAGTGGGGGAGTTGAAGGAGACACTGCCGTACGGGGACTGGCCCTCGCCCATCGACGCGGCGCTGGCCGCCGCGCACGACGGGCAGCCGGAGTCGGTGGGATATGTGGGCGACGAGGCGTGGTGGACCGAGCCGCGCCCCGCCGAGGGCGGTCGCCGTGCCCTGGTCCGGCGCACCGCGGACGGTGCGACCGAGGCGGTGCTGCCCGCCCCGTGGAACGTGCGCAGCCGGGTCATGGAGTACGGCGGGTCGGCCTGGGCCGGGACGATGCGCCCCGAGGGACCGCTGGTGGTCTTCGCGAACTTCGCCGACCAGCGGCTCTACGCCTATGAGCCCGCGGCCGGGGACGCCGTACCGCGCCCGCTCACCCCGCTCTCCGCGGTGGGCGGCGGACTGCGCTGGATCGACCCGCAGATCCATGTCGAGCGGGGCGAAGTGTGGTGCGTCCTGGAGGAGTTCACCGGGGAACGGTCCACCGATGTGCGCCGGGTCGCGGTGTCCGTACCGCTGGACGGTTCGGCGGCCGGGGACCGGGCCGCGGTCCGGGAACTCACCGCCGAGCGCCACCGGTTCGTCACCGGGCCCCGTCTCGCTCCGGACGGGCGGCGTGCGGCCTGGATCGCCTGGGACCATCCGCGGATGCCCTGGGACGGCACCGAGCTGATCGTCGCCGAGGTCACGGACGAGGGAACCTTCCGGGAACCCCGCACCGTCGCCGGCGGCCCCGAGGAGTCGATCGCACAGGCCGAGTGGGCGACCGACGGCTCCCTGCTGTACGTCGGTGACCGCACCGGCTGGTGGAACCTCTACCGGGACGGCGAGCCGTTGTGCCCCCGCGAGGAGGAGTTCGGCGGCCCGCTGTGGAAGGTCGGACAGCGGTGGTTCGCGCCCCTGGACAACGGGCTGATCGCCGTCGTCCACGGCCGGGGCGCGGGCCGGCTCGGGATCCTCGACCCGGCGCGCGGCGAGCTCGCCGACAGCCCCGGGCCCTGGACCGAGTTCGCCGCCACGCTCGCCGTGCACGGCAGCCGGATCGTCTCGGTCGCCGCCGGCCCGCGCAGCGCCCCCGAGGTGGTCGAACTGGACGCCCGCACCGGCCGTGCCCGCGTCATCGGCGCCGCCCACCGGGACGCGGTGGATCCCTCCTACTACTCCGAGCCGCGGAGCCGGGTCTTCACCGGCCCGGACGGCCGGGAGATCCACGCCCATGTCCACCCGCCGCACCACCCGGCCCACCGGGCGCCCGACGGGGAGCTGCCGCCGTATGTCGTGTGGGCGCACGGCGGGCCCACCAGCCGCACCCCGCTGGTCCTGGACCTGGAGATCGCCTACTTCACCTCGCGCGGCATCGGCGTCGTCGAGGTCAACTACGGAGGCTCGACCGGGTACGGACGGGAGTACCGCAACCGGCTGCGCGGACAGTGGGGCGTGGTCGACGTCGAGGACTGCGCGGCCGTCGCCCTCGCGCTCGCCGCCGAGGGCACCGCGGACCGCGAGCGGCTCGCCGTGCGGGGCGGCAGCGCGGGCGGCTGGACCACGGCCGTCTCCCTCACCGCGACCGACGTCTACGCCTGCGGCACGATCATCTACCCCGTGCTGGACCTGAAGAGCTTCGGGTCGGGGGAGACCCATGACTTCGAGTCGCGGTATCTGGACAGCCTGGTCGGCCCGTACTCCGAGGTGCCGGAGCGGTATGCCGAGCGGTCGCCCCTGGAGCAGGCCGACCGGATCACCGTCCCCTTCCTGCTCCTCCAGGGGCTGGACGACCCCATCTGCCTGCCCGCCCAGTGCGAGCGGTTCCTCGACCGGATCCGCGGCACCGGGGTCCCGCACGCCTGTCTCACCTTCGAGGGCGAGGGGCACGGCTTCCGGAAGGCGGAGACCATGGTGCGCGCCCTGGAGGCCGAACTGTCCCTGTACGCACAGGTCTTCGGACTGACCCCGCCCGGCGTTCCCACCCTGGAGCTGGAGCGGGGAGCCCGCATGGAGCCGGCCGAGTGAAGCAGCCCGACGTGCGGGGCACGTCCCCCCTGGTGCGACCTCCCAGGCTGGTGCCCGGCGCCCGGGTGGCCGTCGTCGCGCCCAGCGGGCCCGTGCGTGAGGAGCGGCTCGCCGCCGGGCTCGACCTGCTGCGCGCCTGGGAGCTGGAGCCCGTCGTGGCCCCGCACGTCCTCGACCGGCATCCCGGCTTTCCCTACCTGGCGGGCACCGACGCCGACCGGGCCGCCGACTTCCAGGCCGCCTGGTGCGACCCACGGGTGTCCGCGGTGCTCTGCGCCCGCGGCGGGTACGGGGCCCAGCGGATGGTCGACCTGCTCGACTGGGACGCGCTGCGGGCCGCGGGGCCCAAGGTGCTGGTCGGCTACAGCGACATCACCGCGCTGCACGAGGCCTTCGCCGCCCGCCTGGGCCTGGTCACTCTGCACGGCCCGATGGTGTCGGCCGTCGACTTCCTCAAGAACACCCGGGCGCAGCAGCATCTGCGTGCGACCCTGTTCGACCCGGAGTCCGTACGGACCATCGCCTCCGGCGGCACCGCCCTGGTGCCCGGCCGCGCCCGCGGCATCACCCTCGGCGGCTGTCTGAGCCTGCTCGCCACCGAGCTGGGCACCCCGGGCGCCCGCTCCGGCGCCCGCGGCGGACTGCTGATGATCGAGGACATCGGCGAGGAGGCGTACCGGATCGACCGGATGCTCACCCAGCTGCTGCGCTCGGGATGGCTCGACGGGGTCACAGGGATCGCGCTCGGCTCCTGGAAGGAGTGCGGCCCCTACGACCTGCTGCGCGCCGTCCTCAGCGACCGGCTCGGCCCGCTCGGTGTGCCGGTCGTGGAGGAGTTCGGCTTCGGCCACGGGGACGGGGCGCTGACCGTCCCGTTCGGTGTCGGCGCCGAACTGGACGCGGACGCGGGGACCCTGACCCTGGACGCGCCCGCGCTGGCGTAGTCCGGCCGCGCGGCGCCGGGGCGCCGCCGTCCGCCGGGGGCCGTCCCGGGGCGTGGGCGGGCCCCGGGGGCGCCGTCACCCGTCCGGCCCGCACCGGCCGGGCGGCTCCGGGCCCGGCCGTCCATCCTGGTGGCATGAGCCCGAAGACCTCCCGCAGGACCGGGACGAGCGCGGGGACGCACCTGGGCCCGGAGTGGCTGACGCCCCGCAGGCTCGCCGGCCTGGTCCTGGCCGCGCTGGTCCTGGTCTTCGTCTTCGAGAACACCCGGACGACCCGGATCAAACTGCTGGGCACGCTGGTGACGATGCCGCTGTGGCTGGCGCTGCTGGCCACGGGGCTGATCGGGGCGCTGGCCGGGGCGCTCGCCGCGAGCCGGCGCGGATGACCCGCCCCGGTCCAGGGCCGCGGACCACCCGGCCTCGTCTACGGTGTCGATGTGCCTGAGACCCATGGATATCTTGCCGAAGGCCCCCGTGTGGGCATACGCCGCTTCACCCAGGACGACGCGGCCGAGTTCACCGCCCGTGCACGGGAGAGCGAGGAACTGCACCGCCCCTGGCTGTTCCCGCCGACCAGCGCCGAGGCGTTCGCCTCCTACGCGGGACGGCTGATCGGGGATCCGGCGAGGGCGGGGTTCCTGGTGTGCGAGAAGGAGAACGGGGCCATCGCCGGGTTCATCAACATCAACAACATTGTCGAGGGCGGCTTTCTGTGCGGGGCCCTGGGATACGGCGTCTTCGCGCACGCCGCCGGACGCGGGCTGATGACGGAGGCTCTCGGCCTGGTGGTGCGGTACGCCTTCGGGCCCTTGCGGCTGCACCGGCTGGAGATCAATGTGCAGCCCGGCAACACCGCCTCGATCGCCCTCGCCCGCCGCTGCGGCTTCCGCCTGGAGGGCTTCTCCCCGAACATGATCTATGTCGACGGGGCCTGGCAGGACCATGAACGCTGGGCCATCACGGCGGAGATGACCGGCGCGTAGCGGCCGGCCGACGGGCAGGAGGCCACCCGGCCACGACTCGCCGCCCGGCGCGCGATGGGGTATGGTTGATCTTGAGCCGGTCACCGGAACTCCCGGTAGCCGACAGTGCGTTGGTGGTCCAAGGAAAGACGTCCCGCTTCCTGCGGGGAGATGCAGGTGCAAGGCCTGCCCGGCGCTCGGATGAGAATCCCACCCCTGTTCTATAGGGGTGGGATTTTCGCGTTCACCGCCTCTCCGCCGACCGGCCCGGAGCGCCGCCGGCCGTCGGCCGTGTCATTGCCGTGTCATCGACGGTGGCCCGAAATGCGTGGGCCGCGGCGTTTGGCCGGTCCGAACCGGGGGACGCGGGAAGTCGGTGAGGGTGGTTTTGCCGCGCCCGCCGCCAGGAAGACGCGGACGCGTATGCCGAGTCGTACGCACCCGCAGGCACGCACGACACGTACAGACACGCACGACACGTACAGACACGCAGGCGACCAGACGCAGACGACGTCCACACGCCGGAGGCGAACGTGAGTCGACCCCGCATCCTGATCGTCGGTGCCGGATTCGCCGGGTACCGAACGGCCCGCACCCTCGCCCGGCTGACCCGGCACCGAGCCGACATCACCCTGCTCAACCCGACCGACTACTTTCTGTATCTCCCCCTGCTGCCCCAGGTCGCCATGGGCGTCCTGGATCCGCGCCGGGTGGCCGTCTCGCTGCCCGGCACCCTGCGCCGGGTGCGCCTGGTGCTCGGCGAGGCGGGCGGCATCGACCTGGACGCCCGCACCGTGCGCTACACCGACCCCGAGGGCCGGGAGGGCACGCTCGGTTACGACCGGCTGGTGCTCGCCGTCGGCAGCGTCAACAAGCTGTTGCCGATTCCCGGTGTCGCCGAGCATGCGCACGGCTTCCGGGGACTGCCCGAGGCGCTCTATCTGCGCGACCATGTGACCCGCCAGATCGAGCTGGCCGCCGCGGCCGACGACCCCGGGCGGTGCTCCGCCCGCTGCACCTTCGTGGTGGTCGGCGCCGGCTACACCGGAACCGAAGTCGCCGCACAGGGACAGCAGTTCACCGACGAACTGGTGCGCACCCAGCCGCTGCGCCACGGTATGCGGCCGCGCTGGCTGCTGCTGGACGTCGCGGCGCGGGTCCTGCCGGAGCTGGACGAACGGCTCTCCCGCTCCGCCGAGCGGGTGCTGCGGCGGCGCGGGGTCGACGTACGGATGGGAACCTCGGTGAAGGAGGCGACCCACGAAGGAGTCCTGCTGACGGACGGGGAGTTCGTCGACACCCGCACCCTGGTGTGGTGCGTCGGCGTACGCCCCGATCCGCTGATGGAGAGCCTGGGCCGGCCGCTGGAACGGGGCCGCCTGCTGGTCGACCCGTACCTCCAGGTGCCCGGCCATGCCGACGTGTTCGCCTGCGGGGACGGGGCGGCCGTGCCCGATCTGGACAAGCCCGGCCGGTACACGCCGATGACCGCGCAGCACGCCTGGCGGCAGGGCCGGGTCTGCGCCCGGAACGTCGCCGCCTCCCTCGGTATCGGCTCACGGCGCGCCTATCGCCACCGGGATCTGGGATTCGTCGTGGACCTCGGCGGCACCCAGGCCGCCGCCGATCCGCTCGGCATCCCGCTGTCCGGGCCGCCCGCCGCGGCCGTCACCCGCGGTTACCATCTGGCCGCGATGCCCGGCAACCGTGTCCGGGTCGCCGCCGACTGGCTCCTGGACGCCGTACTTCCGCGCCAGGCGGTGCAGTTGGGCCTGGTCCGCTCCTGGTCCGTACCGCTGGAGTCGGCGTCGCCCGAACTGGCCCGGGTGCCGGGAGCCCCCGGCACCACCCCGCCCTCGGCCGCCGCCCCTCTCCCGACGCCGCCCGACGAGCGGCACGGTACGCAGGAGGATTCATGAACACCCGTCAGCTCACCGAACTCGCCCAGCAGTTGCGCGTCGACAGCGTCCGCGCCGCCGCCGCGGCCGGTTCCGGGCACCCCACCTCCTCGATGTCCGCCGCGGATCTGATGGCCGTACTGCTGGCCCGGCACTTCCGCTACGACTTCGAGCGCCCCGCCCACCCCGGCAACGACCGCTTCATCCTCTCCAAGGGGCATGCCTCACCCCTGCTCTACGCCGCCTACAAGGCCGCCGGAGCCATCAACGAGACCGAACTGCTCACCTTCCGCAAGCTCGGCAGCCGGCTGGAGGGGCACCCCACACCCCGCCGGCTGCCCTGGGTCGAGACGGCCACCGGCTCGCTCGGCCAGGGGCTGCCCGTCGGCGTCGGCATCGCCCTGGCCGGGAAGCGGCTCGACCACACCGGATACCGGGTGTGGGTCATGTGCGGAGACAGCGAACTGGCCGAGGGGTCCGTGTGGGAGGCCGCCGAGCACGCCGGCCATGAGCACCTCGACAACCTGATCGTGATGGTCGACGTCAACCGGCTCGGCCAGCGCGGACCCACCCGGCACGGCCACGACCTGGACGCCTACGCCCGCCGCTTCCGGGCCTTCGACTGGCACACCCTCGAGATCGACGGCCATGACGTCGAGGCGATCGACCGCGCCTGCACCGAGGCCGAATCCACCGCGGGACAGCCCACCGTCATTCTCGCCCGCACCTTCAAGGGCAAGGGCGTCGGCTCGGTACAGAACCGCGAGGGCATGCACGGCAAGCCGCTGCCGGACCCCGAGGAGGCGATCGCGGAGCTCGGCGGCGTACGAAACGTGCAGGTCGAGGTCGAGCCGCCGCCCGCCGCCCGGACCCTGCACGCCGTACGCGGAGGCCATCTGGATCTGCCGCGCTACGACCTCGGCGACCGGGTCGCCACCCGGGACGCCTACGGCCAGGCGCTGGTGGCGCTCGGCAACGCCCGAGGCGATGTCGTGGCCGTCGACGGAGAGGTGGGCGACTCCACCCGGACCGAACTGTTCGCCAAGGGCCACCCCGAGCGCTACTTCGAGTGCTATATCGCCGAGCAGCTGATGGTCGGGGTCGCCGTCGGCCTGGCGGCGCGCGGCTGGGTGCCGTACGCCTCGACGTTCGCCGCGTTCCTCACCCGTGCCCACGATTTCATCCGGATGGCTTCGATCAGCGGTGCCGGCATCAACCTGGTCGGTTCCCACGCGGGCTGCGCCATCGGCGAGGACGGGCCCTCCCAGATGGGCCTGGAGGACCTCGCGATGCTGCGCTGCGTGTACGGGTCGACCGTGCTGTACCCGTGCGACGCCAACCAGACCGCGCGGCTGGTCGCCGCGATGGCCGGACTGGACGGCATCCGCTATCTGCGCACCTCACGCGGGGACACCCCGGTGATCTACGGTCCCACCGAGGAGTTCCCGGTCGGCGGCAGCAAGGTACTGCGCGCCTCCGCCGAGGACCGGCTGACGGTGGTCGCCGCCGGGGTCACCGTCCATGAGGCGCTGAAGGCCGCCGACGCCCTGGCGGACCAGGGGATACGCGTCCGGGTCGTCGACCTCTACTCGGTCAAGCCGGTCGACCGCGCCACCCTGCGCGAGGCCGCCGAGCGCACCGGCTGTCTGCTCACCGTCGAGGACCACCATGAACAGGGCGGCCTCGGTGACGCGGTGCTCGACGCCTTCACCGACGGGCGTCCCGTGCCCCGGCTGGAGCGGCTGGCGGTGCGGACCATGCCGGGGTCGGCCACGCCCGCCGAGCAACTGCACGCCGCGGGCATCGACGCGGAGTCCATCGCCGCCGTGGCCCGGCAGCTGGTGGAGCACGCGGTGGCGTCCTGACCGAGGAGAGCGGGTCCGTACGACGCGCGTGAGATGCGCCGACGACGGAGCCGACGACATGACGGACGACATGACGGTCCGGGGCCGTTGCCCGGAGTGGAACGCGGAAAGAGCACGGCGGGCGCACCGGCCCCGATTCCGATATGTCCTGAATCGGGGAGTGCGGGTTTGCACACCTGACAAGGGGCACTCGGTCCCCGAGGTCGCCATGTCACAGGGATCGAGCGCATCGCATGCGCGGAACTCGCCCAGGAAGGCGGGCGACGGCACACCACAGGGCGGGCTGAGCCCGATGGAGGTGCTGCGCCGGGCCCGGGCCGAGTTCGCCGAGCTCACCGGCATGACGCCCGAAGCGGTGTCGTCCTTCGAGCCCACCGAGGACGGCTGGGAGCTGGAGATCGAGGTTCTGGAGCTCGCCCGGGTCCCCGACACGATGAGCCTGATCGCGAGCTATGAGGTGGAGCTCACCGCCGACGGTGAGCTCGCCGGTTATCGACGCGTTCGCCGCTATGAACGCGGGAGGGCCGACGCACATCGGCCGGGCGGTCGCTAGACCGCGATCCCGTGGCCGCCCCGACGGACCACACCGGCAGCACAGGCACGGCAGACAGGGAGGAGCGGTCGGCATGACCGTTGTCCCGGCAGCACAGACCGGCTCGGGCGGTGGCTCGAGCGGACTCTACGACGTCCTGGAACTCGTCCTCGACCGAGGGCTGGTGATCGACGCGTTCGTCCGGGTGTCCCTCGTCGGCATCGAGATTCTGAAGATCGACGTACGGGTCGTGGTGGCGAGCGTCGACACCTATCTGCGCTTCGCCGAGGCGTGCAACCGGCTCGACCTGGAGGCCGGGCCGCGCAAGAGCCCCGGTCTGCCCGACCTGGTCGGCGAGATCACCGAATCGGGGGCGCGAGGCAAGTCGAAGGGCGCCCTGTCCGGCGCCGCCCAGACCATCTCCGACGCCTTCAACCAGGCCCGTGAGGAGGGACAGGGGCAGGGGCAGGGACAGCGGGAGGAGCGGTCACGGCCCCGCAGGTCCATGACCGCCCGCGGCAAGAGGGAGGAGGAGCAGGAGTGAGCACCTATGTCTATGGCGTCGCCGCGGCCTCGCACCCCTCGCTCCCCAAGGGCCTGGGCGGGGTCGGGGAACCTCCCTGCCCGGTCAGGATCCTCCGCGAGGGCGGACTGGCGGCCATCGTCAGCGACGCCCCCGAAGGGCTGCGGCCCAAGCGCAGGGACCTGCTGGCCCACCAGAGCGTGCTCGGCGAGGCCGGCGCGGGCGGCGCGGTGCTGCCCATGCGCTTCGGCAGTGTGGCGCCGGACGACGACGCCGTCACCCGGGTGCTCGCCGAGCGGGCCGACCACTACCGGGAACGGCTGTCGGCGCTGGGCGGACGGATCGAGTACAACGTCAAGGCCAGCCATGACCAGGAGGCGGTGCTGCACCGGGTGATGGCCGAGGAACCGGAGACGCGCGCCCTGGCCGAGGCCAACCGGCAGGCGGGCGGCGGCAGCTACGACGAACGGCTGCGGCTCGGCCAAGTGATCGCCGAGGCGGTGCAGAGCCGTGAGGCGGAGGACGCAGCGGAGCTGCAGCGCCTGCTCGAACCGGCCGCCGAGGCCGTCAGCACGGGCCCCGAGTCCGGCGGCTGGCTGGCCAATCTCTCCTTCCTGGTGCCCCGGGACTCCGCCGAGGAGTTCCTGGCCGCCGTGGAGGAGATACGCAAGAGCCACCCGCACCTCGAACTGCGGGTGAACGGGCCGCTGCCGCCGTACAGCTTCGTCGAGCCCGGCCCCGCCGAGCCCGCCGCGAGCACCACCGGCGCGGCCACGGGTGAGGAGTGAGCCATGGGACTGCTCTCGGAGACCGTGCTGCTGCCGTTCGCACCGGCGCGCGGCAGCCTTTGGGTGATCAGACAGCTGATCGCCGAGGCCGAGCGACAGTACTACGACCCGGCGACCGTACGGGCCGAACTCGCCCTCCTCGAGCGCCGGCTCGACGAGGGCGAGATCACGGCCGAGGAGTTCGACCGGGAGGAGGACGCCCTGCTCGACCGGCTGGAGATCGGTCTGGGCCGTGCGACGGCCATGGGCGGCACGGCGGAAGCGGACGACGCGACCGCCGTGGACGCCGAGGCGACAGAGGACGCAACCGCAGCGCAGGACGCGGCCGTCACCGGCGGCACCGCGGAGCCGGGCGGCGCAGCGGACACGGGCGACAGGACCACATGATGAATCGGACCGCACTGGGTCTCGCCATCGGGGCGGGGTACCTGCTCGGACGCACCAGGAAGATGAAGCTCGCCTTCACCGTGGCCTCGCTCGTCGCCGGGAAGCGAAAGGATCTCAACCCGCGGGCCCTCGCCGACCGGATCAACCAGCAGTTGACGGAGAACCCGCAGCTCAAGGAGATGGGCGACCAGCTGCGCCAGGAGCTGCGGGGCGCGGGCAAGGCCGCGTCCGGCGCCCTGCTCGACCGCAGGATCGAGGGCATCGCCGACCGGCTGCACGACCGCACCGCCCAGCTGCGGGACCAGCTCCCGGGGTCCCTGCCCGAGGGACCGGAACCGTCCGGACCGACGGACCGGGGCGAGCAGGAGCGAACCGGCGAAGAGGGTCCCGGGCGCGCAGACACGGGGGACGCCGAGGAGGACGAGGAGACGGAGGCCCCGCGTACGGAGACGGCGAAGAGGACCCCGGCCGAGGCCGGGGAGAGGCCGAGGAAATCACCGGACGAGCGGACCCCGGGCCGTCCGGAGGCGGCCGGCAGGACCGGCGCCGAGAAGGCCCCGGGCAAGGCGTCCGGCAAGAAGGCCCCGGCCGACAGGGCGCCCGGCAAGAGGGCCGCAGTGAAGAGGACCGCCCCCGCGAAGAAGTCCGCCTCCGCGAGGGCCGGAGCGCGACGCGCCGCCCGCGAAGCTCGTGGACCGAGCGGCGAAGGGAGGCGATCAGGATGACGGACACGATCGGTTCGGTGACCGGCAGGGCCACCGGCAAGGCAGGGGACCAGCTGTCGTCCTCCGCCCGGAGCGAGGCGGTCGACCGCCTCAAGACGGAAGTGCGCGGGTATCTCGCCGCCCAGGCCGAGCGGATGCTCGTCGGCGTGGGCCGCAAGCTGGGCGAGACCACCGTCAAGCTCAATGACATCGCCGAGGGCAAGAGCCCCGGACTCGCCGGGCTCGCCCTGGAGGGCGGACGGAAACTCGCCGAGGGCAAGGGACCGCTGCGCGCCCTTCTGGAGTCCGGCGCCGGACAGGCCAAGCAGAGCCTCGGCCAGGCGTTCAAGGGCCTCATGGGCGGAAAGAAGCGCAAGGGCAGAGGGGGCGACAAGCCCACCGTCATCGTGGAGTCCGTCGATGTCGGGGTGCCGGTGCGCACCGCCTACGACCAGTGGACCCGGTACGAGGACTTCAGCACCTTCGCCAAGGGCGTCAAGAGCGCGAGCCGCGCGGACGACACCACCTCCGACTGGCAGCTGAAGGTGCTCTGGTCCAGCCGCAGCTGGAAGGGACACACCGTCGAGCAGGTGCCCGACTACCGCATCCAGTGGAGCACCGAGGGCGCCAAGGGCACCAGCAAGGGCGTGATCTCCTTCCATGCGCTCGGTGAGAACCTCACCCGGGTGCTGCTGGTCATGGAGTACTACCCTAGCGGGTTCTTCGAGAAGACCGGCAACATCTGGCGCGCCCAGGGCCGCAGGGCCCGCCTCGACTTCAAGCACTTCGCCCGTCACATCACCCTCAAGGGAGAGGTGGAGGACGGCTGGCGCGGTGAGATCAGCGACGGCGAGGTCGTACGCACCCACGAGGAGGCCCTGGCCGAGGAGGAGCAGCCCGAGGACGAGTACGAGGAGGAGACCGGCGAGGAGGAGCCGGAAGCCGAGCACGAGGAAGGGGAAGAGGAAGAAGAGGAGCCGGACGAGGAGTACGAGGACGAGGGCACCGGGGCAGCCGGGGAGTACGGCGAAGAGGAGGAGCCGGAGGAAGCGGAGGAGGGGGATGACGACGAGGGCGACGCGCGCGAGGCGGACCGTGAGGCCGGACGGCCGACGGCCGGGAGCCGGCGATGACGACCCCCCGCAGGCTCCCCGACCCCTACGGCGGCCCCAGCAGCGGCGCCAGCCTCGCCGACATCCTTGAACGGGTCCTCGACAAGGGCGTGGTGATCGCCGGTGACATCCGGATCAATCTGCTCGACATCGAACTGCTCACCGTCAAACTGCGCCTGATCGTCGCCTCGGTCGACAAGGCGAAGGAGATGGGCATCGACTGGTGGGAGTCCGACCCGGCCCTCTCCTCCGGGGCCCGGCGCGACGAACTCACCCGGGAGAACGCCGAGTTGCGGGCCCGTCTGGAACGCCTCGAGGCGTCCTACGGCGAGGCGCAGATCGAGGGCGCCCACGGCAGGAGGGAGTCACCGTGACCGCGCTCCGCTATGTCTACGCGGTGTGCCGCCCCCTCGGTGCCCCGCTCCAGGCCCAGTTGACCGGGGTGGCGGGCGCCCCCGCCCGGCAGTTGGAGCACCACGGCCTCATCGCCGTACTCAGTCTGGTCCCGGAGGAGGACTTCGCGGAGGCGCCCCTCAAGGCGCATCTGGAGGACCTGGACTGGCTCACCGACACCGCCCGCGCCCATCAGAACGTCATCGACGCGCTCACCGGTCTCACCACCCCGCTGCCGCTGCGGCTCGGCACCGTGTTCCGGGACGACAGCGGTGTCCGGGTGATGCTCGAAGCGCGCGAGAAGGAATTCCGGCACGCCATGGAGCGGCTCGAGGGCCGGGTCGAATGGGGCGTCAAGGTCTATGTCGAGGAGAGCGAGGCCGACGAGGACGAGAAGGGCCGGGAGCACGGGGAGAAGGCCGGTCCGGCCGCCCCCGCCGGGGCCGTCTCCGGCCGGGACTACCTCCGGCAGCGGCGTTCGCGCACCAGGGCGCACGAGGAGACCTGGCAGAGGGCCGAGGGGTTCGCGCGCCGGCTGCACGACATGCTCTCGGCGCAGGCCGAGGACTCCCGGCTGCACGCGCCCCAGAGCGCGACACTGTCGGGGGCCTCGGGACGCAATGTGCTGAACGCCGCCTATCTGGTGCCGCGGTCCCGTTCCGAGGAGTTCGTGGAACTGGTGGACCGCGTGGAGGACGACTCCCCGGGAGTCCGGGTGGAACTCACCGGCCCCTGGGCGGCCTACTCCTTCACCGGACTGACGGAAGGAACGGAAGGAGCGGCGTGACCGTCGTCGAACACCGGGAGATCGCCCTGGTCGACCTGCTGGACCGGCTGCTCGCGGGCGGTGTCGTCATCGCCGGTGACATCACGCTGCGCATCGCGGACGTGGACCTCGTCCGCATCGACCTCAACGCCCTGATCAGCTCGGTCGACGCCCGCGTTCCCTCGCCCTGGCCGGAGGCACAGGCACCATGACCGACCGGACACCCCGCAAGCCCCGCAACCGGCTGGACCTGGAGCCCGACACCGTCGAACGCGACCTGGTCAAGCTGGTGCTGACGGTCGTCGAACTGCTCCGCCAGCTCATGGAGCGCCAGGCGGTGCGCCGCTTCGACACCGGAGAGCTGACCGAGGCGCAGGAGGAACGGATGGGGCGGACGCTGATGCTCCTTGAGGACCGCATGGCCGAACTGCGGGACCATTACGGACTGCGGCCCGAGGACCTGAACCTGGACCTCGGGCCCCTGGGACCGCTCCTGCCGCGGGAGTGACCCCGGCGCTCAGGTGTCCTTGCCGTCCTTGCGGCAGAGGATCTCCCCGTGCAGAACCGCGAACCAGCCGTTCTGCCGCTCTCCCCACTCCCGCCAGGCCCGCGAGACTGCCCGCAACCCCTCGGACGTCGTATGTCCCCCTTCGACCGCGCGGTCCGCGTACGCCGAGGCGAGGGTGCGGTCCGCCCACAGCCCGCTCCACCAGGCCCGCTCCTCGGCCGTGGCGAAGGTCCAGGTGCTCGAGCCGGCGGTGACCTCCCGGATGCCCGCGTCCAGCGCCCAGGACAGGAGGCGCCGTCCGGCGTCCGGCTCACCGCCGTTGGCCCTGGCCACCCGCTCGTACAGGTCCAGCCAGTCCTCGAGGCCCTCGGACGCCGGGTACCAGGTCATCGCCGCGTAGTCCGCGTCACGGGCGGCGATGAGACCGCCGGGCCTGGTGACCCGGTGCATCTCGCGCAGCGCCTGCACCGGATCGCCCACGTGCTGGAGCACCTGATGGGCGTGGACCACACAGAACGTGTCGTCCGGGTAGTCCAGGGCGTGCACGTCCGCGACCGCGAACTCCACGTTGGTCAGACCGCGCGCGCCGGCCGTGGCCCGGGCCTGCTCCAGGATCCCGGGCGCGTGGTCGACGCCGGTGACCCGGCCGTCGGGGACCAGCTCCGCCAGATCCGCGGTGATGGTGCCCGGGCCGCATCCGATGTCCAGGATCCGCATGTGCGGCTGGATCGAGTCGAGGAGGTACGCCGCGGAGTTGGCGGCGGTCCGCCAGGTGTGCGAGCGCAGCACGGACTCATGGTGGCCATGGGTGTAGACCGCCGTCTCCTTCGGCATGACCTGCCTCTTCCCGTCGTACGGTCCCCGCGGCCGGAGCGCGGGGCGATACGCATCACCGTAGACGCTCATGCCGGATGGTGAGACTCCCGTCTTGTCATGTGAAACAGTCGCGGGGTGGGGCGGGGATGACCGATCGGCTGGGCGGGGATATCCGATTGCCCCGCCCAGCGGCGTCCGCCCACAATGCGGCCATGGGACACCTGGAAGCCGCGCACCTTCAGTACGACCTTCCCGACGGGAGGGCCTTGCTCGGCGATGTGTCCTTCCGGGTCGGTGACGGCGCGGTCGTCGCCCTCGTCGGGCCCAACGGCGCCGGGAAGACCACCCTGCTGCGCCTGCTCTCCGGCGAGCTCCAGCCGCACGGCGGGAGCGTCACCGTGAGCGGCGGGCTCGGTGTGATGCGACAGTTCGTGGGGTCCGTCCGGGACGCGACGACGGTACGGGACCTCCTGGTCTCGGTCGCTCCGCCCCGCATCCGCGAGGCCGCCCGCACCGTCGACGACGCCGAGCACGCCCTGATGACCGTCGACGACGAGGCCGCCCAGCTCGGCTATGCGCAGGCCCTCTCCGACTGGGCCGAGGTCCGCGGCTACGAGGCCGAGACGCTGTGGGACATGTGCACCACGGCGGCGCTGGGCGTCCCGTACGAGAAGGCGCAGTGGCGCGAGGTGCGCACGCTCTCCGGCGGCGAGCAGAAGCGGCTCGTCCTGGAGGCGCTGCTGCGCGGCACCGACGAGGTCCTGCTGCTCGACGAGCCCGACAACTACCTCGATGTGCCCGGGAAACGCTGGCTGGAGGAGCGCCTTACGGAGACCCGCAAGACCGTGCTGCTGGTCTCCCACGACCGGGAGCTGCTGGCCCGCGCCGCGCAGCGGATCGTGTCCCTCGAACCGAGCCCCGCCGGAGCCGACGCCTGGGTGCACGGCGGCGGCTTCGCCACCTACGACCAGGCCCGCCGGGAACGCTTCGCCCGCTTCGAAGAGTTGCGCAGACGCTGGGACGAGAAGCACGCACAGCTGAAGAAACTGGTGCTGAACCTCCGTCAGGCCGCCACCGTCAGCCATGAGCTGGCCTCCCGTTACCAGGCCGCCCAGACCCGGTTGAGGAAGTTCGAGGAGGCCGGGCCGCCTCCCGAGCCGCCGCGCGAGCAGGACATCAGGATGCGGCTCAAGGGCGGTCGTACCGGCGTCCGGGCCGTCACCTGCGAACAGCTCGAGCTCACCGGGCTGATGAAACCCTTCGACCTGGAGGTCTTCTACGGCGAGCGGGTCGCCGTCCTCGGCTCCAACGGTTCCGGCAAGTCGCACTTCCTGCGGCTGCTCGCGGGCGGCGAGGTGGCCCACAGCGGCCGGTGGCGGCTCGGGGCACGGGTGGTGCCCGGGCACTTCGCCCAGACCCACGCCCACCCCGAACTCCAGGGCCGGGCGCTGCTCGACATCCTGTGGCAGGAGCACTCCCAGGACCGGGGCGCGGCCATGTCCCGGCTGCGCCGCTATGAGCTGACCGCGCAGTGCGAGCAGCCCTTCGACCGGCTCTCGGGCGGGCAGCAGGCCCGCTTCCAGATTCTGCTGCTCGAACTGCAGGGCGTCACGGCCCTGTTGCTCGACGAGCCGACCGACAACCTGGACCTGGAGTCCGCCGAGGCGCTCCAGAAGGGCCTGGAGGCGTTCGAGGGCACGGTTCTCGCGGTGACCCACGACCGCTGGTTCGCCCGCTCCTTCGACCGCTATCTGGTCTTCGGCAGCGACGGCCGGCTCCGCGAGACACCGGAACCGGTGTGGGACGAACGGAGGGTGGAAAGGGCGCGTTAGCGACCCCGATCCGCGAGGGACCTGCGAGCACCCGGCCGCGCGCCGCGACCGGGTCGGGGCACGCCCCGGTACCAGGGTGTGGATCAGTCCCCGCGGAGCAGCGCCCCCACCCCGCCCGCCGGTGCCTCGCCCCCCGCCGTGGACGGCACCGAGACGGCCGGGGCGCCCGTCTCCACCGCGGCGCGCAGCAGGGCGTCGTCCGCCCGGGCCCGCCAGGGGTGCTGTTCGCCCGGTGAGCCGAGGTCGTCGGGGCGCACCGCGACCCGGTCCGGGTCCTCGCCGATCCACACCTCACGACGGGTGTCCGGACCGCCCGGCCGGATCAGCAGTTCGTCGATACGGTGGTCGCGTGCCGCCTCGGCGACCGCGGACACGCCCTCCACCGCCCGGGTACGCCCGTTCTCGTCCGGTGTCCGGGCGGCCAGGAAGCGTTCCAGTTCCGCGGCGGCCCGGTCACGCAGATGGGCCTCCCTGATCCGTTCCACGTCCTCGTCCAGCAGCCGGCCGCCCGGCCCCGGCGACGCCTCGGCCACCCGGTCCCGCAGCCGGTGCGGCAGCCGCTCGCGCACCGAGCGCCGCGCGCGCCGCTCACCGACGAGCACCACCAGACCGGCGCCCGTCTCCTCCTGGCAGACGGCGAGCGCGTCGGCGATCTCGGCCGCGTTGTGGTCCCAGGCGTTCTCCACCCGCAGCCGGAAGTGGCGCACCGGCCGGTCCGGGTCCGCCGTGCCCCGCGGCGGCCCGGCCTCCCGGCTGCCCACCGCCCCACGCAGCTCGAACTCGGCGCCCGCGCGGTCGATGTACGCCACCGCGCACACCGGGTCCTCGGTGGCCAGGTCCAGCAGGGGCGCGGTGTGCGGCAGCGCCGCCCAGCGGGCCGAGGAACCGCCCGGGGCCGCGGCCAGCGGCGGATCCAGGACCACCTCGCCCGCCCGTGCGAACAGGGCCCTCCCGAGCGGCTCGGGGGACAGGGCCAGCTCCTCCACCGCCGCGCGCACCGCATGGCACGTCGCCCGGTCCGCTCCCTGTTCCCGCAGGTCACGGGCCAGCTCCCGGGCGGTCGAGGCACGGTCCTGGTGCGTGGACCCGCTGTGCCGGGAGGTGTCGACGTATACGGAGGCCCAGGGACCGGGATGTTCGTACAGTGGATGGAGAAAGGCGAGATCCATGGCCACCTCCGGATGCCGCTCGGGGTACCGCCTGCCCCGGCGGGTACCCGGACCGCACCGAGGGAACACGACGAGCGGGGACCACCATGACCGGAGTCGACCCGGGCCGGCTGACCGACCAGCAGCTCATGAAGGAGCTGGAGACGATCCACCGCACCCGCCATGACGCGCTGCTCTACGGCTCCAACGACGCGCTGCGCGCCCACAACGACCGCATGGCGCGCCTCGAGGGCGAGTATCTGCGCCGCCATCCACGCCGTGTGGTGGCGACGAGCCGCACCCGGGACGGGGCCCGGGAGCGGGAAAGACCGAACGCCCTGACGGGACTGGGCGGCGGTGAACCCCAGGGGGCGGAACCGGCACGCTGAGCCGTGCGGCGCCTGGGAGAAGCGAGCGGGCGGGGCCGAGCAAGCCGGTCGGGTGCGGGTGTGTCGGGGCTGAGCGCGCAGTTCCCCGCGCCCCTGACGGGGCGCGACGCGCTCGGCGGCGACGGAGCCGGCTGGTTGGTTGGTGCGGGTGCGTCGGGGCTGAGTGCGCAGTTCCTCGCGCCCCTGACGGGGCGCGAGGCAGGTCGTCTACGCGGCGAACTCCGTCAGGATCGCCTCGTCGAACGCCTTCAGATCGTCCGGCCTGCGGCTGGTGATCAGCTTGTTGGGGCCCTGGTCGATCCGTACCTGCTCGTCCACCCAGGTGCCGCCCGCATTGCGGATGTCGGTCCGCAGGCTCGGCCACGAGGTCAGGGTGCGACCCCGCACCACATCGGCCTCCACCAGCGTCCACGGACCGTGGCAGACGGCCGCGACCGGACGGCCCCGCCGCACCACGTCCCGGACGAACGACACGGCCCGCTCGTCCATCCTCAGAAAGTCCGGGTTGGCCACACCGCCCGGCAGCACCAGCCCGTCGAAGTCCTCCGCCTCCACCTGGCTCACGACCGTGTCCACCGGGAAGGTGTCGGCCTTGTCCAGATGGTGGAACGCCTGGATGTGCCCCGGCCGCGTCGACACCAGGACCGGCTCATGACCGGCCCCGGTCACGGCCTGCCAGGGGTCGGTGAGTTCCACCTGCTCGACGCCCTCGGGCGCCATCAGGAACGCGATACGCATGCTGCTCACTGTCCTTTCTCCCCGTGGGTGCGGACCCGGCCGGCCGCCCCTATGTCTGCCGGACGGTCCTATGCCTGCCGGACGGTCTCTTCCGTGCGGACGACGGCCTCGGCCAGTTCCTGGGCGTTGACATAGCGCGCGGAGCGCGGGAGCCGCTCCAGCGGATCCACCAGCGCGTCCGGGGCGTGCCCACGGCGCAGCTCGTGGATCAGCTCGTACGGCCGTGCCGGGAACATCGTGCGGCTCAGATGCCGTGCCAGCTCATGGCGCACCTCGGCCACGGAAGGGGCGCCGCCCGTGGTCACCGGACCGGCCCAGACCGCCGGATCGTCGTCCGCGGTCGGTTCGGGATCGTGCCACTCCTCGGTCCGGGTCGGACGGCCGGACCGAAGGAGATCCTTCAGTTCGTGCTTCATCTCGTCGTCCCGGTGGACGCTCAGCCGGTCGCTGCCTCGCTGCATGACTCCCTCCAGATCCTCGGGGGTGGCCCTCGCGTACCCGGTGGGCAGCGATCGACACGGAGGGAGCACGGACGGCCGGAGGGCAGGACGTCCGGAACGAAAACAGTTCACGCGTCAACGACCTGAGCCGCCGGCCGGATGCCGGATGATCGCCGCCGGGATTCCTGACGTCGCAACGGGGTACGGCATGGAGGGCTGACACCATGGTGTGCGTCGCCGGCAGGCTGAAGGGATCCACGATGTTCCGTAAGGTGCTGGTCGCCAACCGCGGCGAGATCGCGATTCGCGCATTCCGGGCCGGCTACGAGCTGGGCGCGCGAACGGTCGCCGTCTTCCCGCACGAGGACCGCAATTCGCTGCACCGGCTGAAGGCCGACGAGGCGTACGAGATCGGCGAGCCGGGGCATCCGGTGCGGGCCTATCTCTCCGTCGAGGAGATCGTCGGCGCGGCCCTGCGGGCGGGAGCCGACGCCGTCTATCCCGGCTACGGATTCCTCTCCGAGAACCCGGACCTGGCACGGGCCTGCGAGGAGGCCGGCATCACCTTCGTCGGGCCGAGCGCCGACACCCTCGTGCTGACCGGGAACAAGGCCCGCGCGGTGGAGGCCGCCCGCGCGGCCGGCGTGCCGGTGCTCGCCTCCTCGGCCCCCTCCACCGATGTGGACACCCTGGTCGGGGCCGCGGAGGAGATCGGCTTCCCGGTGTTCGTCAAGGCGGTCGCCGGCGGCGGCGGACGCGGGATGCGCCGCGTCGAGGACCCGGCCGCGCTGCGCGAGTCCATCGAGGCGGCGTCCCGCGAGGCGGCCTCCGCCTTCGGCGACCCGACCGTCTTCCTGGAGAAGGCCGTCGTCGAACCGCGCCATGTCGAGGTGCAGATCCTGGCCGACGGCGAGGGCGAGGTCATCCATCTCTTCGAGCGTGACTGCTCGGTGCAGCGCCGCCACCAGAAGGTCATCGAGCTGGCCCCCGCGCCCAACCTCGACCCGGAGCTGAGGGACCGGATGTGCGCCGACGCGGTGCGGTTCGCCCGTGAGATCGGCTACCGCAACGCGGGCACCGTGGAGTTTCTGCTCGACCGCGACGGCCACCATGTCTTCATCGAGATGAACCCCCGCATCCAGGTCGAGCACACGGTGACCGAGGAGGTCACCGATGTCGACCTGGTGCAGGCCCAGTTGCGCATCGCCGCCGGGGAGACCCTGGCCGACCTGGGGCTGTCGCAGGAGACCGTCACGCTGCGCGGCGCCGCCCTGCAGTGCCGTATCACCACCGAGGACCCGGCCAACGGCTTCCGCCCCGACACCGGCAGGATCAGCGCCTACCGCTCACCGGGCGGCTCGGGCATCCGCCTGGACGGCGGCACCACCCACGCGGGCACCGAGATCAGCGCGCACTTCGACTCGATGCTCGTCAAACTCACCTGCCGGGGACGGGACTTCAAGGCCGCGATCGGCCGGGCCCGGCGCGCCGTGGCCGAGTTCCGCATCCGCGGGGTGGCCACCAACATCCCGTTCCTCCAGGCCGTGCTGGACGACCCGGACTTCCAGGCAGGGCGGGTCACGACCTCGTTCATCGAGCAGCGGCCCCATCTGCTCACCGCACGGCACTCCGCCGACCGCGGCACCAAGCTGCTCACCTATCTCGCCGATGTGACGGTGAACAAGCCGCACGGAGAGCGCCCCCACCTCATCGACCCGGCGGGCAAGCTGCCGCGGCTGCTGCCCGGCGAGCCGCCCGCGGGCTCCCGACAGCGACTCGTCGAGCTCGGCCCGGAGGGCTTCGCCCGGCAACTGCGCCGGTCACCGACCATCGGGGTCACCGACACCACCTTCCGCGACGCCCACCAGTCGCTGCTGGCGACCCGGGTGCGCACCCGGGACCTGCTCGCCGTCGCCCCGGCGGTGGCGCGGACCCTGCCCGAGCTGCTGTCGCTGGAGTGCTGGGGCGGCGCCACCTACGACGTGGCGCTGCGCTTCCTCGCCGAGGACCCCTGGGAGCGCCTGGCGGCCCTGCGCGAGGCGGTGCCCAACATCTGCCTCCAGATGCTGCTGCGCGGCCGCAACACCGTGGGCTACACGCCGTACCCGACCGAGGTGACCGACGCCTTCGTGCAGGAGGCCGCCGCCACCGGGATCGACATCTTCCGCATCTTCGACGCGCTCAACGACGTGGGCCAGATGCGGCCCGCCATCGACGCCGTACGGGAGACCGGGACGGCCGTCGCCGAGGTCGCCCTGTGCTACACCGCCGATCTGTCGGACCCCTCCGAGCGGCTGTACACCCTGGACTACTATCTGCGCCTGGCCGAGCAGATCGTGGCCGCGGGAGCCCACATCCTGGCCGTCAAGGACATGGCGGGCCTGCTGCGCGCCCCGGCCGCCGCGACGCTGGTGGCGGCGCTGCGCCGCGAGTTCGACCTGCCGGTGCATCTGCACACCCATGACACCGCGGGCGGCCAGCTCGCCACCTATCTCGCCGCGATCCAGGCCGGTGCGGACGCGGTCGACGGCGCCGTGGCCTCGATGGCCGGCACCACCTCGCAGCCCTCGCTGTCGGCCATCGTGGCCGCGACCGACCACTCCGAGCGTCCCACCGGCCTGGATCTGGGGGCCGTCGGCGATCTGGAGCCGTACTGGGAGAGCGTGCGCCGGATCTACGCGCCCTTCGAGGCGGGCCTGGCCGCACCGACCGGACGGGTCTACCACCACGAGATCCCCGGCGGGCAGCTGTCCAATCTGCGCACCCAGGCCGTCGCACTGGGTCTCGGCGACCGCTTCGAGGAGATCGAGGCGATGTACGCCGCCGCCGACCGTATGCTGGGCCGGCTGGTGAAGGTCACCCCGTCGTCGAAGGTGGTCGGCGACCTCGCCCTGCATCTGGTGGGGGCCGGGGTGGCGCCGGAGGACTTCGAGGCGGCACCGGACCGGTACGACATCCCCGACTCCGTCATCGGTTTTCTCCGCGGCGAGCTGGGCACCCCGCCCGGCGGCTGGCCGGAGCCCTTCCGCACCAGGGCGCTGACGGGCCGCGGCGAGGCCAAGCCGGTGCGGGAGCTGACCGCGGACGACCGCGCGGGCCTGGAGAAGGCCCGGCGCCCGACCCTCAACCGGCTGCTGTTCCCCGGGCCGACACGCGACTTCGAGGCACACCGTCAGGCCTACGGCGACACCAGCGTGCTGGACAGCAAGGCCTTCTTCTACGGGCTGCTGCCCGGGAAGGAGTACGGCGTCGACCTCGAACCCGGGGTCCGGCTCCTGATCGAGCTCCAGGCGGTCGGCCAGGCCGACGAACGCGGGATGCGCACGGTGATGTCCAGCCTCAACGGCCAGCTGCGGCCCATCCAGGTGCGGGACACCGCGGTCGCCTCCGACGTACCGGCCACCGAGAAGGCCGACCGGTCCGACCCCGGTCATGTGGCGGCGCCGTTCGCCGGGGTGGTGAGCCTCTCGGTCGCGGAGGGCGACGAGGTGGCGGCGGGGGCGACGGTGGCCACCATCGAGGCGATGAAGATGGAGGCCACGATCACCGCCTCCAGGTCCGGGACCGTGACCCGGTTGGCCATCACCCCCGTCCAGCAGGTGGAGGGCGGCGACCTGCTCGTCGAGATCACCTGACCCGCCACCACCCCGGGCCGCTCGGCACCCGGAGTGCCCCCGCGGCCGGCCGAGCCGGAGGCCCGCCGCGTTCCCGGGACGCCCGGGCGGCCGGCCCCGGTCCGCGCGGCCCGCGGCGAGGAGGGCGCCCCGTCCCGCCTGGTGCCGGGGAGCGCGTCGGTGGTCGGCCGTACCGGGGCCGGAAGGGTGCCGGGCTCCCGGGACGCCCGCGGGCCCTGATCGCGTGGCTCGCGGCGAGGAGGACGCCCGGCACCGGGCCACGGGGTGGCAGCCAGGCGTACGATGCCGGACCCGCCGCCGCACGGTCGCGCCGTACCGTGCCGGATGCGTCGCCGCGCGGTCGCGCCGTGCCGGGGGCATCTGCCGCCGCACGGCCGTCTGCGTCACCCTCCCGGGGGTGAGGGTCGCGCGAATGGGGCCCGGTCGCGCGCGGGCCGGGGTCGGACGGGCTGTCATGGGCTTTCGGGGGCACGGTCGTCGTGCCCTCGGAGGAACCCGGCCGAAGGAGTCGCCCGCATGCGCCACAGTGCCCGTGTCCTGTCCGCCGCAGCTCTGGCCGGCGCCGCTCTGGGCGCCGTCGCCCCGTCCGCCTCCGCCGATCCCACCGCCGCCATCACCCCGCGCTCCGCGATCCCCGGCGGGACGGTCACCGTCTCGGTGTCCTGCGACGCCACCGGCGCCGCCCCGCCCGACTTCATCGACGCCACCTCCCAGGGCTTCGAGGCCGGCAGGGCCCGGCTGATCCGGGTCGACGCCACCGACGACACCCGGGCTCAGCAGCCGGCCGTGCTCTACAGCGGCACCGCCCGCATTCCGACGGGCGGCAGCGTGGGCGCCGTCACCGAGGCGGCGGGCCGTGAGGCGGTGTGGGGCGTCGACGGCTGGTGCCCGGTGGCTCCCGGCAGCCGCCAGAAACCGTGGGACGCCTCGTTCACCGTGGCCAGGGACCGCGCCGGGCAGCAGGGCGAGGGCCCCATCCAACTGCCGGGCAATGATCAGGCGGGCACCGCGTCCCAGCCGCTCGCGGGACCGCCGGCCGACGACCCGGCCCAGCAGCCGGGGAGCGCGCAGGGCGACCTTCCGCCGCAGTCGGCCGGGAGGCAGGGCGCCGCCGGGCCCCCGGCGTTCGGGAACCCGTTCCCGTCGCCCGGGAGGCCCCAGGGCGACGGCCAGGACCAGTGGGGCAAGCAGCGCGGGGACGACCAGGACGGGCGCCGGGGGGACCGCGACGAGGGTTCGGGCCCGCCCGTCGGGGTCCAGCACGGTGCGCACGCGGGCGAGGGCGGCGCCTTCGGCGAGTCCGTGCCGATGCAGATCGCCGGCGGCTTCCTGATCGCTCTCGCGCTCGCCGCCGCCGTCCACCGGCTGTGGCGGCGCGGTGCCCTCGGCCATGGACGGACCCTGTGACCCGGGGCGGACGGGCCGCGCGTCATGACCGCATCGATCTCTGGGTACCCGGAACACAGGAGTACCAGCGGCACCGCCGGACAACAGCGACACCGTAGACCGACATCCGCACCATGAGGAACATCGGTGCCGTGCGGGAACAGCCTTCACGGTGAAGACAGGCGGCACCGCAAGGAGGCCGAAGGAACAGAAGGAACCACGGACAGCGCGGAGGCACGCATGCGGCGCACGGACCCGGAAGGACATGGCCCCGTCCGTTACGGTCCGCTCCTTCCCGACCACGGACTGCCCCTCCTCCCGGGCCTCGCCGGGGCCCTCACCGCCGCCGCGGAACGCGACGGCGTCGACGGCTTCGGCCGGATCCCCGCCCTGCTGGACGCCGCCGGGGGCTACTTCGGCCGCCGCGGACTGCCCACCGGACCCGGCGCGCTGGCCACCGCGCCCGGAGCGCCCGTCCTGTTCGTCGCGATCACCGCCGCGCTCGGCGGCGACGTCCTGGTCCCGCGGCCCTGCCCCGCCTGGTGGGCACCCCAGGTGCGGGCCCTGGGACGGTCCGCGTACCAGGTGGCGACCCCGGCCGAGTGCGGTGGCGTCCCGGACCCCTACGCCCTGCTGGAGACCGTCCGCCGGGTCCGCGAGGAGGGCGGCGACCCCCGTCTGCTGGTGCTCTCGGTCGCCGACGACCCGACCGCCACCGTGGCCCCGCCCGAGGTGGTGCACGAGACGGTCGAGGCCGGCGTCGGCGAGGGACTCCATCTGGTGAGCGACGAGACCTGGCGCGACACCGTGCACCGGCCCTACGACACCGTGCTGCTCAGCCCCGCCGAGATGGTCCCCGACCGGGTCACCGTCGTCACCGACCTCGCCGGACCCTTTCTGCCGTCCGGCTGGCCCGCGGCCGTCGCCCGTTTCCCGGCCGGCGCCGACGGAGCCGGGCTGCACGCCCGCGTCCTCGATGTGCTCACCGCGCTCGGCGCCCGGATCGCCGACCCGATCGCCGCGGCCGCCGCGTACGCCCTCGACGAACCCGCCGACATCACCCGGCGCCTCGCCGCCGACACCGCGGTGCACGCCCAGGTGGCCGCCGCCGTCCACGGGATCGTCGTCGCCGCGGGCGCCCTCGCCAGGCCCCCGCAGGCCGGACGCCATCTGTACGTGGACTTCGGGCCGCTGCGCCCCGAGCTCGGCGCGCGCGGCATCGGCGACGCCCAGGAACTGGAGGACCTCCTCACCGGCCGGCTCGGCATGCCCGCGCCCGGCGGCCACCGCTTCGGGGACGATCTGGAGGCGCTGCGGGTCCGTCTGTCCACCGCCCCCTTCCTCGGCAGGACCGCCGCGGAGCGGTCCCGCTGCCTCATCGCCCCCGAGCCGTTGGAACCACCTCATGTGCAGCGCGCGTTGATCCACCTGGGATCGGTTTTCGACGATCTACGTGACGAAGCTCAGCGATGGGAGCCTCCTCGATGACGCAGCAGTCCGAGTCGACCACGAGCACCGTTTCGGAGCAGCAGGCCGTCCACGAGCCCGTGAGCAGACCCCTGCTGAGGCCCTACCCGCCACTCGCCGCCCCCCGCCCGCTGGGCGAACTCCGCCTCTGGCCCCGCTCGTTCATGGACCGGCTGACCGCGCCGCTGCCCGGCCTCAAGGCCTTCGCGCGCTTCGCCCGCGAGGGTGCGGTGAGACCCGGGACCGAGGGGCTCAAGGATGTCCCGCTGCTGCCGTACGAGCCGGCCCCGCTGCCCCGGGTCGGCGTCCGTACCGTCGCCGTCTCCTGGGCGGGACACGCCAGTTGGGTGGTGCGGATCGGCGGGCTGAGCGTGCTCACCGACCCGGTCTGGTCCCGCCGCATCCTCGGGACACCGGCCCGGATCACCCCCGTCGGCATCGCCTGGGGCGAACTGCCGCGCCTGGACGCGGTCGTCGTCAGCCACAACCACTACGACCACCTGGACGCGCCGACCCTGAGCCGACTGCCGCGCCACATACCCGTGTTCGCGCCGGCCGGGCTCGCCGCGTGGTTCCGGCGCCGCCGCTTCAGCTGCGTCACCGAGCTGGACTGGTGGGAGGGCGCCGAACTCGACGGTGTGCGCTTCGACTTCGTTCCCGCCCACCACTGGTCCAAGCGGACCCTGACCGACACCTGCCGTTCCCTGTGGGGCGGTTGGGTGCTGACCGCCCCCGACGGGCAGCGGGTGTACTTCGCCGGTGACACGGGGTACGGCCACTGGTTCGAGCGGATCGGCCGCCGGTACCCGGGAATCGACCTGGCGCTGATGCCGATCGGTGCCTATGACCCGCGGTGGTGGCTCAGAGACGTCCACTGCGACCCGGAGGAGGCGGTCCGGGCGACGCTGGATCTGGGGGCCCGCCGGATGGCGCCCATGCACTGGGGCACCTTCGTGCTGTCGGCGGAGCCGGTCCTGGAACCCCTGACCCGGGTACGGGTGGCCTGGGAGAAGGCGGGCCTGGACCGCGAGGACCTGTGGGACCTGCCGGTGGGGGCCTCACGGGTGCTGGAGTGAGCGGCACAGCGGGCCGGTGCGGGACGGACGGTCCGGTGCGGCGGGAGAACTCCTGGACGGTCAGCGAATGTTCCGGCCCGTCACGGTGTCGCCGTCCCGCGTATACGGCGCCACACGCCGGGTGCCGTGCTGACCGCCAGCGTCAGGGCGACCGCCGCCGCGACGCCCTCCCACGGCTCCCGGAACAGCGAACCGCCGAGGATGCCGATCACCTGGTACGTCGCCGCCCAGGCGAGACAGGCCGGGGCGTCGCCCCGGGCGAACTCCCGCAGCGGCATCCGGGCCAGGAGACAGGCGAGCATCACCGGGATCCGGCCCGCCGGGACGAGCCGGGAGAGGGTGAGCACCGCGACACCGTGCTCGTTCAGCTTCTCCTGTGCCTGGGCCAGCCGGTCCTCGGGGGCGCGCCGGCGGAGCGCCTCCAGCCGGCGGGAGCCGTTCTTCGACCGCATACCGCGCTGCCCGAGCCAGTACAGCGCGAGGTCCCCGAGATAGGCGGCGAACGCCGCCACGACGAAGACCAGCACCAGGGAGAGGGGCGCGGTGTGGTGGAAGGCCACCACCGCCGCCGAGCTGACCAGCGCGCCCGTCGGTACCACCGGCACCAGCGCACCGATCAGCACCAGCAGGAACAGCGACGGATATCCGATCGCCTGCTGCGTCGACTCCGGCGGCACACCCGTGCCGGCGGCGGTGCCGAGGAACATCACCGGGCGACCTCCGGGCGGACGCTCTCCCCCTGGGCCGGCAGATGCACCGACACCTCGGGCGCCCAGCGCGCGGCGAGGCGCACGAACTCCTCCCCCGGCGCGTAGAACTCATGGGGGCGCACGGCGTCCATCCCGATCGGCCAATACGTGCCGTAGTGCACCGGGACCGCGCTGCGCGGCATCAGCCGGGCCAGGGCCTGCGCCGCGCGCCCCGCGTCCAGATGCCCGGGACCGAGATACGGGCCCCAGCCGCCCACCGGCAGCAGTGCCACATCGACCTGCCCGACCTCCTCGGCCATCGAGGCGAACAGTCCGGTGTCCCCGGCGAAGTAGGTCCGTGCGGTGCCCTCGACGACAAAGCCGAGGGCGGGGCAGCGGTGCGGTCCGACCGGCAGCCGCCGCCCGTCGTGCCGTGCCCGTACCACCCGTACCACCAGGTCACCGACCCGCACCCGGTCGCCGGGCACCACCTCGGTGATCCGGAGACGGTCGAGCCGGTGCAGCCCCGGCACCCGCTCGGGGGCACCGCGGGGCACCACCAGCAGGGTGCCCGGGGCCAGCCGCGCCAGCGACGGCAGATGTAGATGGTCGGCGTGCAGATGCGAGACCAGCGCCACCTCCGCGACGGCCGCCTCGGGGGGCGGCAGGGCCCCGCGGCGCCGGTGCAGATGTGCCAGACGGCGCGCGAACAGGGGGTCGGTCAGGACGCGCGTCCCGGAGTCCTCGACGGTGCAGGTGGCGTGACCCCACCAGGTGATCTCGACCGGCACTCCACTGCCTCCTTCGCGCGACTCCCCTTGAGCCTACGGGCAGGAGTAGGGTCGTCGGCCCGACCCAGAGGTGAGAGGGACCCCATGGGAGATGCGCACCGCGCCTCCGGCACACGCGACGCCTTTGTACGGCTCGACCCGGTCCGGGCCGATCCCGTCCCGGCCGACCCGGTGGGGCCCGGTCAGGTCCGGGTGGTGGCGATCGCCAGTCTGACACCGCTGGAGGAACTGGACGCGGAGCCCTTCCTCGTCGACTCCCGCAGCCAGCACGCGATGTGCGCGCGCTGGGCGGTCGAGCGGGGCTATGTGGTCACGAGGGAACTGCTGGTACGGGGGCTGCGCCCGGACCATCGCGCGCTGTGGGCGGATGTGGACGCGGGCCTGGTCGACCTGTTCGTGGCCCCCAGCCGCCGGGTCCTGGAACGGGCCCTGTCCTCCGTCGAGGAGTTCACCGCGGAGTGTGCGCGCCGGGGCGTGCGGGTCGAGACGGTGGGCCGTGCGGAGCCGTCGTACGACGCCCGGATGAAGGCCTGCGTCCACCGCCGCCTCTCCATGCCGACGGCGGGCTACGACGGCCGCTGACCCCACGGCCGGCACCTCGGCGACCTGGCGGCGACCGGCCAGACGGCCCCGTGACGCGTGCCTCGCAGCCGTCAGCTCGGGGCGGCTCGCCTGGTGTGTGGTGCCTGGTGCGCGGGCCCGGCGTCCGGGTGGGCCCGTCGGCTGCTGTTGCCCGGTGACTCCATGGCCCGTTGCTTCGGGGCGGTTTGCCCGATGACCCGCGACCCGGTGGCCGGCCCGGCTCTCGCCGGTTCAGCGGGCCGCACTGCCGGTGTCCGCCGGTGCGTAGCTCGGCTGCCGACTTGTCGCGGCGGCCGTGTGCCGGGGTTCGGCGGCCGGGGGCCGGTGGCCCGCGTGCCGACGGCCGACGGAGGCCGCGTCGTGGGCCGTTTCGGGAGTTTCGGGCCGCTGTGACATGGTGGGGCGGGTCCCCGGGGACCGCATCGGCAGGGACGTGAGGTGAACAGGGCGTGGCTCAGGAGCGCTGGCGGAGACTGATCAGCGGAGTGTGGCGGAGCATCGCCGTGTGGGCCGCGTCCACTGCGACGATGCTTCTCCTTGCCGGGCTGCTCCCCGACTTCCGGCTGGAGTCCGCGGGCGGTGACAGCATCACCCGGGTCGCCCTCACCGCCGCGGTCGGCGCCGGTGTCTTCGGGCTGCTGTCGTCCCTGGTGTGGCCCCTGCTCGTCCGGCTGATGCTGCTGGTGCCCGCCCTGGTGCTGGGGCTGCTGGTCTTCTTCCTCAACGGCTCGCTGCTGCTGGTCGCCCTCCGTCTCAACCCCTCCGGGCGGGGCGAGGCCGCCCCCGAGACCGCGGTGGTGGTCGCCGCCGTGATGTCCGCCGTCGCCTCCGCCACCGGAGGCGCCCTCGCGGTACGGGACGACGACGCCTACCGCAGACGGCTCCACCGGCTCGCCGACCGCCGTCGCGGACGCGCCCGCGACCGAACCGGGCCCCGCACCCCGGCGGTGCTGTTCCTCCAGCTCGACGGCGTCGGGCACGAGGTGCTCCGCTCGGCCGTCGACCGGGGGCTGATGCCGACCGTCGCCTCCTGGCTCGGCCCTCGCGACGACCACGGCCCCAGCCATCGGCTCACCCCCTGGCGCACCGACTGGTCCAGCCAGACCGGCGCCAGCCAACTGGGCATCCTGCACGGCTCCAACCACGATGTCCCGGCCTTCAGGTGGTACGAGAAGGACCGCCGCGAGGTCATGGTCAGCAACCGGCCCTCCAGCGCCGCCGAACTCCAGCGCAGGGCCGTCGCACGCACCGGTGACGGCGGACTCCTGGCGGACGGGGGCGCCAGCCGCGGCAATCTCTTCAGCGGCGGCGCCGACGAGGTCGCCCTGGTGCTGTCGGTCGCCGTCCGCAGGGGCCGGGAGAACCGCTCCCGGGCCGGGTACTTCGCGTACTTCAGCGACCCCGCGAACGCCGTCCGCACCGCCCTGTCGTTCCTCGCCGAGGTGGGCCGCGAGATCGCCCAGTCCACCCGGGCCCGGCTCGCCCGGCGGCGGCCTCGGGTCAAACGCGGCGGCCTCTACCCGCTGGTGCGCGCCTTCGCCACCGTGGTGGAACGGGACGTGGTGGTCGCCGCGGTGATCGGCGACATGCTCGCCGGACGCGATGTGATCTATGCGGACCTGGTGGCCTACGACGAGGTCGCCCACCACTCCGGCCCGCACAGCGGTGACGCCGAGCAGGTCCTGCGCCGGCTGGACCGCTCGCTGGCGCTGCTCGCCCAGGTCGCCGAACACGCCCCGCGCCCCTATCGGATCGTCGTACTGTCCGACCACGGCCAGAGCCCCGGGGAGACCTTCCGCACCCGCTACGGCCTCGGCCTCGCCGATCTGGTGCGGGCCGGCTGCGGGCTGGGTGTGCCGCGCAGGGCTGCGGGGGCCCTGGCCCGGGTCGAGCAGTGGGGGAGCACCCACAGCGGGACCGAGGCACGTGCCGCGGTACGGGTCGCGCTGCGCCGGCCGGTCGAGGAGCACGCCGAGATCGAGGAGCACATCGCGGTCGAGGAGCACTCCGGGACCCGCCGCGCCGCCCGGCGCCGCTCCGAACCGGTCGTGCTCGCCTCCGGCAACCTCGGACTGGTCTCCTTCCCCGATGTGCCGCACCGGATGACCAAGGAGGAGATCGACCGCCGCCACCCCGCGCTGCTGCCGGCGCTGGCCGGGCATCCCGGCATCGGCTTCGTCCTGGTGCGCAGCCAGGAGCACGACGGGGTGGTGCTGGGGGCGGACGGCGCGCAGGTGCCGCTCGGCCTGCTCGCCGACGGGGACGGGCCGCTGGCCGGTTTCGGCCCGGGCGCCGCCGACGCCATACGCCGTACCCACTCCTTCCCGCACACCGCCGACATCATGGTCAACTCCTGGTACGACCCGGTCGGCGGCGAAGTCCTGGCGTTCGAGGAGCAGATCGGCTCGCACGGCGGACTCGGCGGCGCCCAGGGGCGGCCGTTCCTGCTGTCGCCGGTGGACCTGTCCGCCCCGGACGAGGAAGGAGCCGAACTCGTCGGCGCCGAGCGGCTGCACCGGGTCTTCCGCCGCTGGCTGGACGAGTGCCGGGGCCACCCGGTGCCGCTGCCCGCGCCGGAGGACGAGCAGGAACGCGCGGCCTGACCGGAGCGGGCCGTCAAGGGCGCGGTGCGATGGGTGAGTCGGACCCGGGTGTGATCGGATAGGGGTCACGGACCCCGGCAACGGGACCACATCGAAAGGAAGAACCGTGGCAACCACGCGCACCGCACACACCGTCTGGGAAGGCAACCTGCTCCAGGGCAACGGCGTTGTGACCTTCGACTCCTCCGGCATCGGAAACCAGCCGGTGTCGTGGCCGTCGCGCGCCGAGCAGGCGAACGGCAGGACCAGCCCGGAGGAGCTGATCGCCGCCGCCCACTCCAGCTGCTTCTCCATGGCGCTGTCGCACGGCCTGAGCGGAGCCGGCACCCCTCCCACCAAGCTCGTCACCTCGGCGGACGTCACCTTCCAGCCCGGTGAGGGCATCACCGGCATCCACCTCACCGTCGAGGGCACCGTTCCCGGCCTCGACGAGGAGGCCTTCACCGCCGCCGCCGAGGACGCCAAGAAGAACTGCCCGGTCAGCCAGGCGCTGTCCGGCACGACCATCACGCTGACGGCCAAGCTCGCCTGACGCCCGTACCCGCGTACCGCACCGGTGCCGCGCCCTCCGTGAAGGGGGCGCGGCACCGCCTTTTTCACGGGCGGCGCGGGGCCGGAACCCATACGCCGTCGAGCGGGAGGCATTGACAAGAGGCCACTCAAATTTTGTGATGGACGGTGGCAAGCGCCCTGACGGAAGGGGACAGCGATGGCACGCGCGGTCGGGATCGATCTCGGTACGACGAACTCGGTGGTGGCCGTCCTGGAGGGGGGTGAGCCCACCGTCGTCGCCAACGCCGAGGGCGCGCGGACCACTCCGTCGGTCGTGGCCTTCGCCAAGAACGGCGAGGTGCTCGTCGGCGAGGTCGCCAAGCGCCAGGCGGTGACGAACGTCGAGCGCACCGCGCGCTCGGTCAAGCGGCACATGGGCGACGTGAACTGGCGCTTCCCCCCGTCGGGTTCCGTGGACGGCACCCGCTACCGGGCGCAGGAGCTGTCCGCGCGGGTGCTGCAGAAGCTGAAGCGGGACGCGGAGGCCTATCTGGGGGAGGACGTCACCGACGCGGTGATCACCGTGCCCGCCTACTTCGACGACTCCCAGCGGCAGGCCACCAAGGAGGCCGGGGAGATCGCCGGTCTGAACGTCCTGAGGATCGTCAACGAGCCGACGGCCGCGGCGCTCGCCTATGGACTGGACCGCGGTGAGGAGCAGACGGTTCTCGTCTTCGACCTCGGCGGCGGCACCTTCGACGTCTCCCTGCTGGACATCGGCGACGGGGTGATCGAGGTCAAGGCCACCAACGGCGACACCCGCCTCGGCGGGGACGACTGGGACCAACGGATCGTCGACCACCTGGTCAAGCGGTTCAAGGGGCAGTACGGCATCGATCTCGGCGTCGACAAGATGGCGCTGCAACGGCTGCGCGAGGGCGCCGAGAAGGCCAAGGTCGAACTGTCCGGCGCCACCGAGACCACCGTCAATCTGCCCTACATCACCGCCTCAGCGGCCGGCCCCCTGCACCTCGAGGAGACACTGACCCGGGCCCAGTTCCAGGAACTGACCGCCGATCTGCTGGACCGCTGCCGCATCCCCTTCCACCAGGCGGTCAAGGACGCGGGCGCCAAGCTCACGGCGATCGACCGTGTCGTCCTCGTCGGCGGCTCCACCCGGATGCCCGCCGTCACCGATCTGGTCAGGGAACTCACCGGCAAGGACCCGCACAAGGGCGTCAACCCGGACGAGGTGGTGGCGCTCGGCGCGGCCCTCCAGGCCGGTGTCATCCGCGGTGACGTCAAGGATGTGCTGCTGCTCGATGTGACCCCGCTGTCCCTGGGCATCGAGACCAAGGGCGGCATCATGACCAGGCTCATCGAACGCAACACGACGATTCCCACCCGGCGTTCGGAGATCTTCACCACCGCCGAGGACAACCAGCCCTCGGTCGGCATCCAGGTCTACCAGGGCGAGCGGGAGATCGCGGCGTACAACAAGAAGCTCGGCGTCTTCGATCTGACCGGGCTGCCGCCCGCGCCGCGCGGGGTGCCGCAGATCGAGGTGGCCTTCGACATCGACGCCGACGGGATCATGCATGTCTCCGCCAAGGACCTGGGGACGGGCCGGGAGCAGAAGATGACGGTGACCGGTCGTTCGACGCTGCCCGAGGACGAGATCGACCGGATGATGCGGGACGCGGAGCAGTACGCGGACCAGGACCGGGAACGCCGGGAGGCGGCGGAGGTCCGCAACCAGGCCGAGCAACTCGTCCACCGGAGCGAGAAGTTCCTGCGCGAGAACGAGGAACGCGTCCCGGCGGACACCGGGGACGAGGTGAGGGCCGCGACCGCCGAGCTGAAGGCCCTGCTGAAGGAGGAGGCCACCACGGCCGAGCTGCGGACCGGGATCGAGAAACTGACCGGTGTCAGCCAGCGGATGGGCCAGGCCATGTACGCCCGGGCCCGGGAGACGCCGGCCGGGAGCGCGGCCGGCGGCTCTCCTTCCGCCGGCGAGGGCTCGGGCGGCGACGACGAGGGGGTCGTGGACGCGGAGATCGTCGACGACGACGGCCCGGGCGGCCGGACGGCCTGACCGCCGGTGCGGCCCCGGCGTCGTACGGCCCCGGCGCCGTACCGACCCTCCTGAGGGACCGGGCCGGGACACGGCGCCGGATCAGGCCGGATCAGTAGGCGTCGCGGGTCTCCTCGAGAATCGCCCGGGTGCGCCGGACGGACGCCGCCTTGGCGGACATCAGGTCCAGGACCTCCAGATGCAGGGCCACCTCGGTGCGCGAGTCCAGATACAGGGCGCCGGTCAGATACTCGCTGTAGACCATGTCGGGCAGCTCCGGCTCCCCGAAGCGGAACAGGACGAACGGCGTGTGCGTCCCCGGGTGCGGACCGGCGGCGAACTCGGCGATCTGCACGGTGATGCCGGGGTTCTCGGAGGCCTCGATCAGCCGGTCGAGCTGCTCGCGCATCACCTCGGAGTGGACGCTCACCGGGCGGCGCAGCACCGTCTCGTCCATGATCACCCAGAAGTGCGGCGCGTCCGGCCGGGTGAGCAGCTGCTGCCGGGCCAGGCGCAGCGCCACATGCCGCTCGATGTCCTGGGGCCGGGCCTGCCCCACGGTCCCGGCCTGGAGCACCGCCCGTGCGTAGTCCTCGGTCTGCAGCAGCCCGGGCACGAAGTGCGGCTCGTAGGAGCGGATGATGCGGGCGGCGCCCTCCAGACTGACATGCAGGCTGAACCAGTCGGGCAGGACATCGTGGTAGTGCTGCCACCAGCCGGGCTGGTTGGCCTCCTCGGCGAGCCGGACGAAGGCGGTCGTCTCCTCGTCGGACACCCCGTAGGTGGTCAGCAGCATCAGTACATACGGGATCTTCAACGCGACCTCGGCGGTCTCCATCCGCCGCACGGTGGCCGGAGCGACGCGCAGCGCCCGCGCGGCCTCCTCCCGCCTCAGCCCGGCGGCCTCCCTCAACTCCTGCAACCGCCGCCCGAGTACGACTTGCCCCACGGTGGGGGCAGCCCGCCGCTCGCTCACGTCACGCCTCCCCTGCGCGCCCGCACATCGCAGCAGTGTGGCACGTCCGGGCCCGGGACTCACGGGTTCGGTACGAAGTGATGTCACCGAGTGTGAAGGTACTTCACCGTCGCCGGGTCCGCGGGAAGGAAGGTCTCGATCGCCAGCTCCGCGACCGTCACATCCATCGGGGTGTTGAAGGTGGCGATCGACGAGACGAAGGACAGCACCCGGCCGTCGTGCTCGATCAGCAGCGGGAGCGCGAAAGCGGGGGCGGGCTCGTCCGGCTCGGGTTCCGGGTCACGCTCCGGGACCGGATACCCGGCCACCTCGTCATGGAGCGCCCGCAGCTCCGGTGAGCGCTCCAGGGCGATCTGACGGTCCATCTGGGCCAGCAGATGCCCCCGCCATGCGCGCAGATTGCGGATGCGCGGTGCCAGGCCCTCGGGGTGAAGGGTGAGGCGCATCGCGTTCAGGGGAGGGGCGAGCAGCCGCTCCGGGACGCCCTCCAGGAGCATGGTGATGCCCCGGTTCGCCGCCACCACGTCATAGGTCGCGTCGACCACCAGCGCCGGATACGGTTCATAGCCTTGGAGCAGCCGCTGTACCCCCGTGCGCAGCGCGTCCATCGACGGGTCGTCCAGCGGCGTCCTCGGATAGCGCGGCGCGTACCCGGCCGCCAGCAGCAGGGCGTTGCGCTCCCGCACCGGCACCTGAAGATGCTCGGCGAGCCGCAGGATCATCTCCTCGCTGGGCCGTGAGCGGCCCGTCTCCACGAAGCTGATGTGCCGGGCCGAGGAACCGGCCCGCAGCGCCAGCTCCAGCTGGCTGACCCGCCTGCGCTCCCGCCAGCCGCGCAGCAGCGGGCCGGCACCCCGGTCGGAGGGCGCGGACGAGGAGGCGCGGGGGCCGGACGCGACAGAGGTCATGGGGCGACCGTAGCCGAGCAGCGGCACGCGGACGGCCGGAGCGGAGGGCGAAAGGGGGACGGCCGTGCGTACGGCGGCGCGGGGAGGGGATGTGACAGGGTGGGGCGAACCCGTGTCGTACCGGAAGGAGCCGGGCCATGGCCGTCGAACCGCTGTCGCAGAAGGAGATCGAGGACCGGCTCGCGGAGCTGCCCGGCTGGTCGCTGGAGGGTGACCGGATCGCCCGTTCCTACCGGCTCGGCTCGCACTTCGCGGCCGCCGCGATGGTGCTGCACATCGCCCAGGTGCAGGAGGAGCTGGACCACCACTCGGATCTCACCCTCGGCTACCACAGCGTCTCCCTCACCGTGAACACCCACAGCGTGGGCGGTGCGGTCACCGAGCTGGACTTCGCGCTCGCGCACCGGGTGGAGGAGCTGGCGCCCGGGCACGGCGCCCACTGAGGGGAGCCGGGCATGCTCGACTACGACCGGGAGGCCGAGCGGTACGACGCCCTGCGCGGCGGCGAACCCCGGGCCGCGGCGGCGGCCGAGGCCCTGCTCCGGCTGATCCCCGAGGACGCCGGCCGACTGCTCGACATGGCCTGCGGCACCGGGATCGTGACCCGGCGGCTCGCGGCAGGACGCCCCGGACTGCGGGTGACCGGCGTGGATCTGGCGTACGGGATGGCCCGCCGGGCCGCCGGACGGATGCCGGGCGCCGTGCTCCTCGCCGACAGCCGCCGACTGCCGTTCCCGGACGCGACGTTCGACGCCGTCACCAGCGTATGGCTGCTCCATCTCCTCGACGGGCCCGAGCAGGTGCGGGCGGTGCTCGGTGAGTGCGCCCGGGTGCTGCGGCCGGGCGGGGTCTGTGTCACCACCGTCGACAAGGCCGACGCCCATGATGTGGGCAGCGACATCGACCGCGTGGTCGCCGACCGTCCGCGCCGCCCCGCCGCCGACGGTACGGAGGCGGTCACCGCGCACGCGGCGGCCTGCGGTCTGCTGCCGGCCGGGCGGGCCCGCTTCCCCGGGGTGGGCCAGGGGCGCACCCCTCGTACCGTCCTGGCGGACCTGCGGCGCGGCTGGTTCACCACGGTGGCCCCCGACAGCCCGCTCGGGGAGCGGATCGCCGCACGGCTGAGGCGACTGCCCGACCAGGACCGCCCGCGCCCCGACCCGGAGTTCACCGTCCGGGCCTACCGCAAGGGCTGAGCGGCCCGTACGGCCCGTGGCGCCCCCCCCCGTGAAGCGGGCGGGGAGTGTGCCGAGCACGGCATACTCCCCGCTTAGAGGTCGCGCGGATAGGTGGGGTGGAGGAAGGAGCGGGGCCGGGTGCGTGCAGTTGCAAGGCGGAGGATTGAGGCATGGCGGAGCCATGGTGATTGACGACAACGCCGCAGATGTGCGTGCCCGGCCCCGCGACGCCGCCCCATCTATCCGCGCGACCTCTTAGTTCGCCTCAGCGCACCGTGCAGCTGCGACCGCCGAGTTCGAACGCCGCCGGCCGGGTGTTCGCCCCCGACCAGCTCCCCGTGAACCCGAAGCCCACGGACGAGCCCGCCGTGACACCGGCGTTCCAGCTCAGGTTCTTCGCCGTCACCGTGGTGCCCGACTGGGTGTAGTCGGCGTTCCACAGCTGGCCGACCTTCTGGCCGTTCGCGAAGGACCAGCCGAGCGACCAGCCGTTCCACGCGGTGGAGCCGGTGTTGGTGAGCTGTACATCGGCCTGGAAGCCGCCCGGCCACTGGTTGGTGACGGTGTAGGTGACGGCGCAGGCGCCCGAGGGCGTCGGATCGGTGCCGCCTCCGCCGTCGGAGCCCCCGCCTCCCGTGTCGCCGCCGCCGGTGTCCCCACCGCCGCCCGGGGCGGAGGTGTCGCCGTAGACGACCCCCCGCCCGTTGGTGGACACATAGACCCGCCCGTACACCCGTGGATCACCGGTGATCGCCGCGCCGGTCCAGCCCCACTGATGGGAGTCGTCGTTGATGCGCGTCCAGCTCGCGCCCTGGTCCGTGGAGCGGAAGATCCCCCGTACGCCGCCGATCTTCGCGCTGGTGTAGAGCGTCTGGTACGAGGCTCCCGGTGCCGCCTTGCCGAAGCCGATGGTGTCGGCCTGCTGCACCGTGGACAGCTTGGTGAAGGAGGCGCCGCCGTTCGTCGAGTGCCACAGACCGTAGGCGCCGTCGTCCGTGCCGCCCGCCAGCCAGAGGTCGCCCTTGGCGCCGGGAAGTGCCTTGAAACGGACGCTGTCCCCGCTCGGCAGACCGGTCGCCGTAGAGGCGGTGAAGGTCGCGCCGCCGTCCGAACTGACGTAGAGCTTCCCGGACTTGAAGCCGTAGAAGGTCTTGGGGTCCACCCGGTCCGACTCCACGAGAGCCCCCGCGGGGATGCCGCCCGCCGTCGACCAGGACGAGCCGAAGCCGGCGGTGTACCGCACCCCGGTGCCCGCCGGACTCCATACGAACCGGCTGCCGTCGGAGGCCGCCGCGACCGTGCCGCCGCCGCTGACGCCCGAGGGATCGGTGCCGCCGAACCAGTGGGCGCCGTTGTCCGTCGAGAACGCGATGTGCGGCGCCGCGTCCGCGTCGCCCACCCGCACCACGGTGTCGGGGTCGCTCTCGGCGAAGTCCAGGCTGGTGGTCGTGGTGAAGACCGGGGAGGTGTACATCATCGACGGGACCTGGGTGAGGTCCGTGTGCCGGAACCCGCCGATGTCGCCGAGCGCGCTGAAGAGCCGGGCCCCGCCGGACGGGGGAGCGGCGAGGTCGTTGACCGAGGTCTCCTCCAGGCCCCGCACCATGGGCTTGACGGCGAACCGGCTCCCGCTGTCCCAGTTCGTCAGGTTCTCGGTGCCGTAGACGGTCGCGCCCGTCCCGTACATCATCCGGTCCGAGTCGAAGGGGTCGATCTCCAGCGACTCGGTCATCCAGCCGAGTTTCGGGGTCTGTTCCGGCGGTGCCGGGTCGGCGCCGAAGGTCAGCCAGGGCGAGGACGAGACATCGATGGTGTAGCGGTTCGAGCGGTTCGGGTACGAGGTGTAGTCCCAGGCCTGTGTCCAGGTGGCGCCGCTGTCGGTGGAGCGGAAGATCTGGGTGTCCGGCCACCAGGAGCTGTACGCGGTCGCCATCACCGTGCCCGGATGCCGCCGGTCGATCGTCAGCCCGCTGAAGCCGTAGTAGGTGTCGGCCTCCGCGACCGGGCTGATGTCGGTCCAGGTGCCGGTCCTGGTCGCGTACCGCAGAAGCCGGCCCTTGTCGCCGTCGTACGGCCCGCCCTTGTCGCTGTAGGCGAGGTAGAGATAGCCGTTCTCGGCGTCCAGCACGCCCTTGTGGGCGAGTCGGCCGGTGGGCTGCCCGGCCAGCCGGGACCAGGTCGCGCCCGCGTCCGTGGAGCGGTAGACCGCGTTGTCCTGGTCGGCGACCCCGACGTAGATCGTCTTGGTGGCGCTGCCCGCGGTGCCGGTGGACTCGTCGAAGGTGACCCAGACGATGCCCTGGTTGTCACTGGCGTATCCGCTGGTGTCGCCCGGGTCCTGCACATAGGTGCCGGCATTGGGGAAGGTGCCGACCTGGGACCAGGTCGCCCCGGAGTCGGTCGAGCGCCACAGGCCCTTTCCGCTGGGCGCGCCCAGATAGAGCACGCTGTCCTTGTGGGGGTCGATCGCCAGCCGCTCGCCCATGCCGCGCCCCGGCATGTTCCCGCCCAGCTTGAACGGCAGTCCGGCCTTCTGCCAGGTCGCGCCCCGGTCGGAGGACCTCAGCACGGCCCCGTTGCCCGGGTCCCAGTCGTTGGTGTAGGTGCCGACGGCCGCGTACACCTTGTCGGGGTCGACGGAGTCGCTGGCGAGGCTGACGACTCCGGTGTGCCCCCAGTCGTCCCAGCCGACCGAGTCGAGCAGCGGGGTCCAGGACTTGGTGGACTGCTGCCAGCGGTAGGCGCCGCCGATGTCGGTGCGGGCATAGGCGAGGTTCTTCTCGGAGCGGTTGAAGACGATGCCGGGCACGAAGCCGCCGCCGTCGATACGGGCGTTCTGCCAGGTGTAGGCCTCTGCGGCGGCCACCGTCCGGGGGGTGTCCACGGCGAGCGCGGAGGGGGCGCCGGACAGCAGGCCCGCTGCCAGCGCGAGTACGGCCGTGAGGACACGGCCCTTGCGGGGAGTTCTTCGCACGGTGGGGTCCTCTCGTCTCGGACACGACGACCGGGCGGCCCTCTGTGCGGGTGAGGACCGCCCGGCGCGGTACGCGAAGCCTTAGCGGGGACTTATTCGAGGAGCTCCGCGTACGAGCCCATGGCGAGGGCGATGTCCGCCTGGGCCCAGAACCGGTGGTACGTGAACGTGGGCGCGGCGCCGCCCGCGAGATAGCTCTGGATCTTCGACCAGGCGGGGTCGTTCTTGTAGAAGGACCTCAGCGAGGAGAAGGTCGACGACGAGTTGATCGTGTCGCCGTTCGGCATCTTGCCGCTCCAGCCGTTCGGGACGTACACCTTGTCGCCGAAGCGGCTGTAGTCGGTGCGGGTCTCCGGGACGGCGATACCGAGGCTGTCCTGGTCGTTGTTCCACATGCCGTCCAGCAGTGCCTTGGCGGTCGACTTCGCCGCCGCGTCACCGGACTTGGCGCCGTAGTACGTCAGCGTCTTGGCGTATGCGGCCGCCACGCCCACGTCGTTGGTGTAGTCCGCGACGGTGACATGCAGCCCGTTGTTGGCTCCGGGGCTGGACGCGTTCCAGGTGTCGGGCTGACCCGACCACTGGAGGGTCGAGGGGATCTGGAAGGTGCCGTCCGGGTTGACCGTGGTCTTGGACAGCGCCCACTTCACCCACTTGTCGAGGACCTTCTTCGCCGAGGCGTCCCCGGTCTGCTGGTAGTACTCGGCGACCCGCTCCATCGACCACGCCTGGAAGCCGAACCACTGGTTCGACGGCGGGTCGTGGTAGACGGGCTGCCAGTCGTAGTACATGCCGTAGAAGGTCGGCGTGCCGGCCGGCGGGGTGGCGTACCGGCCCTGCCAGCTGTTGGTCGCGCCGCCCGCGATGGCGCCCTCGGACGACTGCAGCCACTGGTAGAACTCCAGCTGGCGCTTGAGCGAGGTGCTCCAGTCGGCGCTGCCCGTCGCCGACTTGGGCTTCAGATCGGCGTAGCTGCTGAGCGCGTACGCGGCGAGCGGGTTCTGGTAGCCGCCGTGGGTGTGGCTGGAGCCGATGCGCCAGGCCCAGCCCGCCGCGGAGTCCGTCGCGCCGCCCCAGGCGTAGTACCAGGAGAGCAGATAGTGCGAGGCGTCCTTCCCGGTGCCGGCCGGGCAGGAGACACTGGTGCAGTTACCGATCTTCTTGAAGTACTTGTCGTACATCGAGTAGCGCAGATAGTCGCCCATCTTGGCCGCCTTGGCCACGGTGGCCGAGACATCGCTGCCCTTGCCCTGCGACTTGGCCCACACATCGGCCCAGTACGCGGCCTGCACGGCACGTGCGTCGGCGTCCGGGGCGTCGGTGAACTTCCACTGCTTGGCGTAGGAGGAGTCGCCGGTGAACAGGTCCAGATAGCCGTTGGTGCCGCCGTACTTGAAGGCGTCACAGGTCGGCTGCGGCACGGTCTCCCAGACCGACTCCTCGGCACCGCGCTGGAAGGTGTTGATGTACGACGGACCCTTGGCCGTCGGGCCGGCCTCGCACCCGCCGCCGGGCGTGTTGCCGTAGCCGTAGGTGTTGTCGACGTCCTCGATCCAGTGCATCCCGTAGATGTCGTCCGTGCCGTACGCGGACTTCAGCTCACCCGCGATCGGGTCGGAGCCCACCGACACATTGCCGTCGAGCTTCGCCGGGTACTCGTTGGGCGTGTCCAGCTCCGGCGCGTAGGTCGCCGGCTTGGAAGCGGTGTAGAAGGAGTTGGTCGGCTGGTCGGCGTGGGTGGGGATCATGTACTTCTCCATGGTTCCCCAGGCGCCGTTGAACTTGGACCAGTCGCCCGTCACCTTGCCGTACATGGCCTGCAGCCAGATGAGATAGCTGTACGCCTCCGACGTGGTCTCATGACCGTGGTCGGGTGCCTCCACGATCAGCGTCTCCACCGAGTGGTAGGGGATGCCGTCGGGCGAGAAGTAGCCGTTCGCCGGATTGGTGATCTTCCCGTAGAGGTCCAGGAAACGGGCGTCGTACCCCTTGGAGGCCGCCAGTTCCGTCACCGTGACCGTGGCGTTGGCATAGCCGGTCGCGGAGGCGGTGAAGGTGGCGGAGCCGGTCCCCGTCGCGTTGGCGGTGACGGTCACCGTCTGCGCGGTGTTCCAGTTGGACGGCGTGAAGGTGAGCGAGGACCCACCGGTCACGGACAGCCCGGTGTTGCCGGCCGTGCGGGCCACGGACACCGTCACATTGGAGCTCGGCTGCTTGGACAGCGACACCCCGAAGGTGCCGGTCTTGCCCTGCTGGACGCCGAGCTGGGTCGGGGAGGCCACCACGGCGGGACCGGAGGCGACCGTGATCCCGACCGGGGTCGAGGCGGCGGACGCGCCCAGGCTGTCGTACGCCTTGGCCACCAGAGAATGACTGCCCACGGTCAAGCTTGAGACCGAGAGCGTGAAGGGCGCACTGGTGTCGGTGCCCAGCAGAGTGGTGTCGTCGTAGAACTCGACCTTGCTGACCGTCGCGTTGTCGGCGGCGGCCGCGGTCGCGGCGAGCGGAACCGCCTCACCCTGGCTGTAGACCGCGCCCGGAGCGGGGCTGGTCAGCACGGCGATCGGCGGCTGATGCGCGCCCGTACAGGTCGTACCGTTGACCGCGAAGCTCGTCGGGGCGGTGTTCGTGCCGCTGTAACTGAACTGGGCGCCGGCGGTGACGGCGGCCCCGGCGGCGATCGTTCCGTTCCAGTCGACGTTCTTCACCGTGATGTTCTTGCCCGACTGGGACCAGCTGCCGTTCCAGCCGTTGGAGAGCGTCTGGTTGCCGGAGTAGGCGTACGTCAGGGTCCAGCCGTTGAGGGTGTCCGTACCACGGTTGGTGATCGTGACATCCGTGGTGAAGCCGGAGCCCCAGTCGTTGGTCTTGTAGTCCACGCTGCACTGGACCGCCGCCGCCTGGGCGGGAGTCGTGCCGTTGGCCAGCATCGTGAGGGGGAGCGCGAGGGCCGCCGTGACGGCGGTCAAGAGCCGTCGCACGGCGCGACGTCTCCGTCTGGGAGCCATGTGCTGGTTCCTCCTTGCGGCTCGGAGAAGTGGGGGAGGAGCAACAAGCCTTGAACCAGTGGGAGCGCTCCCATATTGGGGAGGGGGGTTGAGGCGGTCAAGATGTTTGAAGAGTCGAAAAGATTCGACGTGTCGCGCCGAAGGAAAGTCGGCGACCTCCTCTATCCTTTGCCGTCACTTGCCGCTAGCTTCATTGCCACCAGTGGGAGCGATTCCATCAGTCGACGCGTCTGTCACGACGTGCCCGAGCTGTAAGGACTCGCTCATGCACCCCCCTCGCTCCGCGCTTTTACTCGTGGCCGGCGCGGTCGCCCTTGTGGGCACCGCGGTCGCGCCGGTCGTCACGGCCTCGGGCGCCGCGCCCGTCTGCTCGGTGGAGTACTCCGTCACCAACCAGTGGGACAGCGGCTTCCAGGGCTCGGTACAGATCACCAACAACAGTGCGGCCCTGAGTTCCTGGAGTCTGACCTTCGGCTTTGCGAACGGTCAGAAGGTGACACAGGGCTGGAACGCCAAGTGGTCGCAGTCCGGTGCGACCGTGACCGCGACCAATGAGAGCTACAACGGTTCGCTGGCCACGGGCGCGAGTGTCAGCGCCGGGTTCCTCGGCTCCTGGTCGGGGAACAATGCCGCTCCCACGTCGTTCAAGCTCAACGGCACGACGTGCAACGTGGATTCCGGGCCGACGCCGCCGACCGACCCACCGACGGATCCGCCGACCGACCCACCGTCGGACGGCAAGGTTCCGGCACTGCATGTCTCGGGCAACAAGCTGGTGGACGCCGGCGGCAGCTCGCGCAGGCTGCTCGGCGTGAACCGTTCGGGTGCCGAGTTCATGTGTGTGCAGGGTTATGGCATCTTCGACGGTCCGGTCGACGACGCGGCGATCAAGGCGATCGCCGACTGGAAGGCCAACACGGTCCGCATTCCGCTGAACGAGGAGTGCTGGCTGGGGCTGTCCAACATCAAGCCGCAGTACGCGGGCGCCAACTACATCGGCGCGATCAAGGACCTGGTGGCCAGGGTCGAGGCGCACGGGATGACCCCGATCGTCGAACTGCACTGGACCTACGGCCAGTACACCGGGAACTCCGCGGGCTGCTCCGATGTGCACGCCACCTGCCAGAAGCCGATGCCGGACGCCCAGTACAGCCCCTCGTTCTGGTCGTCGGTCGCCAGTACCTTCAAGGACGACCAGGCGGTCGTGTTCGACCTGTTCAACGAGCCCTATCCGGACCGCGCCACCTCCACGACCACCCAGGCGTGGCAGTGCTGGCGGGACGGCGGCACCTGCCCCGGCATCGAGTACCGGGTCGCCGGGATGCAGTCCCTGGTCGACGCGGTGCGCGGCGCCGGAGCCAAGAACGTGATCATGGCCGGCGGGCTCGCCTACTCGAACGACATGAGCCAGTGGCTGACCTACCGGCCCAGCGATCCGACCGGCAATCTGGCCGCCTCGTACCACGTCTACAACTTCAACACCTGTTCCACCGAGAGCTGCTGGAACTCCACGCTCGCGCCGGTGGCGGCCGCGGTGCCGCTGGTGGCCGGGGAGATCGGTGAGAACACCTGCTCGCACGGTTTCGTCGACCAGGTCATGAAGTGGTTCGACGATCGGTCCCTGTCCTACCTGGGCTGGACCTGGAACACCTGGGACTGCTCCTCCGGGCCGTCCCTGATCTCCGACTACGACGGAACCCCCACGTCGTACGGCATGGGGCTGCGTGATCATCTGCGCGCCCTGAACGGATGAGCACTCCCGAAACGGACAACGTCCGCAAGAGAGAAGGAAACTCGCACTCATGAGTCGTACCAGAACAGCGATACTCGCTGCCCTGGCGCTGGTCGCCGGTGCGTCGGGAACGGCGCTCGCCGCCGCCCCGTCGTCGAGCGTCGGCACCGCAGCCGTCCCCTGTACCGTCGACTACAAGGTGAACCAGTGGGACAGCGGCTTCACCGCCGATGTCACCGTCACCAACAACGGTGCCGCCAAGTCCAACTGGTCGCTGAAGTGGACGTACGCCGGTAACCAGAAGGTCACCAGCGGCTGGAACGCCAAGATCAGCCAGAGCGGTGCCAATGTCACCGCGGCCAACGAGACCTACAACGGCAACCTGGCCACGGGCGGCTCGGTCAACTTCGGCTTCCAGGGCACCTACAGCGGCAGCAACGCGATCCCGGCCGCCTTCACCCTCGACGGCGTCACCTGCAACGTCGACAACGGCGGAGGCAACCCCGGCGGCGGCGACCCGGGTGGCGGTGACCCGGGCGGCGGCAACCCCGGCGGCGGCAACGGCAGCCGCGTCGACAACCCGTACGTCGGCGCCAAGGTGTATGTGAACCCGGAGTGGTCGAAGAACGCGGCCGCAGAGCCGGGCGGCTCCCGCGTCTCCAACCAGCCCACCGGCGTCTGGCTGGACCGCATCGCCGCGATCAACGGCGTGAACGGCGGCATGGGCCTGCGGGCCCACCTCGACGAGGCCCTGAAGCAGAAGGGCACCGGCGAGGAGGTCATCCAGGTGGTCGTCTACGACCTGCCGGGACGTGACTGCGCGGCCCTCGCCTCCAACGGAGAGCTGGGCCCCACCGAGATCGACAAGTACAAGACGCAGTTCATCGACCCGATCGCGGCCATCCTCGGCGACGCCAAGTACTCCTCGCTGCGGATCGTCACCACGATCGAGATCGACTCGCTGCCGAACCTGGTCACCAACACCGGCAGCCGTGAGACCGCCACGCCTCAGTGCGACACGATGAAGGCGAACGGCAACTACATCAAGGGCGTCGGCTACGCGCTCGGCAAGCTGGGCAAGATCCCGAACGTCTACAACTACGTGGACGCCGGGCACCACGGCTGGATCGGCTGGGACGACAACTTCGGCGCCTCGGCCGACATCTTCAAGCAGGCGGCCACCAGCGAGGGCGCGTCCGTCAACGACGTGGCCGGCTTCATCACCAACACGGCCAACTACAGCGCGCTGAAGGAGAACAACTTCACGATCAACGACAGCGTGAACGGCACCTCGGTGCGCCAGTCCAAGTGGGTGGACTGGAACCAGTACGTCGACGAGCAGTCGTTCGCCCAGGCCTTCCGCCAGAAGCTGGTCTCGGTCGGCTTCAACTCGAACATCGGCATGCTGATCGACACCTCCAGGAACGGCTGGGGCGGATCGGCCCGTCCGGCCGGTCCGGGTGCCAAGACCAACGTGGACACCTATGTCGACGGCGGGCGTTACGACCGCCGTATCCACATGGGTAACTGGTGCAACCAGTCGGGTGCCGGTCTCGGTGAGCGCCCGAAGGCCGCACCGGCCGCCGGTATCGACGCCTATGTGTGGATGAAGCCCCCGGGGGAGTCCGACGGCTCCAGCACCGCCATCTCGAACGACGAGGGCAAGGGCTTCGACCGCATGTGTGACCCGACCTACGGCGGCAACGCCCGCAACGGCAACAACGCGTCCGGTGCGCTGGCGAACGCCCCGGTCTCCGGTCACTGGTTCTCGGCCCAGTTCCAGGAGCTGATGAAGAACGCGTACCCGCCTCTGTCATGAGCTGAGGCGATCCTCCGGGGCCGGCGCTGACGGGCCGGCCCCGGGCTGATCACGCACGGGTCCCTCCGGACACCGGGTCGCCCCCCGGTGCCCGGAGGCGGCCCGGTTTTTGCCGTCCCGGCAACGGAAGTGGCCCTCGTCCGGTGCGTCGGCGCAGGCTGGCGGCACCCGGAAGAGAGGCTGAATCACCATGGCGCGGGACCGACACGACCAGCACGACCGGCAGCACCGGCACGGGCCGCAGGGGGAACCCGGGCGGCACGGCCACCATCATGACCACACCGATATCGACTGGGCCGTGATGGCCCCGATGCTGGAGAGCCAGGCGGAGCTGTTCGCGCCCCTGTACCAGGAGGCCATGGCCTGGCTGGGGCAGTCGGTGCCGGAGCCCGGGCAGATCGTCGACACCGGCAGCGGTCCGGGTGTCGTCTCCTGTCTGTTCGCCGAGACGTTCCCCGGCGCCCGGGTCGTCGCGGTGGACGGCTCCGAGCCCCTCCTCGAGCGGGCCCGCGCCCGGGCCGCCCGGGCCGGCCTCGCCGACCGCTTCAGGACGATCGCCGGTGAACTCCCCGGTGCTCTCGACGAGTTGGACTATCCGGCAGATCTGCTGTGGGCCAGCAACAGCCTGCACCATCTGGGCGACCAGCGCTCCGCACTCGCCTCGTTCGGCGCGCGGCTGGCGCCCGGCGGCACCCTGGCCCTGCTGGAGGGCGGGCTGCCCGCGCGGTTCCTGCCGAGGGACATCGGCATCGGGCGTCCGGGCCTGCAGGCGCGGCTCGACGCGGTGGAGTCGGAGTGGTTCACCCGGATGCGTGCCGAACTGCCCGGCGCCGTGACGGAGACCGAGGACTGGCCGGCGCTGCTGGACGCTGCCGGTCTGACGCACACCGGTACCCGCAGCTTCCTGCTGGATCTGCCGGCCCCGGTCACCGACCGTGCGCGGGACTATGTCGTCGCCTCCCTGACCCGGCTCCATGAGGTCATCGGCGAGGGGATCGACGCCGACGACCGCGCCACCCTCGCCCGGCTGCTCGACCCCGAGGACCCGGCGAGCGTCCACCGCAGGAGGGATGTGTTCGTGCTGAAGGCGCACACGGTGCACACGGCTGTACGGACCCCCTGAGCCGGACCCCCTGAGCCGGGCCCGCGGCCCCGTTCGGCGGACCGCCGTGGTCGGCAAGGCCGATCGGGCAGCCGACCGAGGGACGCCCGCCCCCGGTGCCGTACCGGGCGCGCCCTTTCCCTCCGGTCCTTCGTTCCGGACCGTGAGGGGAGCGGCCCGGCCGCGTGGGGACGCGGCCGGGCCGTCGGGCGTGGCGGTCGGCCCCACCCGGGCGGGCGGGGGCGTACGGACGGGCCGCGGTCAGCTCGGGTCGAACGTGGCCGGGTCCGGGCCGATGCGGCGGTCCTCGTTGAGGGCGCTGATCGCCGCCATGTCCTCGGTGTCCAGCGAGAAGTCGAAGACCTCGATGTTCTCCTTGATCCGGGACGGGGTCACGGACTTCGGGATCACGATGGTGCCGAGCTGGATGTGCCAGCGCAGCACGATCTGGGCCGGGGTGCGGTTGTGCTTCTGGCCGATGGCGACGATCGCCGGAACCTCCAGGAGGCCCTTGCCCTGGCCCAGCGGCGACCACGCCTCGGTCGCGATGCCCTGCTCCGCGTGGAACTCCCGCGCGGCGAGCTGCTGGAGATGCGGGTGCAGCTCGATCTGGTTGACCGCGGGGATCACCGACGTCTGCGCGATCAGCGTCTCCAGGTGCTCCGGAAGGAAGTTGGAGACCCCGATCGCCTTGGCGCGGCCGTCCGCGTAGATCTTCTCGAAGGCCTGGTACGTCTCGACGAAATCACCCCGGGACGGCACCGGCCAGTGGATCAGATACAGATCCACATACTCCAGGCCCAGCTTCTCCAGCGAGGCGTCGAAGGCACGCATCGTGGAGTCGTACCCCTGGTCGGAGTTCCAGAGCTTGGTGGTGATGAAGAGGTCCTCACGGGCGATGCCGGAGGCGGACACCGCCCTGCCGACGCCCTCCTCGTTGCCGTAGATCGCCGCTGTGTCGATGCTGCGGTACCCGGCCTCCAGCGCGGTGGCGACGGCGCGCTCCGCCTCGGCGTCCGGCACCTGCCAGACGCCGAAGCCCAGCTGGGGCATCTCGACGCCGTTGTTCAGGATGGTCGGGGGGACCTTGGTGCTCACGAGCTCTCGATCCTTCAGTCGTAGGTGTTACCCCCATCCTGAACGATCACGGCTCGCGATGCACCCCCTCCCACCTGCCCGAACCCGCTCCCGCCCGCCGTCCCGCGCCGCGCTCAGGTCCGGTACAGCGCCTCCACCTCGTCGGCGTAGGCCTGCTCGATCGCCCTGCGCTTCAGCTTCAGCGACGGGGTGAGCAGGCCCTGCTCCTCGGTGAACTGCCGGGCGAGGACGCGGAACGTGCGGATCGACTCGGCCTGGGAGACCAGCGTGTTGGCGGCCACCACCGCACGCCGCACCTCGCTCTCCAGCTCGGGGTCGCTCACCAGCTGCGCCGGGGGCAGCGAGGGCCTGCCGCGCATCTGCAGCCAGTGGTGCACCGCCTCGGGGTCGAGGGTGATCAGCGCGGAGACATAGGGGCGGTCGTTGCCGACGACGATGCACTGGGCGACCAGCGGATGCTCCCGTACCCGCTCCTCGATCAGGGCGGGGGAGACGCTCTTGCCGCCGGAGGTCACCAGGATCTCCTTCTTGCGCCCGGTGAGGGTGAGATAGCCGTCCTCGTCGAGGGAGCCCAGATCGCCGGTGGCCAGCCAGCCGTCGCGCAGGGCTTCCCCGGTGGCCGCGGGATCGTTGAGGTACCCCTGGAAGACATGGCCGCCGCGCAGCCACACCTCCCCGTCGTCCGCGATGCGCACCGTGGTGCCCGGGATGGCCTGCCCGACCGAGCCGTACCGGGTGCGCCCCGGCGGATTGGCGGTGGCGGCGGCCGTCGACTCGGTGAGCCCGTAGCCCTCGTAGATCCGTATGCCGGCGCCCGCGAAGAACAGTCCGAGCCGGCGGTCCATCGCCGAGCCGCCGGACATCGCGTGCCGCACCCGGCCGCCCATCGCGTCCCGGATCCTGGAGTACACCACCTTGTCGAAGAACTGGTGCTGCATGCGCAGCCCCGGTGAGGGACCCGGGCCGAGGCCCCAGGCCTTGGTCTCCATCGCCTCCGCATAGCCGACGGCCACCTCGACCGCCTTCTCGAAGGCGCCCGAGCGGCCCTCCTTCTCGGCCTTGCGCCGGGCCGCCCGGAACACCTTCTCGAAGACATAGGGCACGGCGAGGACGAACGTCGGCCGGAACGCGGCCAGGTCGGGCAGCAGCGCCGCCGCGTTCAGCTGGGGCTGATGACCGAATCTGACCTGTCCGCGGACGGCCGCGATCTGCACCATCCGTCCGAAGACATGGGCCAGCGGAAGGAACAGCAGGGTGGCCGCCTCCTCGCCCCGCCGGGAGCGGAAGACCGGCTTCCAGCGCTCGATGACCGTGTCGGCCTCGAACATGAAGTTGCCGTGCGAGATGACGCATCCCTTGGGGCGGCCGGTGGTGCCGGAGGTGTAGATGACCGTCGCCGTCGAGTCCGGGGTGACCGCCTGCCGGTGCCGGTGCACCACCTCGTCCTCGAGTTGCGTGCCGGCGTCGAACAGCTCCCGCACGGCGCCCGCGTCGAGCTGCCACAGCCGGCGCAGTCCGGGCAGCCGGTCGATGACCGTGGCGATGGTCATCGCATGGTCCTCGTGCTCCACCATCGCGGCCGTCACCCGGGCGTCGTGCAGGATCCAGCCGACCTGCTCGGCGGACGAGGTGGGGTAGACGGGCACGACCTGGGCGCCGATCGTCCAGAGCGCGTAGTCGAAGAGCGTCCACTCGTAGCGGGTACGGCACATGATCGCGACCCGGTCCCCGAACCGGACGCCCTGCACCAGCAGGCCCTTGGCGAGAGCGAGGACCTCGTCACGGAACTCGGCGGCGGTCACCTCGCGCCAGCGGCCCTCACCGTCCCTGCGGCCGAGGGCGACCCGGCGGGGATCCGCCCGGGCGTACTCGAAGACGACATCGGCCAGCCCGCCCACCAGCGGCTCCGACTCCAGGGGAGGGTTGGTGAACTCGCGCAATCCCCGCTCCTCCGTGTGACGCTCGGCACAGCGCCGTGAAAGCTACCCCACCGCACGACCGGGCGGGAGGGGGCGCAAACCCGGGCTCCCCGGCACCGACACCGACCGGCCAGGGAAAATACCGGCATGGAACGCCCATGACGGGCAGGTGTGGCCGGAATCCCCCACGTTCATGCCCACGCCCGGCTCGCAATCTCCATGGAATCTGTACGAAACGGCGGACGCTCCGCGTGTCCCGCCGCCGCGGGCGCGCGGGAAGACGGCCGCCCCGGCCGTTCAGCCCTGCCGCACCGCCGCTTCCTGCTGCGCCTCGGCCGCCGTCGGTGCCGGGGTGGCCCGCGGCGTCCGTACCAGGGCCAGCACCGCCGCCCCCGCGACCACGGCCACCCCGCCGGCCGTCAGCAGCGCCGCGTCGAGCCCGGCGGCGAAGGCGGACCGCAGGGTGTGCTCCGGCAGCGACGCGCGCAGCGCCGGCGCCCCGCCGCCCGCGAGGGCGTGCGCCGCGCCGGGTGGGAGGGCGTCCCGCATCCGGGAGGTGAGCACCGTCCCGAAGACGGCGATGCCCAGCGCATAGCCCAGCTGGCGGAAGGTGTTGACCGCGCCGCCCGCCATCCCCGCCCGCTCCCTGGGCGCCACGGCCAGCGCGGCCCCCGCGATGGCGGGCGACACCAGACCCGTACCGATGCCCACCAGCACCAGACCCGGCACCAGGGTGCTCGCCGTCGAACCCGCGTCGAGCACCGCCTGGCAGAAGCAGCCGACCCCGATCAGCAGCAGCCCGCCGCCGATCGGGATCCGCGACGGCACCCCGTGCAGCAGCCGGCCGCCGATCCCCGCGACGACGAACGAGGCCGCCGACAGCCACAGCAGGACCAGCCCGGCGCGCACCGGGCTCATGCCGAGCAGCGTCTGCAACCAGATCGAGGTATAGGGCGACATGCCGAACGCCGCCGCGTTGAAGGCCAGGGCGCCCACCATCACCCCGAGGAAGGCGGGCCTGCGGAACATGCTCAGGTCGATCAGCGGATGAGCGACGCGCCGTTCGACCGCCAGAAACACCCCGAGCGCCATCAGCGCCACCGTGAAGGAGGCCAGCGTCCCCGGCTCGGACCAGCCGTGGTCGCCGGCCCGCACCGCCCCGTAGGTCACCCCGCCCGCGCAGACCGCGAAGGCCACCAGGCCCACGACATCGACCCTGGCCCGTGAACCCTCCCGTGCGACCGGGCGGGACTCCGGCACCACCCGCAGCGTCAGCACCACCGCGAGGACACTCACCGGAAGATTCACGAAGAAGATCCACCGCCAGCCGGGCCCGTCGGTGAGCAGCCCCCCGAGGACCGGCCCCACCGCGGCCGCGGCACCGCTGATCGCGCCCCACACCCCGAGTGCCGTGGACCGCTGCTTGCCCTGGTAGACCGTGCCCAGCAGCGGCAGTGTCGTCGCGAACATCGCCGCCGCGCCCGCCCCCTGCAGCCCACGGGCGGCCACCAGCATCCCGGGCCCCGTGGACAGGCCGCACAGCAGCGAGGCGAGGGCGAACACCACCACACCGGTGATCTGCACCCTGCGGTGGCCCAGCACGTCCGCCGCGGCCCCGGCGCCGAGCAGCAGCGCGGCCAGGGCCAGCGCATATCCGTCCATCACCCATTGCAGATCGCTGAGCGACGCGTGCAGCGCCCGTGCCATGTCGGGCAGCGCGACGATGGCGATCGTCACGTCCAGCAGCAGCATGAACGTTCCCAGACAGACCGCGATGAGCGGCACCCATGAGCGCATGTCGTCGTCCCCACTCTCCTGTGCGATGGGTGCGTCCTCCCCCGTACGACGACCTCCGCCCACCGAACTCGGCGGTAACCGCCCTCATGGGTGCGGGATCCGACGGAACAGGCGCGCGACGCGTCGGCGCGGGGCTCGGGCCCGTCAGTGGCTCGGGCCACCTCCGGCGGGCCGGGCGGCCGGACACACGGTGGTCACCAGCTGAGCCGGGCCGCCACCGGCAGGTGGTCGCTGCCCGTGGCCGGCAGCACCCATGAGCTCTCCGGCTTCACCCCGCGGACCAGGATCTGGTCGATCCGCACCATCGGGAACGCCGCCGGCCAGCTGAAGCCGAAGCCGCTGCCGGCCACCTCCTGGGCCGAGTGCAGCCGCGCGGTGATGCCGCTGAACGCGCGGTCGTCCATGGTGCCGTTCAGATCGCCGAGCAGCACCACCCGCTCGGTGCGCTCGGCGGCGAGGGCCGTGCCGAGTGCCTGGGCGCCCCTGTCCCGTGACGCCGTCCAGAAGCCCGCCCGGGGATTCACCCGCGCGGAGCCCAGATGAGCCACATACACCGCCAGCGGACCCCGGTCGGTGGCCACCGTGGTGCGCAGCGCCCGGTTGTAGGTCAACTTGACCTCGGCCGGCTTGGTGTCCCCCAGCGGCCCGTAGTCCATCTCGATGTCGACCGGCCGGGTGTCCGACAGCGGCAGCCTGCTCCAGAGCCCGACCGTCCCCAGCACCGTGTGGTACGGGTACGCCTTCGCCAGTTCCCTCTCGTACAGCGGCTTCGCCTGCGCGGTGATCTCCTCCAGGGCCAGCAGGTCCGCGCCGGAGGCGGCCAGGTCACGGGCGGTGCCGGCCGGGTCGGGGTTGTCGGCACTGACGTTGTGGCTGGCCACGGTGAGGTCGCCGCCCGGGTGGGACTTGTCGCCGAGCAGCCCGCCGAAGATGTTCAGCCACACCACGGCCGGCAGCAGCAGCGCGACCACCGCGGAGGCGGAGCGGCGCCACAGTGCCCCGGCCAGCAGCACCGGGACGAACAGGCCGAACCACGGCAGCAGGGTCTCCGTGAGGCTGCCGAGGTTCCCGATCCGGTTCGGGATCTCCGCGTGCCCCAGCATGATCAGGCCCAGCAGCAGCGCCAGCGCCGCGAGCACCGGGCCGCGCTTCCACGGCCCGGGCCGGGAGCCGATCGTGATCACCCGCCGGACGCCCGCGCGCCAGGAACCGGAGCCGATGTCATGGGGGCCGGTGCCGCCCTGCGCGGTCTCCGCCGTGTCCGCCCGGGTCGTCGTCCGTGCCGGTAGGAGCCGGTGGATGCGGCGGGGCGTCGTCCGTGCCGGCGGTGGTGGGGCTTGAGTCATACTCGCCAGTCAAGGCGGTGCGGTGTCGCAGGCACGTATGCGGTTCTCGATACGGGGACGATATGCGCCGACTTGTATCGTCGACGACATGCGTGTGCTGATCGTCGAGGACGAACCCTATCTGGCGGAAGCCATCCGCGACGGCCTGCGCCTGGAAGCGATCGCGGCCGACATCGCGGGTGACGGCCACACCGCTCTGGAACTGCTGGGAGTCAACACCTACGACATCGCCGTCCTCGACCGGGACGTTCCCGGACCGTCCGGTGACGAGATCGCCGCACACATCGTCGCCTCCGGCAGCGGCATGCCGATCCTGATGCTCACCGCGGCCGACCGTCTCGACGACAAGGCCTCCGGGTTCGGACTCGGCGCCGACGACTACCTCACCAAGCCCTTCGCGCTCCGGGAACTCGCGCTCAGGCTCAGAGCGCTCGACCGCAGACGGGCCCACAACAGGCCGCCCGTGCGGGAGATCGCGGGTCTGCGACTGGACCCGTTTCGCCGGGAGGTCTACCGGCACGGCCGCTATGTCGCGCTGACCAGGAAGCAGTTCGCGGTGCTCGAAGTCCTGGTCGCCGCCGAGGGCGGTGTCGTCAGCGCGGAAGAAGTCCTGGAACGCGCGTGGGACGAGAACGCCGACCCGTTCACCAACGCCGTGCGCATCACCGTCTCGGCCCTGCGCAAGCGTCTCGGCGAACCCTGGATCATCGCCACCGTGCCGGGCACCGGCTACCGCATCGACACGGGACCGGGGGCCGGACCGGAAGGACCGGAAGGAGAGGAGCGTGGATAGACCGCCCGGGGTGAGCGTTCGCCTCAAACTCACCCTCAGCTACACCGGATTCCTGATGCTCGCCGGCGTTCTGCTGCTCGCGGCGGTGTGGCTGTTCCTGCTGCGATACATCCCCGAACGCGCGCTCATCATCCCCGGCTCCACGGACACCCTCACGCCCGGTGTCTTTCCCGTCCGGTCCAGCCTTCTGCACGTCTTCGCTCCGAGGGCGGCCGCGGTACTGGTGATCCTGCTGGTGTTCGGCCTGGTGGGAGGGTGGATCCTGGCCGGCCGGATGCTGGCCCCGCTGACCCGCATCACGGGCGCCACCCGCACGGCCACGAACGGATCACTCTCCCACCGGATCCGGCTCCCGGGCCGCAAGGACGAGTTCCGCGAACTCGCCGACGCCTTCGACACGATGCTCGCCCGGCTCGAGGCGCACGTCGCCGAACAGCGGAGATTCGCGGCCAACGCCTCCCATGAGCTGCGCACCCCGCTGGCGATCTCCAAGGCGCTCCTCGAGGTGGCCCGCACCGATCCGGACCGTGACACCGGCGAGCTCGTCGAGCGCCTGCACACCGTCAACACCCGGGCGATCGACCTCACCGAGGCGCTGCTCCTGCTCAGCCGCGCCGAACAGCGCTCCTTCACCCGAGAACACCTCGACCTCTCCCTCGTGGTGGAAGAAGCCACCGAAACCCTGCTCCCCCTCGCGGAGAAGCACGGCGTCACCGTCGAGATCCGCGGCGATCTCACCCCCACGTTCGGATCGCAGGCGCTGCTGCTCCAGCTGACCATGAACCTGGTGCACAACGCGATCGTCCACAACCTGCCCGAGCGGGGCACCGTGTGGGTCTCCGCGGACGTCCGCCCCGGGGCCGCGGTGCTCACGGTCGAGAACACCGGCGAGCAGCTCTCCCCGGAACTGGTCCCGACCCTCACCGAACCGTTCCGGCGCGGCACCGAACGCCTCCGCACCGACCACGCGGGCGTCGGCCTCGGCCTGGCCATCGCCGACACCATCACCCAGGCACACGACGGCACGCTCACCCTCGCTCCGCGCCCCGCCGGCGGGATCCGCATCACCGTGGAGCTGCCCACGGCGGCCCCGTAGACCCGTACTCCCGCCTGAGCGCCGACAGGCCCGTACTCCCGCCTGAGCGGTCGGCTCGGCCGTCCGCGGGTGGCGGCGGCTACCAGTTCGGCTCGCGCCGACCCCGGTGCAGCCGGTCGCCGCCCGCGAGGATCGCAGCCGCCAGTGCCCCGGCCGCGCTCCGGGCCGTGCCGGGCCGGGCCGCGTGGAGCAGTACGAAGTCGACCTCGCCCAGTTCCGGCAGGCCCGCACGCTCCGGGACACGCACCAGCCCGGGCGGGACCAGCCCCCGGGAGTGGGCCATCACCCCCAGACCGGCGCGGGCCGCCGCGATCAGACCGTTGAGGCTGCCGCTGGTGCACACGATGCGCCAGGGCCGGCCCTCACGCTCCAGCGCCTCCAGGGCACGGGCGCGGGTGATGCCCGGCGGGGGATAAACGATGAGCGGAACGGGCCGGTCGGGGTCGAGACGCAGCCGTTCCGCGCCGATCCACACCAGCCTGTCGTGCCGGACCAGTTCACCGTGCGGGTCCTCGGGCCGCCGCTTGGCGAGCACCAGGTCGAGCCGGCCCGCCGCGAGCCGTTCGTGCAGCGTGCCCGACAGCTCGACCGTCAGCTCCAGGTCGACCTCGGGATGCTCGTACCGGAAGCGCTCCAGGATCTCCGGCAGTCTGGTCAGCACGAAGTCCTCGGAGGCGCCGAACCGCAGCCGGCCCCGCGGCCGGGTCCCGGTGAAGAACGCCGCCGCCTGCTCGTGCACCTCCAGGAGCCGCCGGGCGAAGCCGAGCATCGCCTCGCCGTCCTCCGTCAGCTCCACGGAGTGGGTGTCCCGGGTGAACAGCCGGCGCCCGGCCGCCTCCTCCAGCCGCCGCACATGCTGGCTCACGGTGGACTGGCGCAGCCCCAGCCGCCGGGCGGCCTGGGTGAAACTCAGCGTCTGGGCCACCGCGAGGAACGTCCGCAGATGGGAAGGGTCGTACACAGGCTCAGGTTATCGCGAAGCGTGATAGCAGTCAGAGGGGTGTGCCGGATTCCCGATCGCTGTCCGGAAGGGGAGCATGGGGAGGGTGAACGAGCCGGAAGCACCGAGTACGGGAGCACAGTGAAACGTCTGTCATGGCCTCGATGGATGCCGGTCGATCCGTACATCCTTCTGCTGCTGGGCACCGTGGGACTCGCGGCCCTCGTCCCGGCGCGGGGCACGGCCGCCCCCGTAGCATCGGGCGCTGCCACGGCCGCGATCGCCTTTCTGTTCTTTCTCTACGGGGCCCGGCTCTCCACCCATGAGGCACTGGCCGGGCTCCGGCACTGGCGACTCCATGTCACCGTGCTGGCCTGCACATTCCTCGTCTTTCCCGCACTCGGCCTCGCCACGCGCGGCCTGGTGCCGGGACTCCTGACGCACGACCTCTACACCGGCCTGCTCTTTCTGACCCTCGTCCCCTCGACCATCCAGTCGTCGATCGCCTTCACCTCCATCGCCCGCGGCAATGTGCCCGCCGCGATCTGCGCGGGCTCCTTCTCCTCGCTCGCCGGCATCTTCGTCACCCCGCTGCTCGCGGCGGTGCTGCTCGGCAACAGCGGCGGCGGTCTCTCGACGGACTCGCTCGTCAAGATCGTGCTGCAGCTGCTGGTGCCGTTCCTCGCCGGGCAGCTGCTGCGCCGCTGGGTCGGGGGCTTTCTCACGCGGCACCGTACGGTGCTGGGACTGGTGGACCGCGGCTCGATCCTGCTGGTCGTCTACACCGCGTTCAGCGAGGGCGTGGTCCAGGGCATCTGGCACCAGGTGAGCCTGCTCAGACTGGGCGGCCTCCTGGTGGTCGAGGCGGCGCTGCTGGCCGTGATGCTCCTGCTGACCTGGTACGGCGGCCGTGCCCTGGGCTTCGACCGGGAGGACCGGATCGCGATCCAGTTCGCCGGGTCGAAGAAGTCCCTCGCCTCCGGACTGCCGATGGCGAGCGTGCTGTTCGGGACGCATGCCTCGCTCGCCGTGCTGCCGCTGATGCTCTTCCACCAGATGCAGCTCATGGTCTGCGCGGTGATCGCCAAACGCCGCGCCCGCGACCCACGGCCGGGCGATGCCGACGCGGGGAGGGCCATAGGCGCACCGGGCGCGGTCGGCACGGGGAGCCTGCCAGGCTGAGGCCGTCCCGGTCGAGGCCGTCCCGGCCGGATTCGCCCGGGACGGCGACGGGGACCGGTCAGCCCCGGCCGGCCGGGGTGTGCAGGGGGATGCGGTGCTCGCCCGCGTACACGTTCATGGAGCTGCCCCGCAGAAAGCCCACCAGGGTCAGTCCGGTCTCGGCGGCCAGGTCCACCGCGAGCGACGACGGCGCCGAGACCGCGGCCAGTACCGGGATGCCCGCCATCACGGCCTTCTGCGCCAGCTCGAAGGAGGCCCGGCCCGAGACCAGCAGGACGGCCCGGGACAGGGGCAGATCCCCGTTCTGCAGGGCGCGGCCGACCAGTTTGTCCACCGCGTTGTGCCGGCCCACGTCCTCGCGGACGTCGAGCAGCTCGCCGTCCTCGGTGAACAGGGCCGCCGCATGCAGGCCCCCGGTCCGGTCGAAGACCCGCTGGGCCGCACGCAGCCGGTCGGGGAGCAGCGCCAGCAGCTCCGGGTCCACCCGGAGCGGCGGGGCGTCGGCGATGGGCCAGCGCGCCGTGGTGCGGACCGCGTCCAGGCTCGCCTTGCCGCACAGTCCGCAGGAGGAGGTGGTGTAGACATTGCGCTCCAGCGTGATGTCGGGCAGCACCACGCCCGGCGAGGTCCGCACATCCACCACGTTGTAGGTGTTCGAGCCCGGTGGCCCGCTCGGCGCCCCGGCCCCGTCGTCCGCGGGGGAGCCGTCCCCATGGGTGGCCCCCGCGCAGTACACGATGCTCTGCACGTCTCCCTGTCCGCCCAGGGCACCCTCGCTGACCAGGAACCCGGCGGCCAGCGCGAAGTCGTCGCCCGGGGTGCGCATGGTGATGGCGAGGGGCTTCCCGTTGAGCCTGATCTCCAGCGGCTCCTCGGCGACGAGCGTGTCCGGCCGGGCGGAGACCGTCCCGTTGCGGATGCGGATCACCTTGCGTCGTTCCGTGACTCGTCCCATGTCCTCATCAGCCCCGGGTCTGTGCGTGCGGCCGGACGGAGCGGCCCTCGATGCGGCGGTCGCCCGGGTCACCGGTCGCCGCGGTGCGGCGGGGTGACCCCGACGATCTCATTGTCCTGCACATGGTCCCGCAGACACGGGGCCCCGGCGAGGGGGTGGTACGCCCCCTGCACGGGAGCGCCACGCCGAGCCGCACCCGTTCGCCCCGGCCCACCGGGTGACATCCGCTGCTCCGGGCGGCCGTAGGGGCACGAGGGTGTCCGAGGGGCTGCGGGAAGCCGACAACAAGGGCGCCCCTTTCCTGTCACTTCGCCTGCCGTCATACCCGTGAGTCATTGATCAGACTGGTGGATCCCGCTACCCACGGCCACAAGGGGGACCCGCCCATGACCGGCTCGCGTATCGTCGCCGTCGGCCACTACCAGCCCGCCAAGGTGCTCACCAACGAGGACCTGGCCACCATGGTCGACACCAACGACGAGTGGATCAGGACCCGGGTGGGCATCCGGACGCGTCATATCGCCGGCGACGACGAACCCGTCGACGAGCTGGCCGCGCACGCCGCAGCCAAGGCGCTCGCGTCGGCGGGACTGGCGCCCCGTGACATCGACCTGGTCGTGGTCGCCACCTCCACCGCCGTCGACCGCTCGCCCAACACCGCGGCCCGGGTCGCTGCCCGCCTCGGCATCCCCTCCCCGGCGGCGATGGACGTCAATGTCGTCTGCGCCGGTTTCACCCATGCGCTGGCCACCACCGACCACGCGGTGCGCGCGGGCGCGGCCACCCGGGCGCTCGTCATCGGGGCGGACAAGATGTCCGAGGTGGCGGACTGGAGCGACCGCACGACCTGTGTGCTGGTCGGCGACGGTGCCGGGGCCGCCGTCGTCGAGGCCGACCCGTCCGCCGAGGCGCCCGGGATCGGGCCCGTGCTGTGGGGTTCGGTGCCCGAGATGGGGCACGCGGTGCGCATCGAGGGCATGCCCCCGCGGTTCGCCCAGGAGGGCCAGAGCGTGTACCGGTGGGCGACCACCCAGCTGCCGCCCATCGCCCGCCGGGTCTGCGAGCGGGCCGGCACCGCGCCCGAGGACCTGGCCGCGGTCGTGCTGCACCAGGCCAACCTGCGCATCATCGAGCCGCTCGCCCAGAAGCTCGGTGCCGTGAACGCGGTGGTCGCCCGCGATGTCAGCGAATCCGGGAACACCTCCGCGGCGAGCATCCCGCTGGCCTTCTCCAAGCTCGTGGAACGCGGGGAGATCTCGACCGGGGACGAAGTGCTGCTCTTCGGCTTCGGCGGCAATCTGTCGTACGCGGGCCAGGTGGTCCGCTGCCCCTGAGCAGTCGCCGGGCCGTCACTTTGTCCTGGCAGTGGGGAAAGTCGTCGGTGATTGCTGTGAAACTTCTTCCCAGTTCCGGCAGTCGCTGATACGTTCCCCTCGAAAGCCCGGAGCGATCGGCCGATGCGGGGCGGGGAGGGGCGCGTGAGACGAATGACGGCACGACCGGCGAACGCGCACCAGGCCCGGCTGCTCAGGCTGTTGCGCGACGGGGGTCCCAACTCCCGCGCGCAACTGGGCGATCAGATCGAACTGTCACGGTCGAAGCTGGCCGTGGAGGTCGACCGGCTGCTGGAGACGGGGCTGGTCGTCGCGGACGGGTTCGCCGCCTCGCGCGGCGGACGCCGCTCCCACAACATCCGGCTCGCCCCCCATCTGCGCTTCCTCAGCGTCGACATCGGCGCGACCTCGGTCGACGTCGCGGTCACCAACGCCGAACTGGAGGTGCTGGGACACCTCAACCAGCCCATGGACGTACGCGAGGGCCCGGTCGCGGTCTTCGAGCAAGCCCTGTCCATGGCCGCGAAGTTGAAGGCCACCGGGCTGGCGGAGGGCTTCGACGGCGCCGGTATCGGCGTCCCGGGCCCGGTCCGCTTCCCCGAAGGCGTACCGGTCGCCCCGCCGATCATGCCGGGCTGGGACGGCTTCCCGGTCCGGGAGGCACTCAGCCAGGAACTCGGCTGCCCCGTCATGGTCGACAACGATGTGAACCTGATGGCCATGGGGGAGCAGCACGCGGGCGTCGCCCGCTCCGTGGGCGACTTCCTCTGCATCAAGATCGGTACCGGCATCGGCTGCGGCATCGTCGCCGGCGGTGAGGTCCACCGTGGTGCGACGGGCAGCGCGGGCGACATCGGCCATATCCAGGCCGTGCCCGAGGGACGCCCCTGCGCCTGTGGCAACCGGGGTTGCCTGGAGGCCCACTTCGGTGGCGCGGCCCTGGCCCGTGACGCACTGGAGGCGGCCCAGCAGGGACTGTCCCCGGAGCTCGCGGCACGGCTGGAGACCCAGGGCGGTCTCACCGCCGTCGATGTCGCCGCCGCGGCCGCCGCGGGCGACGCCACCGCGCTCGACCTCATCAGGGAGGGCGGCACCCGTACCGGCCAGGTCATCGCCGGCCTGGTCAGCTTCTTCAACCCCGGTCTCGTGGTGATCGGCGGCGGAGTGACCGGCCTCGGTCACACCCTGCTCGCCGCGATCCGCACCCAGGTCTACCGCCAGTCTCTGCCGCTGGCGACGGGCAATCTGCCCATCGTCCTCGGCGAGTTGGGCCACAAGGCCGGAGTCATCGGCGCGGCCCGCCTCATCAGCGACCACCTGTTCTCCCCCGTGTAGACGGCCCGTCCGGCTCCAGCAGAGATCACCCGCGGACAGCATCCGCGGGACCACCGCGCAGCGCACCGCAGGATCACTCGTACATCCGCACCGCAGGACCACCGCACAGCTGCACCGCAGGATCGCTCGTACACCCGTACCGCAGGACCACCGCACCCGCACCGCAGGTCCACCCGTACTGCAGGACCACCGCACACCCGCACCGCGGGACCACCCGTACACAGCACTCGCAGGACCACCGCTGAGATCACCGCGGTGACCGCCCGCAGCGAGACCCGCGGAGATCACCCGGCGCACGGCACCGCACCGTCCCGCACCGACTCGGCTCCGCCCGCACCTCGGCTCCACGTGCAACCAAGCTCTGCCCCCGCACCACCCGGCCACCGCCCCGCATCGCCCCGCCCCGAACACGCCTGCCCGGTACGCGTTCCGTTCCGAACCCGGCCCGTACGCCCGCCTGGGGGACCCACATGGCACCAGAACCGCCGCTGCTCACCATGTCCGGCATCACCAAGTCGTTCCCCGGAGTCCGGGCCCTCGACGGCGTCGACCTCGACGTCCAGGCCGGAGAAGTGCACTGTCTGCTCGGCCAGAACGGGGCCGGGAAGTCCACCCTGATCAAGGTCCTGGCCGGCGCCCACCAGCCCGACACCGGCACCATCCGCTGGTGCGGGGAAGAGGTCACCCTCCGCTCGCCCAGCGCCGCCATGCGCCGCGGCATCGCCACCATCTACCAGGAACTCGACCTGGTCGGGCACCTGTCGGTGGCCGAGAACGTCCACCTCGGCCATGAACCCACGGCCGCCGGATTCGTCGTACGGAAGGGAGCGGCCCGCGCGTCGACGGCCCGGCTCCTCGCCAGACTCGGACACCCCGAGATCGATCCCGCCCGTCTCGTCGGTGAACTGTCGGCGGCCCAGCAGCAGATCGTGTCGATGGCACGGGCGCTCTCCCACGACGTACGGCTCATCGTGATGGACGAGCCGTCCGCCGCGCTCGACCC